>CAZQVZ010000194.1:0-10744 GCA_964596895.1 uncultured Myxococcaceae bacterium
GCGCGGATGATCGCCACCGGAGACGCGGATCTGGTGCTCTGCGGCGGTGTGGAGTCCATGACCCGCGCGCCTTGGTCCATGCCCAAGCCGCCGGACGGCTTCCCCACCGGCAAGTGGGAGCTCTACGACACGTCGTTGGGCTGGCGGTACCCGAACCCCAAGCTCGCCGAGCAGTTCCCGCTCGAGCAGATGGGCGAGACCGCGGAGAACGTCGCCGAGCAGCGGGGCATCAGCCGCGAGGACCAGGACCGCTTCGCCCTCACCTCCCACCAGAAGGCGGTGGCGGCGCAGGCGGCCGGGCACTTCGGGGACGAAGTGGCGCCGGTGGAGCTCCCCCAGAAGAAGGGAGCCCCCCTCCGCTTCGACCGGGACGAAGGCCCCCGCGCGGACACCTCCCTGGAGAAGCTCGCGTCCCTGCGGCCGGCGTTCCGCAAGGGCGGGAGCGTGACCGCCGGGAACTCTTCGACCTTGAATGACGGCGCCTCGGCGGTGCTCCTGTGCAGCGAGGCTGGCCTGCGCAAGCTGGGCGGCGGGCGGGAGCCTTTGGCGCGCTTCGTCTCCTCTGGCAGCGCGGGCGTGGATCCGAGACTGATGGGCGTAGGCCCCGTCCCCGCCTCGCGCAAGGCGCTGGACCGCGCCGGGTGGAAGTCAAGCGACCTTGACTTGATTGAGTTGAACGAAGCCTTCGCCGCGCAGGCGCTGGCGTGCATGCGCGATCTGGAGTTGGACGGGGAGAAGGTGAATCCCCTCGGCGGCGGCATCGCCCTGGGGCACCCGTTGGGCTCGAGCGGGTCGCGGATCCTCGCCACGCTCTGCCACGCGCTTCGCCGCCGAGGCGGGGGGCGGGGGCTGGCCACCATGTGCATCGGCGTGGGCCAGGGGATCGCGGTGACCGTGGAGCGGTGAGGGCACGCGGCCCACTCCGCTGTGGCCACAGGTGAACGATCCGGGGCGGCCCCGTTCCGCCGCTCCCCGCAGATCACTACCGTCCTGCCCCATTGGCGACGAAGCGGAAGAGGGTCAGCCCCCCGAAGAAGCCGGCCGGCTCCGGCAGCCCGGTGGGTCGCCGCTCCCGCGGGGAGCTCTTCGCGAGCATCCTCTCCGGCGTCCAGGACTACGTCCTCGCCCTGGACCGCGACCTGCGCTGCGCGTTCATCAGCGAATGGACGGCGGCACAGCTGGGCGCCACCCCGTCGGAGCTCGAAGGCCGCTCCTGGGAGCGGTTCGAGCAGCCCGGGATGAACACGCGCTGGCGGCAGGACGCCCAGGAGGTGCTCGACCAGGGGCTGACCGTCCGCGCTGAGACCTGGGTGAACCAGCATGGGGAGCAGCGCTTCTACGAATATGTCGCGAGCCCCATCTTCGATGAGGCGGGGAAGCCGGAATTGGTCCTCTTCGTCAGCAGGGATGTGACGGTTCGCCGCCGGGCCGAGGCGCAGGCCCATGCGCTCCACCGGCGACTGCAGCTGCTCTCCGAGGCCTCGCGAACGCTGTCCGCCGCCTCTCCGGAGTTCGAAGACGTGCTCGGCCAGATCGCCGAGGTCGTGGCGGGCGCGGTGGGTGGAACCTGTCTCGTCTGCTGGGCAGTGGCGAACGACGGGGCATCCGGAAGACTGGGGCTGCGTCACCCCGATCGAAAGAAGCAGGAAGCGCTGCAGCGACGGCTTCGCGAACAGGCACCTCCGCTCGACGGCCCCCTGGCCCAGCGGGTCCTCGCTTCCGGCGAGCCCGTGCTCCTGGAGAATCCCCCGGACGGCGACTGGCGGGCGCAACTCGGTCAAGCAGCCTTGACCTTGTTCGACGAGGCGCCGTGTCGAAGCCTGATGGTGGCGCCGCTGTCTGCGGACGCGCGGCCCCGGGGGCTCATGGTGGCGATGGGCCACGACGATGCGCCGTACACCTCCGCGGACCTCTCCTTGCTGACGGACCTGTCGGAGCGCGCCGGCCTCGCCGCGGCCAGAGCGGAGCTCTTCGCCTCCGAGCGCCGGTCGAGGGAGGAGGCGGAGGCCGCGGCTGAACGTGAACGTCGCCTGCAGGCGTACACCGCCGCGCTCGCCGGCTGCTCCACCCCGGAGGAGGTGATGCGGGTGGGACTCGAAGGCGCGATCGAGGCGTCGAGGGCCCACGGTGGAACCATCTACCGGGTCAGCCCGGATGGGGTCCGCCTCCAGCTCATCCGCGCCTCCGGCGTCGCGGACGAGGTCCTCCACGTCATCCGGGACATGCCCCTGGAGCCGGGCCGCCCCATGGCGAAGGCGCTGCTCGAGCGACGCGCGCTGTACCTCGAGTCTGCCGAGGCCATCCATCAAGCCACCCCGGCGCCCATCGCTCGCGAGGTCCGCCCCGTGGCCAGGGCCCTGGCGGCGCTCCCGCTTCTGGCGGGGGAGAAGCCCGAAGGGGTCCTCGGGCTGGGGTTCAACGAGGACCGTGCCTTCGAGCCGGAGGAGCGCCACCTGATGGAGGCGCTGGCGCTGCAAGCCGCCAGCGCGCTGGAGCGGGTCCGCCTCATCGAGGCCGAGCGCCGCTCCTTCGAGCACCGCCTCTTCATCGCCGAGGCCGGCGAGCTGTTCGCGTCCACGCTCGACGAGGAGCGCATCGTCGCGAGCCTCGCGCGCAAGGCGGTGCCGCGGGTGGCGGACTGGTGCGGCATCGACCTCGCGGACGCGGACGGACGCATCCAGTCGGCCGCGGTGGCGCACGTGGACCCCGAGCGGGTCGCCTTTGCGCACGAGTTCCGCCGCCGCTACCCACCGGACGCGAGCCAGCCGGGCGGGGTGCACGACGTGCTTCGGACCGGCAAGCCGGTCATTGCCCCGGTGATCCCTGAGCCCCTGCTCGCCGCGGCCGCCCAGGATGCCGAACACCTCGCGGCCATCCGCCAGCTCGGGATGCGCTCGGCCATGGTGGTCCCGCTGCTCGCGGGCGGGAAGGCGCTGGGCGCCATCACGCTGGTGTGGGCCGAAACCCCGCGCCACTACAACGACGAGGACCTCCGCTTCGCGTCCGAGTTGGGCCAACGCGCCGGGCTCGCGCTGCAGAACGCCCGGCTCTACAGGGACCTGCGGGTCGCGGTGGAGGCGCGCGATGAGTTCCTGGCCATGGCGGGCCACGAGCTGAAGACTCCGATCACCGCCCTGCTCCTCCAACTCCAGAGCGCCGCCGCGGTCTCCCGCAGGGCGCCCGAGGACCCGGTCCTCACCCGCATCCAGAAGGCGGTGCGCTCCGCCGGCAGGCTCGAGAAGCTCGTCAACCAACTGCTGGACGTCTCGCGCATCACCGGCGCCCGGCTCGCGCTCGACCCGGAGCCAGCGGACTTCGTGGAGATCGTCTCGGAGGCGGTGGGCCGGATGGCGGACGCGGCGCAGGCGGTGGGCTCGCCCATCTCGGTGGAGGCGCCGGAGGCGGTCCATGGAGAGTGGGACCGGCTGCGCGTGGACCAGGTGTTGACGAACCTGATCTCCAACGCCCTCAAGTACGGCCACGGCAAGCCGGTGCACGTCCGCGTCGTCCGCGAGGACCCGGGCGTGGCGCTGGAGGTTCGCGACGAGGGCATTGGCATCCCGGCGGATCAGCAGGCGCGGATCTTCGAGCGCTTCGAGCGGGCGGTGGCTGCCCGTTCGTATGGTGGACTCGGGCTGGGGCTGTGGATCACCCGCCAGATCGTCGAGTCTGCGGGAGGGCGCATCGAGGTCCTCAGCAGCCCGGGAGAAGGCGCCGTCTTCCGGGTCTGGCTGCCCTGCCATCCTGCGCTGGCGCCGGCTGCCGCAGAAGCGCCGTCCACGGAAGCGCCGTCCGCAGAACAGCCGCCCGGACCGCCCGCGTCAGCGCCCAGCGAGCGCGACCCTGCGTGATACCGTCCCGCCGTCATGACCACCCCGACCCGTGACTGGACAGCGCCCTCTTCGGAGACGCTGGTGGAGTACGAGGTGCAGGACGGCATCGCCGTGCTCACCCTCAACGACCCGCCGGCCAACACCTACAGCTACGCGATGATGCGGCAGCTCGATGACGCCATCCTCAGGGCGCGCTTCGATGACTGGGTGCACGTCCTTCTGCTCACCGGCAAGGGGCAGCGCTTCTTCTGCGCCGGCGCCAACATCCGGATGCTCGAGGAGGTGGATCCCACCTTCAAGTACTACTTCTGCCTGCACGCCAACGAGACGCTGTGCCGGCTCGAGCAGACGCCGAAGCTGGTGATCGCCGCGCTCAACGGCCACTGCGTGGGCGGCGGCCTGGAGGTCGCGCTCGCGGCGGACCTTCGCATCGCGGCGCGCGGCACCTTCAAGCTTGGCCTGCCGGAGGTGAACCTCGGGGTGCTCCCGGGCACCGGCGGCACCCAGAGGCTGGCGCGGCTGCTCGGCCGCCACAAGGCGCTGGAGCTGATGGTGGAGGGCCGCAACATGGGCGTGGACGAGGCGCTCTCCCTGGGCCTCATCACCCGCGTGGCGGAGGGCGCAGACGTGATGGGAGACGCGCTCGCCTGGGCGCGGCAGTTCGTCCCGCCCAACCGCGCCTCGAAGGCGGTCGGCCACATCAAGCGCGCGGTGCTCTCCGGGCTCGAATCGGGCTTCACCGAAGGGCTGGCGCTCGAACGCGAACTGCAGCAGCGCCTCTTCCAGAGCGAAGACGCCGCCGAGGGCCTCCGCGCCTACAACGAGAAGCGCACCCCGAAGTTCCAGGGCCGCTAGGTGGCGCACGCAGGATCAGCGCCGCACCGGTACTTCAGGGGGCTGCGCGCCCCGCTGCACATCTCCCACCGCGGCGGCGCGGCGCTCGCGCCGGAGAACACCCTGGAGGCCTTCGGGGCTGCGGTCTCCATCCACCGGACCGACGTCCTGGAGCTCGACGTCCAGTGCTCGAAGGACGGCGCGCTGGTGGTGTTCCACGACGAGACCCTGGAGCGCTGCACCGATGGCACAGGGCCCGTGTCCCAACACTCACTCGCCCAACTGCGCGCGCTGGACGCCGGGTTTCACTTCACGCCGGATGGCGGCCGGACCCACCCCTTCCGAGGGCAGGGCGTCCGCATCCCGACGCTGGACGAGCTCCTGGAGGCCCTCCCCCGCGTGCGCCTCAACATAGACGTCAAGTGCGCTTTACCCTCCGGCGTCGCGGCGTTTGCCCGGGCGCTCCTTGCAGCTGGCGCGGTGGAGCGGACCTGCCTGGGCAGCATGGAGGACGCGCTGGCGGCGCAGCTGCACGAGGCGCTCCCCCAGGCGTGCCTCTTCTTCCCGCGGCAGGCGGCCACCGCGTTCGTGCTCGCGGTGCGGACCGGCGAGGAGCCCCCGGTGGACCCGCGCTACTCGGTCCTGGAGTTGCCCTGCTCGTATGGCGGGGAGCCGCTGGTGGACGCCGCGCTGGTGGAGGCCGCTCGCCGGGCCGGGAAGTGGCTCAATGTCTGGACGGTGGACGATGCGCCCACCATGCGCGCACTGCGCGACATCGGAGTTGGCGGGATCATGACCGACCGCCCGGATGTGCTCCGGCAGGTGCTGGACGCGACCTGACGCACACGGGCATCCTCCTTCACCTGATGCGGCCGCCAGAACTTCCGCAGTCCCCGCCTTCGCTCTCACTCCCACTCGTCCCTGCCGGCAATGAGGTGACCCCTCCTCCGCTCCAGGCGCCCCTCCCTTCGCCGCCGAGCGGCCGCCACCGGCTGGCGCTGAAAATAGCCCGCGCGTTCATCGAAGCGCTCTTCACCGAAGACGACAGCACCCCGCCGCCCGCCCACCGGATGGACTGGCTGCAGAGCGAGCTGGACCAACTGCTGTGCCGCGCGTCCTGGCGCTCAGGCGGGGTCTACAAGCTCCTGCTCCTGCTGGTGTGCTTCGTGGCGCCGCTGTCTGTCTGGATTCCCCTTCCGCTGTGGCGGCTGGAGGTCTCCGAGCGCGTGCGGGCCCTGCGGCGGATGGAGCGGGGCCCCCTGGCGGCGGTGGTGCTCGCGGCGAAGGCCATCATCTGTCTCATCTACTACGAGCACCCGGAGGTGGCCCGGGAGGCGGGCTACACCGGCGGCTGCATGGGGAAGCGGTCATGAGCGGCGAGGTCTTCAAGGGGCGCACCCACGCAGGCGACCTGGCGCTGGACGCGGACGTGGTGGTGGTGGGCACGGGGTCTGGGGGCGCCGTCGTCGGCGCGCTGCTCGCGGAGGCGGGCCAGGGGGTGCTCCTCATCGAGGAGGGCGGCCACCATCCGCCAGAGCAGTACGGCCGGGCCCGCCCGAGCCAGAACATCCGCGACACCTGGCGGGACTCCGGGCTCACGCTCACCCAACCGGTGGGAGACAGCCCGGCCATCAACGTGATGATGGGGCGCTGCGTGGGCGGCTCCTCGGTGCTGACCGGCGGTGTCTGCTTCCGCACCCCCGGCTACGTGCTGCACGAGTGGCGCAACCAGCACGGCCTCACCGAGTTGACCGAGCCCCACATGGACGCGGTCTTCCGCGAGGTGGAGCGGAACATCCACGTGGAGGAGGTGCCCGCGGCCATGCGCAGCAACTCCACCCGGCGCTTCGCGGACGGCGCGGCGAAGAACGGCCACCCGCTCAAGCCCACCCGGCGGAACACGAAGGGGTGCGACGGCTGCGGCCGGTGCAACTTCGGCTGTCCGCACCAGGCGAAGATGAGCGTGGACTTGACCTACCTGCCGCGCGCGCTCGCCGCGGGCGCCCGCGTCTGGTCCGACTGCCTGGTGGAGAAGGTGGTGGTGAAGAACGGCCGCGCGGTAGGGCTCACAGGCCGGGTGCTCGACGAGAACGGCCGGCGCAAGGGCCGGCTGAAGGTGACCGCGCGGCGCGTGGTGTTGGCGGCGGGCGCCTGGCACACCCCGGGGCTGCTGCAGCGCACCGGCGTCGGGCGGGACAGCGACCAGGTGGGCAGAAACCTCACCGTGCACCCCTCGTTCCGGGTGATGGCCCGCTTCGCCGAGCGGCTCGACGGCTGGCACGGCGCGATGCAGAGCGCGTACACCGACGCCTTCGAGGCGCGCGGGTTCACCCTGATGAGCCTGTTCACGCCGCCGGGCGTCATCGCCGCCACCATGCCCGGCATCGGCAGCGACCACGTCCGCCGCGGGCGCGAGCTCCCGTACATGGCGGTCTTCGGCGGCCTCATCCACGACGAAGGCGGGGGCTTCGTGCGCCGCGGCTTCGGGCGCGAGCCCTTCGTGACCTACCGGATGTCGGCGAAGGATCGCGGCACCGCCAATGAGCTGCTCCGCACCATCGCGGCGGACTTCTTCGCCGCCGGCGCGAAGGAGGTGGTGATGCCGGTGCTGGGTGAAGAGCCGTTCGACGCAGACCGCCTGCGCCGCTTCCCCCTGGAGAAGGTCTCCGCGCGCCGCTTCGAGTGCGCCTCGCAGCATCCGCTCGGCTCCTGCCGGATGGGCGTGCGGCCAGGCTCGTCGGTCGTGGATCCGGATGGCCAGACGTGGGAGGTGAAGGACCTCTTCGTGGTGGATGGCAGCGTCCTGCCCACCAGCCTCGGGGTGAACCCCCAGGTGTCGGTGATGGGCATGGCCACCCACCTGGGCTGGAAGCTGCGCGAGCGACCCTTGTGTTGAAGGAGCAGATGGCGACGACGTGCGACTGGGACTTCCTGATCATCGGCTCCGGCTTCGGCGGGAGCGCCAGCGCGCTGCGCCTGACGGAGAAGGGCTACCGGGTGCTCGTCCTCGAGAAGGGGCCCAGGTTCGGGCCCGAGGACTTCCCGAAGACCAACTGGGACGTGAAGCGGTGGATGTGGCGGCCGAAGCTCGGCTGGCGCGGGCTGTTCCGGATGACCTTCTTCCGCCACGTCACCGTCTTGAGCGGCGTGGGCGTGGGCGGCGGCTCACTCGTCTACGCCAACACCCTGCCCATCCCCACCGACGCGTTCTTCGAATCCCCCTCCTGGGGGCACCTGGCGAAGTGGAAGGAGGAGTTGGCGCCGCACTACCAGACCGCGCGCAGGATGCTGGGGGCCACCGTCAACCCGCTCGAGACCTATCCGGACGAGGTGCTGAAGGAGATCGCGCACGAGACCGGCCGGCCGGAGAAGTTTGGCCCCACCACCGTCGCCGTCTACTTCGGCAAGCCGGGGCAGACGGTGGCAGATCCGTACTTCTCGGGCGAAGGCCCCGCGCGCACCGGCTGCATCGCCTGCGGGGGCTGCATGCTGGGCTGCCGGTTCAACGCCAAGAACACCCTGGACAAGAACTACCTCTACTTCGCGGAGAAGAAGGGGTGCCGGGTGGAGCCGGACACGGAGGTGACGTGGGTGCGGCCTCTGGAGGCGGAGGACGGCGCGGACGGCTATGAGGTGAGCGCCTTGCGAGGCCCGGAGCCGTTCAACCGGGAGCGCGTGCGCTACACCGCCAGGAACGTGATCTTCGCCGGCGGGGTGCTGGGCACGGTGGAGTTGCTGCTCGAGCTCAAGGCCAGCCGCAAGGGCCTACCGCGCGTCAGTGACCGCCTGGGGGACTGGGTGCGGACGAACTCGGAGGCGCTCATCGGCGTCACCACCCCGAAGCGGGACCGGGACCTGTCACACGGCATCGCCATTGGCTCCATCCTGCACACGGACGAACATTCGCACCTCGAGCCGGTGCGCTACTCCGCGGGGTCCGGCGCGCTCAAGCTCCTGGGCGCGCCGCACGTAGACGGCCGCACCTTCTTCCAGCGCTTGGCTCGGCTCGTCGGCATGTTCGTCAAGCATCCTTTACGAACGATGCAGCTCTACCTGGTCCCGGACTGGGCCAGCCAGACGATGATCCTGCTGTACATGCGGACGCTGGAGGGCCACCTGCGGCTCCGGCGGCCGCGGGGACTGATGCGCCTTCTCGGCAGCGGCATGATCACCGGCCTGGCAGAAGGCCCCGCGCCCACCGCCAACATCCCCGAAGCCACGGCGCTGGCCCGGCGAGTGGAAGAGAAGCTCGACGGGGTGGCGGCAACGCTGGTCACCGAGACCCTCTTTGGCATCCCCTCCACCGCGCACATCCTCGGCGGCGCCTGCATGGGGGAGTCGGAGAGGTCAGGTGTGATTGACCACCAGCACCGGGTCTTCGGCTACCGGGGGCTGTACGTGGTGGATGGTTCTGCGGTGAGCGCCAACCCGGGCGTGAACCCCTCCTTGACCATCCTCGCCCTGGCGGAGCGCGCCATGACCTTCATCCCCGCCCAGGAGGCGCCCACGTCGCACGACGGAACCTCGTCCCTGCGGCGCACCGGCTAGGTCCCCGGTGTCAGGGAGACGACCTCCCCGCGCAAGGGCGCACACCCCTGCCCTGCCCTCTGTGGGTCCCTCCCTGCAAGCTCGAGCGCCCTGCGCTGCCCCTGCGTGGGCAATGCCTTTCCCATTCTCCGCCGTCCAGCAGGGGCACCTGCGCCGGCACGTGGCTTGCCCCCTGGGAAGACCGGGAGGGGCTCTTTGCTCATGGTTCGACGGTTGTGGACGGCGGTGGTGGTGGCGGGCGCGCTGGCGCTCACGGCGTGCGGCGGCAACGACGGTACAGGCGGAGGTCAGGGCCAGACGACCGACCCGGCGCGCCCGGGGGGCAACGGCACGCCCTCGGGCAACCCGGAGGATCCCCGGACGGATCCCGAAGAGCCCGTCGACCCTGTAGAGCCGCTCGAGCCCGAGGAGCCGGAGCAGCCGGTGGGCCCCGGGCCCTGGCCGCTCGACGCGAAGCTCGACTACAGCTCGCGCTTTGGCCTCGGCACCGTGCAGTCGGTGGGCGTGGACGCCGCCTACAACATCTGGCTCCTCGACGACGACCGCATCGGCGTTTTGCGGCCGGGGACCGACAAGCCGGTCTGGGTGCGCGGGATTGGCCAGGCGGCGCCGGGCTTCGGCACCGACAAGCTCGCGAACGGCTCCACGGTGATCTGCGGCGGGAAGGGCGGCCGCGCGTACGTGGGCTACTGGACCTACGACCTGCTGCAGCCCCTGCGCGACGACCCGGACGACGAGGAGTTCAAGAAGGGCGACCTCGACGTGGTGATGCTCACCGACGACGGGAAGATCGTCCTCGAGGAGCACCTGCACCGGAGCACCGGGACCTCCAACCCCGGCGGCGGGCGCAACATGGGCATCCGCAACTCCATCGACTGGCGCTACGACGAAGACCGCACCGTCCTCACCTGCGTGCGCGCCATGCGCGGTCCGTACAAGGGCGAGGTCTACATCGGCACCAACCACGGGGTGACCCGCATCCGCGGGCTCCACTACAACGCGCACCGGCACGCGGTGTGGTCGCGCGACGAGCACACGCTGATGATTGGCTACAACTACGGGCTGGGCGTTGCCCAGAACGGCGATGTCCTGATGGCCAACGAGTGGAAGGTCGCCATCCTCCCGCCTCCGCCCGAGCTCGGGGACTGGGAGTTCCACTGGAAGGCGCCCTGGAAGCTGGACACCTTCAACCAGGTGCTCAACAGCGAGGCGGACTTCGACTTCTGGCGCGCGTTCCAGCAGACCACCGACGGGCAGTACTACCTCGGCAGCGCCGAATACGGGCTGTGGCGGATGCAGCAGCAGGGCGAACACAACTCGGCGGACTGGTTCAAGATCGCAGGCCTGCCCACCGAGAAGATCAACGCACTGGCGGCGACCGACGATGGGTCCCTGTTCATCGGCACCGATGACCACGGCCTGTGGCGGATGGGGCCGGACAAGAAGCTCGAGAAGGTCAGCGGCGTGCCCGGCGCCCGCGTGCGGCAGCTCGTCTACGACCCCACGGTGGAGTCTCCGATGCTGTACGT
>CAZQVZ010000195.1:0-10555 GCA_964596895.1 uncultured Myxococcaceae bacterium
TGGTGGGCACCACCATCTACAACCAGCACCAGGCGGCGTTCACGGTGCGGCGCGGGCCCATCTTCGCCAACGTGATCCTCGCGGATGAGATCAACCGCGCCCCGGCCAAGGTCCAGTCCGCGCTGCTGGAGGCGATGCAGGAGCGGCAGGTCACCATCGGTGATCAGACCTTCCAGCTGCCGTCGCCGTTCATCGTGCTCGCCACCCAGAACCCCATCGAGCAGGAGGGGACCTACCCGCTCCCCGAAGCGCAGGTGGACCGCTTCATGCTCAAGGTGAAGGTGGGCTACCCCACCCGCGACGAGGAGAAGCAGATCCTCGACCGGATGAGCACCGGCCGCTCGCCCGCGGCGGCCAAGGTCGTCACCACCGAGCAGGTGGCCCGCGCGCGCCAGGTGGTCACCGACATCTACGTGGACGAAAAGGTGAAGGACTACATCCTCAACCTCGTCTTCGCGACGCGCGAGCCGGTGAAGTACGGGCTCAAGGATCTGGCGGACTACATCGAACACGGGGCGAGCCCGCGCGCCACGCTGTATCTGACCCAGGCCGCCCGCGCGCACGCGTTCTTGCGCCACCGCGGGTTCGTGACGCCGGATGACGTGAAGGCGGTGGGGTTCGACGTGCTCCGCCACCGGGTCTCGCCCACCTACGAGGCCGAGGCCGAAGACCTCACCAGCGAGAAGATCATCCAGCGCATCTTCGACCGGGTGGAGGTGCCCTAGCGCTCGTTGCTCGGCCCGCGATGATTCCCCAGGAGCTCATCAAGCGCATCCGCCGGCTGGAGATCACCACCCGCAAGGTGGTCTCCGACTCCATGGCGGGGCAGTACCACTCGGTCTTCAAGGGCCGGGGCATGGCCTTCAGCGAGGTGCGCCAGTACCAGCCGGGGGACGAAATCCGCACCATCGACTGGAACGTCACCGCTCGCATGAACGAGCCGTACGTGAAGGTCTTCGCCGAAGAGCGCGAGCTCACGGTGGTGTTGCTGGTGGACGTCTCCGCCTCCAAGGAGTTCGCCTCCCGGGGGCAGTCCAAGTCCGAGGTCGCCGCCGAGGTCGCGGCGCAGATCGCCTTCTCCGCCATCGCCAACAACGACCGGGTGGGGCTCATCCTCTTCTCCGACCGCGTCGAGCATGTCATCCCGCCCAAGAAGGGCCGCAAGCACGTGCTCCGCGTGGTCACCGACATCCTCACCTTCAGGCCGCAGGGGCGGGGCACGGACCTGGGCGCGGGGCTGAACTACCTGTCCCGCATCGCCCCGCGGAAGACCATCACCTTCCTGATCAGCGACTTTCTGGCGCAGGACCTGGAGAAGCCGCTGCGCATCGTCAGCCGCAAGCATGACCTGGTGCCGGTGGTCATCTCCGACCCGCTGGAGCAGGAGTTCCCGAAGCTGGGGCTGGTGTCGCTGGAGGACCCGGAGACCGGTGAGCGCGTGGTGGTGGACGCGTCCGACCCGTTCGTGCGCGGGGAGTTCGCCCGGCTGATGGGCTCGGCGCGCGACGCGCGGCTCAAGCTCTTCAAGAAGCTGGAGATGGACCACGTGGAGCTGCGCGCGGGCGAAGACTACGTCCAGGCCATGGCCCGCTTCTTCCGCATGCGCGCGCGGAGGATGAAGTGACCCCGGTTGCGCTCCTGCTGGGCACCCTGCTCTTCGCGCAGGCGGACGGCGGCGCCGCTGCCCCCGCGCAGCTCGAGCCGCACACGGTGGCGCAGAACGTGGCGCCCCCTGAGGTCCGGCTCGGCGAGCCCTTCACGCGCACGCTGACCATTGCCCACCCGGCGGACCAGCGCTGGGAGCTGCGCGCGCCGCCCTCGTCCGAAGGGCCCCTGGAGACGCTGGATCTGCAGCGGGCGCGCAAGGACGGGCCCCGGGTGGCGACCACCACCTTCACCCTGCAGCAGTCCGCGTTCGAGTTGGGAGACGTGGCGCTCCCGCCGCTGTCGTTCGACGTGGCCACAGAGGACGGCGAGCGGCAGTGGACGAGCGAGGCCTCCACCGTGAAGGTGGTCTCCGCGCTGCCGGATGACGCGGAGCAGAAGGGCGCGGGCTTCTACGACATCCGGCCTCCGGAGAAGGTGCCGGTCCGGAGCTGGACGCCGCTGGTCGTGCTGGCGGGGCTCATCGCCGCGGCGCTGTTGGCGTGGCTCGCCTACCGGTGGTGGAAGCGGCGCGAGCTGCGCAAGGCCGCCGCGCCGCCGCCGCCCCTGTTGCCCCTGGGCGTGCGCACCCGCCAGGCGCTGGACGCGCTCGCCGCGGAGGCGCTGCCCGCGAAGGGGCAGATAAAGCCCTTCTACAGCCGGCTCTCCGACATCGTCCGCGCGTACCTGGGCGAGCGCTACGGCGTGGAGGCGCTGGAGTGCACGTCCTCGGAGCTCCTGGACCGGCTGGGGCAGGTGCAGGACGAGGCGCTCGCCGCCCAGCCGCTCGCCGCGTTCCTCTTCGAAGCAGATCTCGTGAAGTTCGCCCGCGCCACCCGCACCCCCGACGAGTGCCAGCAGGCGCTGCAGTTCGGCTACCGACTCCTCGATGCCACCGACCGAAGCGCTCCATAGCCCGTGGGCGCTGCTGCTCCTGGCAGCCATCCCGCTGGTGCTGTTCTGGGCGTGGCGCGAGTCGCGCTCGCGGGCGGTCCTGCGCTTTTCGGCCACCCACGCCTTCGCGCGCAAGGGCCGCGGGATCCGGCCATACCTGTTGCCGGTGTTGCCGGCGCTGCGGGTGGCGGGCATCGCGCTGGCGGTGCTGGCCCTGGCGAGGCCGCAGACCCGCGACAACCGCGTGCGCGACCTGTCGGTGGAGGGCATCGACATCGTCATCGCGTTCGACCTCTCCACCTCCATGGAGGCCGCGGACTTCCGGCCGCAGAACCGGCTGTATGTGGCCAAGCAGGTGCTGGTGGAGTTCCTGGACTCGCGGGTGAACGACCGGATCGGGCTGGTGGTCTTCTCCGGTGAGGCGGTGACCCAGGCGCCGCTCACGCTGGACTATGAGGTCCTGCGCGAGGTCGTCCGCCAGGTCCGCACCCGCGTGCTCACCGACGGCACGGCCATTGGCGACGCGGTGGCGGTGTCGTTGAACCGGCTGCGCGACTCGGAGGCGGAGAGCCGGGTGGTGCTGCTCATCACCGACGGCGACAACAACGCGGGGAAGATCTCCCCGCTGGACGCCGCGGCCATGGCCAGGGCCCTCGACATCCGCATCTACACCATCCTCGTCGGCAAGGGCGGCAAGGTCCCGTTCCCGGCCGGCCGAGACCTCTTCGGCAACATCGCGTACCGGGACATGGAGCTCCCGGTGAACCCCCGGCTGCTGGAGGAGATGAGCGGGATGACCGGCGGCGAGTCCTACGTCGCCACCGACAGGGCGGAGCTGGAGAAGGGCCTGCAGGCGGTGCTCGACTCGCTCGAGCGCTCCAAGCTGATGGAGGGCGGCGCGGCGGCGAACTACGCGGAGGACTACCACCCCTACCTCTTCTGGGCGTTCGTGCTCCTGGCCTTCGAGTTCCTGCTGCGCCGCACGGTGCTGAGGGTCTTCCCGTGATCCCCAGGCTCGAGCCATGGCGCTTCAAGCTCCTGGGGTACGAAGCCGGCTTCGCCGAGCCCGCGTATCTGCTCCTGGCGGCGGTGGTCTTCGTGCTGGTGGGCCTGGGCATCTGGGCGGCGCTGCGGCGCGAGGCGCAGGTGGCGAAGCTTTTGGGCGAGCGGTTCGCCGCGCTGCTGGCGCCGGGCGTGTCCATCTTCCGGCCGCTGCTCCAGACGGGGTTCTATGGCGCGGGGCTCCTGCTCTTCGTCGTCGCGCTCGCGCAGCCGGAGTGCGGCAGCCACACCGAGCTGGTGAAGCGCACCGGCATCGACATCGTCGTGGCGCTGGACGCGTCGAAGTCCATGCTCGCGCGGGACGTGCAGCCAAGCCGGCTGGAGCGCGCCAAGCTGGAGTTGATGACGCTGCTCGACGAGCTCAAGGGCGACCGGGTGGGGCTCGTCGTCTTCGCGGGGGACGCGTTCATCCAGAGCCCGCTGACCTCCGACTACGCGGCGGTGAAGCTCTTCTTGCGCGCGGTCTCCCCCGACGACATGCCCCAGGGCGGCTCCGACGTGGGCAGCGCGCTGACGCTCGCCAACACGGTGCTCACCAACGCCGAGCGGACCACCGGAGACAAGGTGGTGGTGCTGCTCTCGGACGGCGAGGACCTCGCCGGCGGCGTGGACGAGGCGCTGGAGTTGCTCGAGCAGAACCAGGTGAAGGTGTTCGCCGTGGGCATCGGCTCCGAGACCGGCGAGCCCATCCCGGTGATCAACCGCGCCGGCGAGGTGGTGGGCTACAAGCGCGACCGAGGCGGCGGCACCGTGCTCACGAGGCTGGATGGCGCGGGGCTGCGGCGAATCGCCGAGGCCACCGGCGGCGAGTACTTCCACCAGCCGCGCGGCGTGGCGATGAGCGAAGTCGTGGCCCGGGTGGACACGCTGCAGAAGCAGGAGTTCGAGAGCCGGATGTCGGTCCGCTACCAGCAGCGGTTCCAGCACTACGCCTTGCCGGGCTTTGCGCTGGTGGTGCTGGGGATGCTGGTGCGGCCTTCGCGGCGCAAGCTGGGCGCGGCGGCAAGGGCGGTGGGGCCATGACCCGCGCGCTGCTGTGCGGCCTGTGCGCGGTGGCGCTCGTCTTCGGCACGCCCGCCTGGGCGGCGGAGCCGGGGTTCCTGGAGAAGAACCACCCCACGGTGGAGCGGGGCGTCCGCGCGTACAACGAAGGGCGCTACGAAGACGCGCTCGCCGCGTTCGAGGCCGCCAGGCGCGAGGTCCCCAACCGCGCGGCGGTGGACCACAACATCGGCAATGCGCTGCACAAGCTTGGGCGCTACGACGAGGCGATTGCCGCGTGGCAGCGCGCGGCTGCGGCCACGGACGATGCGGCGCTGAAGCAGAAGTCGCAGTTCAACCAGGGCAACGCCCACGCCGCCGCGGGGCGTGAGAAGGAGGCCATCTCCAGCTACCGCCGCGCGCTCGCCATGGATCCGGAGGACGAGCAGGCCCGCCACAACCTCGAGGTCCTGATGCGGAAGATCCCGCCCAAAGACCCACCTTCCGAGGAAGGACGAGGTGACGGGGGCCTCGACGGCGGGCAGGACGGTGGGATGGACGGGGGCCAGGACGCGGGCACCGACGGCGGCGTGGATGGCGGTCAGGACGCCGGGGCGGACGCGGGCCAGGACGGCGGCAGCGGGGATGGCGGTGAAGGGGACGGCGGCAGTGGCGACGGCGGCCACGACGGTGGGCAGGACGGCGGCACGCAGCAGGATGGCGGCACCGAAGACGGCGGGACAGACGGCGGGGCGGACGGCGGCGCGGGAGACGGCGGCGCAGGAGATGGCGGCGCGGACGCAGGCGCAGATGGCGGTCAGGGTGACGGCGGTGCGGGTGACGGCGGCATGGACGGCGGGGCGGACGGCGGCGCCCAGGACGGCGGGCAGGGAGACGGCGGACAGCAAGATGGCGGCGAAGGTGAGGGTGAGGGCCAGGGTGAGGGAGACGGCGGACAGGACGCGGGGATGACGGACGCGGGCGCGGGCTCCACCGGCGAAGGCACGGACGGGGAGCAAGCGGACGAGGTCAGCCGACAGGAGGCAGAGAACCTGTTGGATTCGATGAGGCAGAACGAAAAGAATCACCAGCTGTGGCGATTCCAGCAGCGCAAGAAGCAGAGGCCGCCCAATGACCAGGACTGGTGAGGTCCTGAAGCTTGCCGCGGTGTGCCTCTTCGTCGCGGCGACGGCGGCGAGCGCGGAGGAGCTCGCGTTCTACCAGACGGTGGATCGCAACGAGGTGGGGCTCGAGGACACGCTGCGGCTGACGGTGGTGCTGCAGAACGTGCCCCGCGGCGCGAGGCTGGACCTGCCCGAGTTCGACGGGTTCGAGGTCATCAGCCGCACGCCGGTGGACCAGACCTCCATCAAGGTCGACAACCAGGGCTCGCGCATCGACCGGGTGACCCAGTGGGTCATCGTCCTGCGCGCGAAGAAGACCGGGACCCTGACCATTGGCGCGTCGCGGCTCGAAGCGGGCGGGGAGAAGTATGTGGCGGAGGCCATCCGCATCACGGTGAAGCCCGGCAGCGTGGCGCCGCCGAAGCAGGCGCAGCGCGGTGGGGGACGGGGCGGGCTGGGCGGCCTGCCGGATCCCTTCAAGGACTTCTTCGGGCAGGGCTTCCCCGGCGTCCCCAGCCCCAGGGACCTGTTCCCCGAACCGGAGATCCCCCGCGGGGACTCGGACCTCTTCCTACGCACCTACGTGGACTCGAAGGAGGCCTTCGTCGGCGAGCAGGTGACGATGACCGTCTACCTCTTCAGCCGCGTGGACGTGGCCGGCGTGGAGAGCGTCACCTTCCCGCAGCTCGAGGGCTTCTGGTCCGAGGACATCGACAGTCCGACCAACCTCACCAGCGAGCAGCGGGTGCTCAACGGCGTGCCGTACCGGGCCTACCTGCTGCGGCGCAAGGCGCTGTTCCCCATGCGCGCGGGAGCCCTGGAGATCAACGCGGTGGAGGCGGAGATCACCACCGGCTACCTGTTCGCCGGGCACAAGGTGAACCGCAAGGGCAACAAGGTCACCCTCGAGGTGAAGCCCCTGCCGCCGGGCGCGCCGAAGGGCTTCGCGGCCACCAACGTGGGCCGCTGGCGCCTGTCTCTGGACGCAACCCCCACCGACGTGGCGCTGGGCGAACCGGTGACGGTGAAGGTGACGTTGGACGGGGTGGGCAACGTGAAGAACGCGCCGGTGCCCCGCTTCGAGGCGCCGCGCGGCTTCAAGACCTACGAGCCCACGACGACCGACAAGCCGGTGGTCCGCAACGGCGTGTACGGCGGGCGCAGGACGCAGGAGTACATCGCCATGCCCACCCAGACCGGGACGTTCACCTTCCCGGCGCTGGAGTTCCCGTACTTCGACCCGAAGGCGAAGGCCTACAAGGTCTCGCGCACCGAGCCTCTGACGGTGCGGGTGCGGCAGGGGACGGGCCCGGGCGCCACCGCGAACGTGGCGGGCCCTGGCGCTCCATCTGGCGCGGCGGGCAATGACGGGCCGCGCAACGTGCTCAGCTCGGACGGCATCCATCCGGTGCGGCACGCGGTGGCGCTCCTCTCCCCGGGGCCGCCTTCGTGGGAGCGGCCGTGGTTCGTCCCCGCGCTGCTCTCGCCTTTGGCCCTGTGGATGGGGCTGGGGCTTCTGGGCTTCGCGCGCGCCCGGCTGGGACGAGAAGACGAAGGCGCGACGAGGAGGAAGAAGGCGCGCGCGGCGCGGCGCAGGCTCGTGGCCGCGGAGAAGCTGCGGGACGCCGGCAGCGCGGAGGCGTTCTACGCAGAGGTCGAACGGGCGCTGCACTCCTTCCTCGAAGCGCGCTATGGCGAGCCCTTCATGGGGCTCACGCACGATGCGCTGTCTGCGCGCCTGGGAGAGATGGGCGTGGTTGAAGAGGCCCGCGCGAAGGTGCGCGGCGTGCTGGAGACGTGCGAGCTGGGCCGCTACGCGCCCGGCGGCGGAGACGTGACCGCCCGGGAGAAGCTGCTCGAAGACGCCGCCGCCGCCATGGAGGCCCTGGAGCGGCGATGATCCCCGCGCTCCTGCTCTCCGCCGTCCTCTCCCAGGCGGCGTTCTACACGCCGGATGAGGCCCGCGGGCTCTTCGACCAGGGCGCGGCCGCGTACGAGCAGGGCGACTACGACCGGGCCATGGAGCTGTGGCAGCGGCTGGAGGCGCGCGGCTACGGCGGCGTGGACGTCCTGTACAACCTCGGCACCGCGGCGCTGCGCCAGGGCGACCTCGGCCACGCGGTGCTCTACCTGGAGCGGGCGCGGAAGGTGGGCGGTGCGCACGAAGACGTGACGGCGAACCTCGCCATCGCCCGGGCGAGGCAGACGGACGAGGTGGTGGGCGCGGTGATGGACGAGCCGTTCGTGGAGCGGCTCGCGCTGGCCACGCCCCGAGACGCGGTGACGTGGGCGTTCCTCGCGCTGTGGCTGGGGGGCTTCGGGCTGGTGTTCCTCTTCCGGTTCCTGCCGCGCGGGCGAAGGACGTGGGTGGGCGTGTTGGCGGGCGTGCTGCTGGCTTCTTCGCTCCCCGCGGGCGGGGTGCTCGCCGCGCACGTCTGGGTGCACAGCCAGGTGCGCCACGGGGTGGTGATGGTGGAGGCGCTGCAGGCGCGCGAGCTGCCCAACGGCGTGTCGCGGGTCTCGTTCGAGGTTCACTCAGGTTTGAAGGTGCGGCTGCTCGAGACCGAGGGCCGCTTCGTCCGCGTCCGCCTGCCCAATGGGCTCGTGGGGTGGGCGGACCGGGAAGGAATCACGCAGATATGATCGACGTGCACGACGTCGCCAGGGTGTACCGCCGGGGCAAGACGGAGCTGCGCGCGCTGAGCGTGGAGAGGCTCCATGTGCCCAGGGGCCAGTTCCTCTCGGTGATGGGGCCGTCGGGCTCCGGCAAGAGCACGCTGCTCAACCTGCTCGGCGCGCTGGATGTGCCCACGTCCGGGTCCTTGATGATCGAAGGCAAGGAGCTGTCCCGCATGCGCGACGGCGACCTGTCGAAGTTCCGGCGGGACCGGCTGGGGTTCATCTTCCAGTTCTTCAACCTGCTCCCCACGCTCTCCGCGCTGGAGAACGTGGTCCTGCCGGGGCTCTTGTCGGGGACGCAGCGCGCACAGCTGGAGGGGCCGGCCCGAGAGCTGCTCCACCAGGTGGGGCTCAAGGGCCGGGACCACCACCGCCCGGACGAGCTCTCCGGCGGCGAGATGCAGCGGGTGGCGGTGGCGCGGGCGCTGCTCATCAAGCCGGCCCTGCTGCTCGCGGACGAGCCCACCGGGAACCTGGACTCCAAGACCGGCGCCGAGGTGCTCCGGCTCATCCGCGAGGCGACCCGCGAGCGCGGCCTGACGGTGGTGATGGTCACCCATGACGAGAAGGCGGCGCGGGTGGGGGACCGCATCGTCCGGCTGAAGGACGGGGTCATCGTCGGTGACGAGCTGGTGAATGGAAACGCGGCGGCCTGATGCTCCAGCTCCTCCGCTTCATCTCCCTTCGCCACCTGGTGGACGCGCCCTTGCGCACGCTGCTCACCGTTGCCGGTGTGGCGGTGGGCGTGGCGACGATGGTGGGCATCGCCGCCATCAACCAGTCGGTGCTGGATGCGTTCCGCTCCACGGTGGACACCATCGCCGGCAAGGCGGACCTGACGGTGGCAGGCAGCGCGGCGGGGTTCGACGAAGCGCTGGTGGAGCAGGTGCGCGAGGTGCCCGGCGTCACCCACGCCTCCGGGGGGCTCACCGTGATCGCCCCCATGGCCGGCGTAGAGGGCGAGAGCCTCTACGTGATGGGCGTGGACCTGCTCGATGACGGCTACTTCCGCGACTACAAGGCGAAGGGCAGCGACATGGGCGCGCTGGCGGAGGACCTGGAGTTCCTCAACTCCACGGACCGGATCCTCGTCGCCGAGCGCTTCGCCGCGCGGCACGGGCTGGCGGTGGAGGACACCTTCCGGCTGGTCACGCCGGACGGGGTGCAGGACTTCATCGTCCACGCGCTGATCGAGGAGTCGGGGCCGGTGAAGGCCTTCGGCGGGTCGGTGGGGGTGATGTTCATCGGCTCGGCGCAGGTGGCCTTCGGGCGCGACCGGTTGGTGGACCGCATCGACGTGGCGGTGGAGCCCCAGGTTGGCGTGGAGGCCGTGCAGGCGCGGCTGGGCGAGACCCTGGGGCCGCAGTTCGAAATTGAGCGCCCGAGCCGGCGCGGCGGCAGCGTGGCCAAGATGGTCCGCAGCTTCCAGCTCGGCCTGAACCTGGGCAGCGCGGTGGCGCTGCTGGTGGGCGTGTTCCTCGTCTACAACACCATCGCCATCGGCGTGCTGCAGCGGCGGCGGGAGATTGGGACGCTCAGGGCCCTGGGCGCCACGCGGGCGCGGCTGCGGGTCCTCTTCACCTTCGAAGCCCTGACGCTGGGCATCGTCGGGACGGTGCTCGGGCTGCCGCTGGGCGTGCTCATCGCCCGGCTGGCCATGGACTTCGTGCAGGACACGGTGTCGCGCCTGTACGTGAACGTGAACACCTCCGACGTGAGCGTGGGGCCGCTGCAGCTCGGGCTGGGGCTCTTCTTCGGCATCGCCGGGAGCGCGTTCGCGGCGCTGCGGCCGGCGTGGAAGGCCTCCCTCGTCCAGCCGGTGGAGGCGCTGAGGCGGGACGTGGCGGCGGGCGCGGAGATCACCTCCGTGCGCAAGAGCGCCACCCTGCTGGGCGTGCTGCTGTTGGCGCTGGTGTGGCCGCTGACCTTGATTCCTCCGCCGGCGGAGAACGTGCCGGTGGGCGGCTATCTGGGCGTGTTCGCGACGCTGATGGGCGCGACGCTCCTGGCGCCCCTGATGCTGCGGCACATGCAGCCGTTGTTCGCGCGGCCGGGGCAGTGGCTGTTCGGGGTGAGCGGGCGGCTGGCGGCGGACAACTTCGCGCGGGCCCCGGGGAGGAGCGCGGTGCCGGTGGCGGCCCTGGCCATTGGCGTGGCGATGACGGTGTGCA
>CAZQVZ010000196.1:0-6806 GCA_964596895.1 uncultured Myxococcaceae bacterium
TGAACTTCTCCTTCTGGAACTCGTTCATGATCCCGAACGCCATCCGCGCCACCTCTTCGGGAGGCAGGCGGCGGCCGTCCTTCAGGGGCACCAGCGTGCCGTCCACCCGGAACATGGGAGGGAGGCCGGCCTTGAGGTGAATGTCGGAGGCGCCGCCGCGAAGGGCGATCTGCAGGATCTCGTTGAGTTCCATGGGTGCGGCGGATGGTAGCAAAGCGCGGCCGGCCCCGCGCACCGCTGACGGGGCGCGGGTGAGCGGATGTGCTCGGCAGGCGGACAGGCGGCTTCGGGTGCTGGCCGAACGGAGGTGGCAGTGCGGCCCCTCCCCCCGGCCCGGGTGGCGGGTCGCAAGTTCCGCAAGGGCGTGGTCCTGCACGCAGAGACCGAGCCATGGCGCGTGGACAAGGAGATCGTCGCGCTGCCGCTCTCCGCGGTCTGGACCCGCTGACCGCTTCAGCGGCGCCGGCGGCGGTGACGATGCGCTGTGCACAGTGCGGGTGGCCATTCCGGCCGCGGCGTGGCGCGGAGGCGGAGAGACCGGGTGAAAAATCCACCACAGCGTGGCTGATCATCCACCACAGTGCGCAGGGCCGGCAGCGCGCGGGGAGGGTGGGTCCTTTCGTGAGGCGAGAAGGTTCCGCCGGGCGCGGCGTTGGCCGCCCGGGTCGGGAATCCAGGCGCGAGAGCACCCGGTGGTCGAGCGGCGCCGGTGGTCCCGGCCTGCTTCGTCGCGTGGGCGCGAGCGCAGGAGCCTGCGTGGACGTGCGGTGCGACGGGCACCTTGATTGGGTGGACCCGGGGAGGGAGCCTGCGTAGACGCGCGGGGTGGCGGGCAGCTTCGTCGCGCGGGTCCGCGGCGGGGCGCCTGCGGTGGTCACGCTGCGCGGGGGCAGCCGGCCCGGGCACGGGAGCCCGCCGGGGGTCAAGCCGAGCCGCGAGGTCGCAGCGGACAATGAGCGAGCACGGGTACCAGGAGCCCACGCCCGGCACGAGCAATCCGAGGACAGGTTCCGGCGACGACTTCACCGTCCCCCACCGCTCCCATCCAGGCGCCCCAACGGTCCGCCGCTGGCGTCGGGTCCTCGAATTCAGCAGCCAGCCCCCGAGCCGGCTCCGCGCGCCCATGGGAACGAACCGTCCGTGGCCGCCGCGCGGACCATCTAGCTCCAGGTGGCGGCCCGCTCCGACGATCGAGCGGAGAAACGCCGCACCCAACCGACCAACGAGTCCCGCACCGGCACGAAGCCCGGCCGCTGAGTCCGCCGGGGCCACCCGCAAGACGAAGAGCGGGCTCCCTTTGGGGAAGCCCGCCCTGAACCCTCCGAAGAGGGAAAACCCGAACGCCTTAGCGCTTGGAGAACTGGAACCTGGCGCGAGCGCCCGGCTGACCGTACTTCTTCCGTTCCACCGCGCGGGGGTCGCGGGTGAGGAAGCCGGCCTTCTTCAGGACCGGACGGAACTCCGGGTTCATGGCCACCAGCGCGCGGGAGAGCCCGTGGCGGATGGCGCCGGCCTGGCCGGAGAGGCCACCGCCGCTGACGTTGACCTTGATGTCCACCTTGCCGGTCTGCTCGAGGAGCTGGAGCGGCTGGTTGATGATCATCTTCGAGGTCTCGCGCCCGAAGTACTCATCCAGGGTGCGGCCGTTGACGACGACCTGGCCTTCGCCCGCATTGATCCAGACGCGAGCGGTGGCCTCCTTGCGGCGGCCGGTTCCGTACGACGTGTTGCCGTTTGCCATGATCTCTTACGCCTCGACTTCGCGGGTCTGGGGCTTCTGGGCCGCGTGCGGATGATCCGCGCCCGCGTACACCTTCAGCTTGCTCATCATCTGCCGGCCGAGCGCGTTCCGCGGAAGCATGCGGCGCACGGCGTTGAGGATGATGTCCTCCGGATGCCGCTCACGGAGCTTGTCCAGGGTGGTGGTCTTCAGACCGCCCGGGAAGCCCGCATTCGGATGCCGGTAGTACTTCTTGTCCGTCTCCTTGGTGCCGGTGACCTTCACCGCAGCCGCGTTGATCACGATGACGTGATCCCCGGTGTCCATGGAGGGGGTGTAGATTGCCTTGTGCTTGCCCTTGAGCAGCGTCGCGATCTGGCTGGCGGCGCGGCCGAGCACCTTGCCCGACACATCCACCACGTGCCACTCGCGCTTGATGTCCGCGGGCCGTGCGCTGTACGTCCTGGTCGCCATCTTCTTAAAACTCCTCGGTCGCCAACCCCGCGCGCTGCTGGATTACTCCGGGGGGCGCAGGAAGGGCGGACGATCTAGGGGGATGAGCGCTGTAAGTCAAGCACCCTGTCAGGAGGCCCCCAATTGGGCCTTCATCTTTTCGAAGAAGCTGAGCTCCTGCTCGCTCGGTGGGCCGGGGGGCGGCTGCATGAGATCTCGCAGGTCCACGAGCTCCGGCGGGAGGTCCTCGAGGAAGCGCGAAGGGGTTCGTTGGACCTCCTTGCCCCGCTTGATGCGGGTGGCGGCGCGGGTGAGGAAGAGCTTTTCGCGCGCCCGGGTGATGCCCACGTAGCAGAGGCGGCGCTCCTCCGGCGGGTTCGGCGGCTCGCCCTGCATCCCGGCGTGGGGCAGCAGGTCCTCCTCCATGCCGATCAGGAAGACCACCCGGTACTCGAGCCCCTTGGCCCCGTGCAGGGTCATCAGGGTCACCCGCCGGCCACCGCCCGGCGCCTCCTCCTCTTCGCGCGTGTCGAGGGAGAGCCGGTTCAGGTAGGTGAGCAGATCCGCCTTGGGCCCTTCGCGGTTTTCGTAGTGGGTGAGCGACTTGAGCACCTGGTCCACGCTCTTGAGCTTCCGCTCCGCCACCGTGGGGGATGCGGTGTGCGCGCGGGTGGCCTCCCGGAAGCCGATCTCCTCGAGCAGATCCCGCGTCACGTCCGCGAGGTGCCCCTTCGCGTAGCGGCCGCGGTAGCGCTCGACGAGGTCTACGAAGGCCGCCACCGCCTCCGGTGAGCCGCGCGGCAGGTCCTCGAACCCGGAGGCGCGCTGCATGGCCTCCCAGATGCTGACGTCGAGCGCGCGGGCGTGAGCCACCAGCCGCTCCATGGTCACGTCGCCGATGCCGCGGGTGGGCACGTTGACGATGCGCAGCAAAGAGACCTCGTCCCGCGGGTTGGCGATCACCTTGAAGTAGGCGATGACGTCCTTCACCTCGCGCCGGTCGAAGAACTCCGAGCCGCCGACGACCTCGTAATAGATGCTCTTCTCTCGCAGCGCCTCCTCCACCGGGTGCGCCTGGCCGTTGGTCCGGTAGAGCACGACGATCTCGTCTGCCGGCACGCCCTCAATCTCCACCTGCCGGTGGATCTCCCGCGCCACCCAGCGCGCCTCCTCTTCTTCGGAGGGGAGGACGACGACGGAGATGCGCTCGCCTTCGCGCCCGTCCGTCCACATCCGCTTCGCCTTGCGCTCGGGGTTCTTCTCGATGACCGCGTTGGCGGCCTCGAGGATGGTCCGCGTGGAGCGGTAGTTCTGCTCGAGCCGGACCTCCTGCGCGCCTTCGAAGAACCGGTCGAACTGGAGGATGTTCTGCACCTCGGCGCCGCGCCAGCCGTAGATGCACTGGTCGTCGTCTCCCACCGCGCACACGTTCCGGTTCTCCCCCGCGAGCAGGGTGAGCAGTTCGAGCTGCGCGTGGTTGGTGTCCTGGAACTCGTCCACCAACAGGTAGCGGAAGCGGCGCAGGTACTTCTGCTTCGTCTCCGGGTGGTCCCGGAAGAGCTGCGAGGGCAGGCCAATCAGATCGTCGAAGTCCACCGCGCCCATGGCCCGGAGCCCGAGCTGGTAGGCGGGGTACACGAGGTGGGTGATGAGGTCGTAGTCGTCCCCCTGCCCTTCTGGCTTCGGCTCGGGGATGACGTTGGCGTTCTTGGCGCGGCTGATGGCGGTGAGGACCTTGCGCGCGTCGAACTCCCGGTCGTCGATGCGCTTCTCCCGCATCGCCCTGCGGATGAGGGCGAGCTGATCCCCCATGTCTGCGATGGCGAACTTCTTCGGGTAGCCCAGCCGGTGGATGTCCTCCTTGAGGACCTCGGCGCCGAAGGAGTGGAAGGTGGAGATGAGGACGCCGGACGCCTTCTTGCCCACCATGTGGACCACGCGCTCCTTCATCTCCTGCGCGGCCTTGTTGGTGAAGGTCACCGCGAGGATGTTCCGCGGCGAAATCAGCTTCTCCTGCAGCAGGTACGCGATGCGGTGGGTGATGACGCGGGTCTTGCCGCTGCCTGCCCCGGCGAGCACCAACAAGGGCCCTTCGGTGGTGGTGACGGCCTGCCGCTGCGGGGGGTTCAGGTGGCGAAGGTCCATGGCGGCGCGGGGTGTCTCTACCAGAATCCGGAGGGGTGCAAGCGCCGGTGCCTGGCGGCGGCCTGCCCTCACCCCTGCCCCTCTCCCAAAGGGAGAGGGGCGTGGTTGCGGCGCGACGAATGGGTCACGTTGCCCGGCAGGGCAGCCGGGCAGACGGGGGCTGGCCCGCTCTTCACGCGGCGGCCGGGCGGCCTCGACCTCCCGGCTTTCCCGCGCGCGCGCCGTCCCCACCCTAGGGAGGAGGAAATGAGCGAACGGCACCAGGACACGGCGCATCACCCGCGCCACGTGGGACGGCCCCATGACCCGGCCGCGCACCCGACGCGCGCGGGGGAGGTGCGCTCGGGACATTCCGGCGCCCGGGGCGGCCACGGCGGCCACGGCGGCCACGACAAGCACGCGGGCCACAGCGTGGAGATGTTCCGCAGCCGCTTCTGGCTCTCCCTGGCCCTCACCCTCCCCATCCTCATCTGGGGCCACATGCTCCAGGCGGCGCTCGGCTATACGGCCCCGCCCCTCCCGGGGGCCTCCCTCATCGGGCCGGTGCTCGGTACGGCGGTCTTCCTCTACGGCGGCCTGCCCTTCCTCAAGGGCGCGGTGGCCGAACTGCGCGATCGCTCCCCGGGCATGATGACCCTCATCGCGCTCGCCATCAGCGTGGCGTTCGGGTTCAGCCTCGCCGTCGCGCTCGGCTACCCGGGCATGCCGCTCTGGGAGGAGCTGGCCACCCTGGTGACCGTGATGCTGCTGGGGCACTGGATCGAGATGCGGTCCATCACCCAGGCGCGCGGCGCGGTCCGCGAGCTCGCGAAGCTCCTGCCGTCCGACGCCATCCTCCTCGTCGGCGAACGCCAGGAGCGCGTCCCCATCTCCCGCCTGGGCCCGGGGGACGTGGTGCTGATCCGCCCGGGCGCGAAGGTCCCGGCGGACGGCGTGGTCCGCGAAGGCCACAGCCAGCTCAATGAATCCATGCTCACCGGCGAGTCCCGCCCCCTCACCCGGCACGGGGGGGACCGGGTCGTGGCAGGCACGGTGAACGGCGCGGGCTCCCTGCGCGTGGAGATCACCTCCGCCGGCGAGGATACGCAGCTCGCGGGGCTCATGCGCCTGGTCGAGCGCGCCCAGGCCTCCCGCTCCCGCGCCCAGGCGCTCGCCGACCGCGCGGCCTTCTTCCTCACCCTGGTGGCGGTGGGCTCGGCCGTGGCCACCGCCATCGTCTGGACGGCGCTCGGCGCGCCCATCACCTTCGTCATCGAGCGCGTCGTCACCGTGCTCGTCATTGCGTGCCCTCATGCGCTGGGCCTCGCCATCCCGCTGGTCATCGCCATCTCCACCACCCTCGGAGCCCGCTCTGGCCTGCTCTTCCGCGAGCGGCGCGGCCTCGAAGCGGCCCGGAAGCTCGATGTGGTCGTCTTCGACAAGACGGGCACCCTCACGCTGGGCGAACACCGCGTGGTCGGCGTTCACTCGGCGCCGGGGTTCGACGAAGACCGCGTCCTCGCGCTCGCGGCGGCGGTGGAGCAGGACTCGGAACACCCCATCGCACACGCCGTCACCGCCAGCGCGAAGGAGCGCGGCCTGGCGGTGCCTCGGCCCATGGGCTTTCGTGCGCTGCCAGGCCTGGGCGCCGAGGCCGTCGTCGAAGGCCGGCTCTACTCCATCGGCGGACCCAACCTGCTTCGAGACCAGGAGCTGGAAATCCCAGCCCCCCTGCGGGCGTTCGAGTCAGCCACCGCCGGGCGCGGCGAGGGCGCGCTCTTCCTCATCGAGGAGGGTCGCATCGTCGGCGCGCTCTCCGTCGCGGATGCCATCCGCCCGGAGTCCGCAGAGGCGGTCCGGGAACTGCGGCAGATGGGCGTGCAGGTCGCCCTGCTCACGGGTGACGCGGAGCCTGTCGCGAAGGCGGTCGCGCAGGCGCTGGGCATCGCGCAGGTCTTCGCGGAGGTCCTGCCGGAGCGCAAGGCGGAGCTCGTGGCGTCCCTGCAGCGGCAGGGGCTCCGCGTCGCCATGGTCGGTGATGGCGTCAACGATGCCCCAGCCCTCAGCACCGCGAACGTGGGCATCGCCATCGGCGGGGGCACCGAGGTCGCCGTCGAAGCGGGCGACGTCGTCCTCGTTCGCAATGACCCTCGCGATGTGGCCCGCATCATCCACCTGGCCCAGGCCAGCTACAGGAAGATGGTCCAGAACCTCTGGTGGGCGGCGGGCTACAACATCGTGGCGATTCCGCTCGCGGCCGGGCTGTTCGCGCGCTTTGGCGTCCTCCTCAGCCCGGCGGCGGGGGCAATCCTGATGTCCGTGAGCACCGTCGTCGTCGCGCTCAATGCGCAACTGCTCCGGAGACACGGGGCGGATGGACCTCGCACGCCGCGCGCTCCTTCGGGCCCGGGACCACGCCCACGCCAGGCGCTGGCGCCGCAGCCGGCGTGACGGCGACAGGCGACAGGCGACAGGCGCTCCTCCGCTTGCGTGACGGCGACTGGCGCTC
>CAZQVZ010000196.1:6906-10550 GCA_964596895.1 uncultured Myxococcaceae bacterium
GACGGCGACTGGCGCTCCCAGCAGATCCTTCACGGCACTGCGTCGCCCCACTTCGGGGCGGGTCGGGGGCGATCCTGTCGCCGCGAAGGCCAGTTCATCTGCAGTGCCAGGGGGCCTCTGGGGCAGGGGGTTGCTCACCTCCGGCACTGGCTCGAGGCCCCTGGCTGCTCATGGCGACGTTGACCCGCTTCAAAGTTACGTTTGACCGAGCAGCGCCCGTCTCCCACTGTCGCTGCGCCCTGGGTGAACCTGGGATCAAGCACCTGGGAGGGTGCGTCGCCGCGCCCCCGCTCACTGCTCGGTCAAACGTAACTTTGAACGGCGCTCGCTCGGCCTGCGCTGAAGCAACCGCACCCCACTGCCGCCTTGACCACTCCACCCCACCCGCGCAATGGCTCCAGGCGTGTTCCGCTTCCCCCCTCCCCTCGAGCACATCCGCGACCTGGACGAATCGCTCGGCCAGACGGGCCTGGGCTACGTGCGTCAGCTGGGCGCAGAGGCGCTCCTCCCCTTCGTCCCCGAACGCGACCGGAAGGCCCTTCGCTACGTCCTGGGACGCCAACGCCTCACCGACTTCGCCACCTCCGAAGGGCTCTCACGCTTCGGCTTCGCGCTCGCTCACGCCCCGAGACTGCGCGAACAGCTTCCTCCCATCGCGGCGGAGTTCCTTCAGGCGGAGCGCGATGCGCTTCAACGCGCCCACCAGGACCTGCCGGCAAGGCTTCAGCCTCCGGAGGACCCGGCGCTCGGTGACCTCCACGCCCTCCTCCTCTCCCTGCGCGCGGCCCACCCGGACGACACGCCCCCTCGCCCTGATGGCGCGCTCGCACGCCTGCACCTGCAGGTCGATGACGCCCTGCCGGGCTTCCGCTGGATGGACCCGCGCCTCTGGGTGGGCCCCAACAACCAGGTCCCCGTCAGCGTCGGCGTGAAGCTGCGGCTGGCCACCGGGGATTCGTGGGCTCGCTGCGATCTGTGCCCCGGGCTCTGCCTCCACTCCCTCGCTGCCGTCGACGCGGCGCTGCTCTCCTTGAAGGGTCCGGGCGACGAGGGCTTGAGACGACTGGCGGCGGAGCTTCCACGCCCGGCCTGGGAACGCGCGCTCCGCGCCATCGACGACGCGCTCGAACGCACCGAACAGGCCTCCGCCACCGCCCAGGTCTCCTGGCGGCTGCGCGTCCACCGCGACGACGGCGTGGAGGTCATCCCCTACCTCCACAAACCCTCCCGCAAGGGCTTCTCCTCCGGCACCCGCATCTCGCCCTCCCGCCTGCGCGAAGACCACGACCAGGCCCTCTCTGCCCAGGACCGCCGCGTGGCGGAGCTCGCGGCTCGGACCTTCGCCTACGCGGGCCGCCCCCTCCTCAAGGCCCTCGCGGGGCACCCGCGCGTCGTCCTCGACGAGAACCCCAACGCGCCTGTCCGCGTGGAGGTGGCGCGCGTGGGCCTGCTCGCAGATGACCGCGCGGGCTCCGTCGTCCTCGTCCCGGCGCTCGACGGCGCACCGCTGCCGGCGGGCTACCTCGAGCGCCTCCTCGAAGAACGCGCCTCGGGCGCCCCGGCCTTCCTCTTCGAAGAGGGCGCCCGAAAGCTCACCATCCTCGAACTCCCGGACGAGGTCCGCGCCACCCTCTCCGCCCTCCAGCGCTTCGGAAACGACTTCCCCCCGGAGAGCCACGCGGCCCTCGTCGAGAAGCTCTCGAAGCTCTCCGCGAAGGTCCCGGTGGCCATGCCCCGCTCCGTGGCGGGCGAGGCGGTTCCGCCTGCTCCGAAGACCGTGCTTCGCCTGCAACCCTCGGGGCTCGGCAACGTCCGCGGCGAAGTGCGCGTGCGCCCGCTCCCCGAGAGCGCGGCCTTCCTCCCCGGCGACGGCCCACGCGACGTCCACGTCCGCCGCGACGGCAAACCCCTCCACGCGCGGCGCGACTTCGCGGGGGAACGCGCCCTGGCAGAGCGCCTGTGGGACCGGCTCGGCAACCGCGTGCAGCTGGACCCGGAGCAGCCGTCGGGGTTCGACCTGCCTTCGGCCCACGCGGCGCTGGAGTTCCTCGAGTGGCTCGACGGCCTCGACACCGACAAGCCAGACCTGGAGTGGGTGGGCCAGCCGCTGATCGTCTCGGCGCGCGTGTCCTCGGGCGCGCTCAAGGTGCAGCTCGAGAAGCAGCGCGACTGGTTCGGCGCCAGGGGCGGCCTCTGCGTGGACGGTGAACGCATCTCGCTGGCGGTCCTGCTGGACGCGGCCCGCCGCGAAGAGCGCTTCGTCAAGGTGAAGGCCCACTCCTTCGTCGAGATCTCCCTGGCCCTGCGCAGACACCTGCGCTCACTGGCCGACCACGCGTGGCACTCCTCTCACGGCGTGGAGTTGGGCCCGTCCGCGGTGGAGACCCTGCAGGCGCTCTCCCGCGACGACGCGCAGGTGGACGCAGACGCAACCTGGCGCGCGCTCTCCGAACGCATCTTCGCGGCGAAGTCCCTCACCCCGAAGGTGCCCCGGACGCTCGAGGCCACCCTGCGCGACTACCAGCGCGAAGGCTTCGACTGGCTCACTCGCCTCGGCGCCTGGGGTGCAGGCGGCGTGCTCGCGGACGACATGGGGCTCGGCAAGACGGTGCAGGCGCTGGCGGTCCTGCTCGACCGCGCGAAGCAGGGGCCGGCCCTGGTGGTGGCGCCTACCTCGGTGGGCTTCAACTGGGTGGATGAGGCCAGGCGCTTCGCGCCGTCCTTGAACCTGCACGTCTACGCGGAGAGCCCGGACCGCGGCCAGACCCTGGAGCGCCTGCGCGCGAAGGACGTGCTGGTGCTCAGCTACGGCCTGCTCGCCCGCGACATCGAACGGCTCTCCGCGGTGAAGTTCGCCACGCTCGTCTTCGACGAGGCCCAGGCCCTCAAGAACGCGGGCACCCACCGCGCCCGCGCCGCCCGCCAACTGCAAGGCGACTTCCGCTTCGCCCTCTCCGGCACCCCGCTCGAGAACCACCTGGGCGAGCTGTGGAGCATCTTCCGAATCGTCTTCCCGGGCCTTCTGGGGAGCTGGGACGCCTTCCGGGACCGCTTCGCCACCCCCATCGAAAAGAAGCTCGACCCCACGGCGGCGCCAGCGCTCTCCCGCGTCCTCGCGCCCTTCCTCCTGCGCAGGACGAAGCCGCAGGTGGCCAAAGAGCTGCCCGAGCGCACCGACCTGCGCGTGCCGGTGGTGCTCTCACCCGAGGAGTGGCAGCTCTACGAAGACGCCCGGCTGGCGGCGCTCAGTGAGTTGGAGACGCGCAAGTCGAAGCTGAAGGAGCAGGAGCGGCGCGTGCAGGTCCTGGCGGCGCTCACCCGCCTGCGGCTATTGGCCTCGCACCCGCGGCTGTACGACCGGCGCAGCACCGCGGAGTCGTCCAAGCTGCGGCGGCTGCTGGAGCTGGTCGAAGAGCTCATCGCCGAAGGGCACCGCGCGCTCGTCTTCAGCCAGTTCACCTCCCACCTGGCCCTGGTGCGCGAGGCGCTCGATGGGCGCGGCATCCGCCACCTGTCCCTGGAGGGGTCCACGCCGCGCGCCGAACGGGAGAGGCGGGTGGCTGCGTTCCAGGAAGGAGCCGCGCCGCTGTTCCTCATCTCGCTCAAGGCGGGCGGCTTCGGGCTCAACCTGACGGCGGCGGACA
>CAZQVZ010000197.1:0-10480 GCA_964596895.1 uncultured Myxococcaceae bacterium
GCGGACAGCCTCGGCCGGGCAGCGGGGAGCGCATCGAAGGCCTGGACATCCAGCCCCTGGCTCACCGCCGCCGAGCGGTGGGAAGGACTTGCGCGCAGCGCGGTCACCGCCGACAGATCCGCCTCCCGCTCCTGGGCGCTGCCGCCGGCAGGTGCCGCACCGCCTCGTGCCTGCTGCGCCACGTGGGCCAGCTCATGGGCGATGAGCGCGTCCCCCAGGAGCGAGCCGGGGCGGTACATCCCCGGCGCAAAGGCGATCTGCTGCCCGTAGGTCGCCGCGGCGGCCCTCCGTGACCGGGTGACGGCCTGCGCCCTGGCCCCGGTGTGGACCGAGACCTGCCCGAAGCCGACCCCCCAGGCGCGCTCCAGGCGCTGACGCACCCCGGGTTCCAGCCGCGCGCCTTCTCCCATGTCCGGCGACGCCGCGTGCACGCCGGCACCGGCCGAGGCGGAACGGCTCGAAGGAGGCGGCGGCGCGCCGCCCGGCAACCACGTCGGCGAGGACGTCCCGCGAGACACCTGGAGCTGGGGTGGCGCCGAAGACGGACCTTCCGCGGTGGGCGCGGCGGACTCAACCCGGGCCGGCTCGGCATGCGCACGGCCACCGCTGCCTTTGTCCGCTGCCATCCGGTCCCCCCTCGAGGCTTGCCGCGCACTTCAATCCGACCGGACTGGCGCCGGCAAGGCGCTCACCCGCCGCCGCTGCCCTTGCCGCGGCGACCAAAATACGAAGACCGCAGGGACGCCACCGCCTCCGGCCGCTCGGCGGATGCGCCCGGGGGCGCCGCCGCCTGACCGTCCCGCACCAGGCCCAGATACAGCCGGCGCGCCAGGGCAGGGGGGGAAGGCTGCTGGGGCCCGAGCACCAGGTGCAAGACGCCGCGCGGCGTCCAGGCGGCCGCGTTCGCGTCCAGCCCGGGGCACACCGCCACCGCCAGCTCGCACAGAAGCGGCAGGTCTGCGCTCCCTTCTGCCAGGGACAAGGAGAGGTGCCGGCTGCCGTCCGCGTTCTGCGAGGCGGTCACCGCCACGCCCGAAGGGCTCGTCACCGGCGCGCCCGGGGTGGGCCCTGCGCCTTCGAGCGTCTCCTCCACCAGCGCGCGGAGCGCCTTCACGTGCCGTTGCGACAAGAGCCTTCGCCGCCGGTTCGTGGCCACGTGGGCGAAAAGGGCCAGGAGCAGGACGCCGCCCGCCGTCGCCGCGCCCCACAGCTGCGGTCCCTCCGAAGGCGCCGTCAGCCCCACCGCGAAGGCCAGCTCGAAGGCGGCCATCCACCGCGACTGGGACAGGCCCCCAAGGTGCGGCCGCGCGTCGCCTCGAAGCCCCTCGAGCCCGAAGCGCACGATGGCGTAGCTGACGAGGAAGAGCCCCAGCACCGCTCCCGCTGGCGCGAACGGCAGCGCTCCAAGCCCCACCAGTCCAATGAGCACGAGCGCGCCCAGCTCGAGCAGTTGCACCGGGAAGAGGCGCACGCCCACCAACCCCGGCTCGAAGCCGTTCTGCGCGTGGGCCTCTCCGTAGACGAAGCCCACCGAAGACGGCTGGCCGTGACAGCAGCCGGCCACGGCGCACCCCGCGCGCCCGAAGGCGAGGAAGAAGCACAGCCCCACCGCCACCGCGTCGAGGTGCCAGAGGAGGTCCGCTCCGAACAGCCACGCCGCCCCCGCCGAGCACAGCAGCGCGAACCACACATGCTCGAGCAGCACCAGGTTCTCGTGCCCGGTCACCCACTTGCGGCCGAGCGCATAGGCGAAGAAGGAGAGGGCGCACACCGCCGCGAGCCCGGCCAACACCGGCAAGGAGCGCCCGGTGAGCATCCCCGCGCCCAGCGTCACCGCGGCCGCCACGTAGTAGCCGGCGATGCCGAGGCTCCGAAACGCCGGCGCCTGTCGCCCCAGTGAGCCGAGGTGTGTCCGGGGCAGCGCGTCCAGCCAGGCGTTGATCCGCTCCATCGCGCGCGCCGCTTAGCGTGCCGGACGGAGTGGGGGCCAGCTTTTTCCATGGCGCAGCGCGGCGTCCGGGAGCCGGCGTGTGTTGAGAGCATAAAATAGCGCCAGTCATGGTGTTTTCATTGTGAACATCAATGTTTAACGCATGTTTAATCCTTGACGTCTTCCGACCGAGGTGATTGATCGCCGGTCCTCGTCTTTGGGGGGAGGGGATCTGGCCAGCTACGTCGGCATCAGCGCCGCCGCGAAGAGCATCGAGCGGCTGCTCAACGCCTGCTTCGACGAAGCCGAAGCCGGCACGCCTGAGCGCCGCGCGCGGGCCGTCCTCGTCCGGACCGAAGACCTGGTGCGGCGCCAGAACGGGCAGCCCGGCTTCACCACACCAGCGCTCACCCTCTTCGCCTACCGCGTGGACGTGAACAAGACCATGCGCGCCGCGTGGTCCGCGGTGGGCAGCGTGGATGGGCGCGCGCGGCTGCCCCTGGACGTGCACTTCCTCATCACGCCGTGGGCGGAGAACGCCGAACACGAACACCGCGTGCTCGGCAAGGCCATGGAGTGCCTGGAGACCACGCCCATCCTCACCGGGCCGCTGCTCTATCCGGAGCCCGGCGCGCACTGGGCGCCCAACGAGGCGGTGCAGGTGGTGGCCGGGGACCTCTCCACCGAAGAGGTGATGCGGACGTTCGACTCGCTCCCCATCGACTACAAGCTGTCGGTTCCCTACGTCGCGCGGGTGGTGCGGATTGACGCCCGGCGCGCCTTCGCCCCGCCGTCCGTGGATGAAGTCGTTCGGGGCGTCGCCGCGTCCACCGGAGGCCGTCCGTGAACGTGCACGTGCCGGACCGGTACAGCGAGGCCATCCACAGGCTCGCGCTGGGCATCGAGCCGTGGGACGTGCAGCGGGCCGCGCGGGTGGGCACCCGCGTCCACGTCGACCTCGACCTGGGTCTGGCGCCGCCCTCCCACAGGGCACCGCGGCTGGACCGCCATGGCTCGGGCCTGCACGCGCTCGTGGACCGTCCGGGCCTGCCGGATCCGCTGCCGGTGCGGCTGTCTGACGGGGCGAGGCGCTTCGTCCCCCGCAGGCTGGAGGTCGCCTTCGGAGCCCGCCCGGTCCGGCTGCGGGTGGGGCTGTTCCCCGGCGCCGCCTACGATCTACCGGAGCGCTCCACGGGCCTTCGGGGGCGGGTGGTGCGAGGACCCGTTGAGGACCGTCGTCCCGTCCGGTGGTGCCGCGTGGTCGCGCGCATGGGCGCCCGGGTGGTGGGACGGGCCCACGGAGATGATCGCGGCGAGTTCCTCCTGATCCTGCAGCCGGAGGCGAGCGCCCTGGGCACGCTGCAGTCGCCCCTCGCGGTGGAGGTGAGCGTCTTTGCGCCGCTTCTGGCGCCATCGCCTTCCACGCCGGACCTCCCTGCCCTGGACCCGCTGTGGGACCTGCCGGTGGAGGCAGCGCCGGATCCCGCGGGCGAGGTGGACCTGGGGACGGCCCTTCCGTCCGGCTACGTCTCCACCGCCACCTCGGTGCGGACGGTGGCCTTCCCCTTGAGCGTCCTGAAGTCCGAACCCGAGTTCCTGTTCAGCAACACCTGACCCACGAGGAGCCTGCGATGCCCGAGTACCTCTCTCCCGGTGTGTACGTCGAAGAGGTGAGCTTCCGTTCGAAGACGATCGAAGGGGTGCCCACCAGCACCACCGGCTACGCGGGGCTCACCCGCTTCGGGCCGGTGCAGTACCCCGGCGGGCCAAGGCATTCGGAGCCCCGGCTCATCACCAGCTTCACCGAGTTCGAATCCGTCTACGGCGGGCTCGAGGCGCTCCGCGTGGGCACCGACGACGCCTCCGGGACCGGCCGGCTGGCCTTTCTCGCCCACGCCGCGCGGGTCTTCTTCCTCAACGGCGGCAAGCGCCTGTACGTCTCGCGCGTCTTCGTCCCCCGGTCCGACACCGACACCGGCGTCGCCCGCCGGGCAGTCACGGTGGGGCCGGGCCCCGCCACCGCGGTCTGGCGCGCGCGCTGGCCGGGTGCACACGGGAACGTGTGGGTGGACGTGAAGGTCACCCGGTCCAAGAACATCGCCTGGGTGAAGGACGGCGCGGTGCAGGCCCGCGGCGTCCGCGCGGGAGCGGTGGTGGAGATCATCGACGACCCGGCGGTCACGCCCGTGCCGTCCGGCAACGCGGACCTGGTGGTCACCCGGCTCGCCGAGGTCCGCATCGATCCGAACACCGGGCTGCAGCAGTTCATGCGCGAAGGCGCGGCCGTCTCGGTGCCCACCACCGCGGTCATCCAGCACTGCGAGCTCGCGGTCGAGGTGAAGGTGAACCCCGAGCGGACCCAGGTGTCCATGGGGCTTGCCACCGCCAACCACCCGGAGCAGCGCCGGTACATCGGCCGCATCCTCCAGCGGGATGATCCGGAGGACGAGAACGCGGAGGTCTGGCTCGACTGGGATCCCACCAGCATCCCCGACGCGTCCTTGCACCTCATGGTGGCGCTGCAGCAGAACCCCTCGCGGCGGCTGGAGGGCGGCAACGACGGCCAGCTGCCCACGCCGACGGACCTCCTCGGCAAGGAGGCAGACCCGGACGACGCGGCGAAGAAGGCCACCGGGCTCGAGGCCCTGGGCGAGATCGACGACATCGCCATCGAGGCGCTCCCGGACGCCGGCACCTACGACGACGTGGACGTGGCCTTCGCTGCCTCCGAGGCGCTCGTGGGCCACTGCGAGCGCATGCGCTACCGCATCGCGGTGGTGGACGCGCCCCAGGGCAGCTCGATGAACCAGATCCGCACCTTCCGCGGCCGGTTCGACTCGAAGTACGCCGCCCTCTACCACCCGTGGGTGGAGATCTTCGACCCGCTCTCCCGGCCGTCACAGGGCGCGCCGCCGGACAGGATCCTCCTGCCGCCCAGCGGCTTCGTCACCGGCATCTACGCGCGAAACGACGTGGAGCGCGGGGTGCACAAGGCGCCGGCCAACGAGATCGTCCGGGGGCTCACCCGCTTCGAGGCCAACATCAACAAGGGGCGCCAGGACGTCCTCAACCCCGAAGGCATCAACGCCCTGCGCTTCTTCGAAGGGCGGGGCAACCGGGTGTGGGGCGCGCGCACCATGACCTCCGACCCCGAGTGGAAGTACGTCAACGTCCGCCGGCTCTTCAACTACCTCGAGCACTCCATCGACAAGGGGTCGCAGTGGGCGGTCTTCGAGCCCAGCAACGAGCGGCTGTGGGCGAACCTCGAGCAGACCGTCTCCGACTTCCTCTACGTGCTCTGGCGAGACGGGGCCCTTTTGGGGGCCAAGCCGGAGGAGGCCTACTTCGTCCGCTGTGACCGCACCACCATGACCCAGAACGACATCGACAACGGGCGGGTGATCGTCCTCGTCGGTGTGGCGCCGGTGAAGCCGGCCGAGTTCGTCATCTTCCGCATTGGCCAGTTCACCGGCGCCGCGCGGGCGGCCTGAAGCCAACCCAGTTCTCAAGGAGCGACTCGACCATGGCGACCTTCCGCGACAATCCCTACGGCGCGTTCAACTACATCGTGGCGCTCGGCTCGGGCCCTGACGCCAACAACGGCGACGGGTCCACCGGCAGCGTGATCGGCGGCTTCTCGGACGTCTCCGGCCTCGGCTTCGAGGTCAAGTACTCCGAGTACCGCAACGGCAACGAGCGGGTGAACACCGTCCGCAAGGTGCCCAACACGCACTCGGTGGACGACATCACCCTCAAGCGCGGGCTGGTCGGCTCCACCGACCTGTTCCAGTGGCTGAAGACGGTGCGGGACGGCGTGCACGACCCGCGCGACATCACCATCACCCTGCTCGACGAGGCCAGAAACCCGGTGCTCTCCTGGCGCCTGCGCCGCGCGCAGCCCAAGAAGTGGACCGGTCCGACGCTGGCGGCCAAGGGCGGCAGCGAGGTGGCCATGGAGGAGCTCCAGCTCGTCCATGAGGGCATCGAGTACGTCTAACGCGCGGGCACTTCAGGCGTGATGGAACGACTCCACACCGGGGCGCCGGGCCTCTACACGCGCCCGCCAGAGCCCGTCCGCGCCCTCACCGGCGAACGGATGGACGTCTGTGCCTTCGTGGGCGTGGCCCCGCGCGGGCCCGCGGCCCATCCCCGCCTGCGTGCGGCGTGGGCGGAGCCCCTGCCGGAGGATGGGCGCCTGTGGGACCGCTCCGTCCCGGTGCCGGTCGAAAGCTGGCTGGAGTACGAGCGGCTCTACGGAGGCTTCGCGGGGCCGGGCCTGCTTCCGTGGGCGGTCGCCGCCTTCTTCGAGAACGGCGGCGCCCGGGCCTTCATCGTCCGGGTGGTGCCGGCCGGCGGGGGGGACGACGTGGGAGCGGCACGCGGCGCGCTGTCGGGGTTGACCACCCCGGGCGGCCGGGCGGTCCTGCTCCGCGCGCGCAACCCGGGCCTTTGGGGAGACCGCCTCGCCGCGCGGCTGGTGCTCGAGGAGCGCCCCTTTCCCTTCGACCCTGCGGGCGCCACGCTGGGCGCGCTCGCGCTGCCGGCTGCGGCAGAGGTGGTCCCGGGCACGCTCCTGCGGTTCGTGCTCCCGCCCCTCCCCGGGGAGGAGGTTCCGCGCCACGCCGTCCGGTCGGTGACCCGCCTGGATCGCGAATGGCACCCCGAGCGCGGCGTCACCCTCCTGCGCGCGCTCCTGTCCGCGCCGCTGCCTGGGTTGCCCACCGCGGCCGGAAGGGTGGAGGGGACCCTGGAGGTCTTCGAGCGCGCGCAGACGCGTGTGCAGGCGCTGCCGCTCACCCTGGACGACGCCACCCTGTCCACGCTGGACCTGCCGCCGGGGACCCGGGTGGCGCCCGGCACCGCGCTGAGGCTTCGCCTCTCCGACGGCGCCACCGCCCACAGGCTCGCGCACCGGGTGCACAGCGCGCCCGGCGGGGTGCGGGTCCAACTCGACCAGGCCGTGGCGGCCCTGCCGGAGCAGGCGTGGGCCATCAGCGAAGAGGCGGTGGCAGGCGCCGGGCAGCGGGTGGAGCGCTTCGAGCGCCTGGGGCTGTGCGCCCAGCACCCCAGGTGGCTGGCGCGGGTGCTCGCCGAAGAGTCCGGGTGGGTCTGGCCGGACGAGCGGGACGACACCTCCTGGCTCGACGCGGACCTGGACGTGCCCGAAGACCTCGGCGGCACCGTGGGGTGGAGCTCCGGCGTGTTCGTGGGCGGGGAGGACCGCTACGAATCCCTTGCGCCTTCGGACTTCTTCGGCGCGTACGTGCCCGGGGATGACCCGCCGCCCGAAGGCGTCCACGCCCTGGCCGGAAACCCCGAAGTGGCCGTGCTCTGCGTGCCGGACCTCTACGCGCCGGCAGCGCACCCGAGCCATGAGGGCCTGACGCCGCCTTCCTCGGTGGCCGGCGCGGCCTTCGCGCCGTGCGTGGCGGTGGCTTCACCCCTCGAGGCCGAACCCCCGCCGCCGGGGCTGGACGGGCTGCGGCTGGATCCCTTTGCGGACCTCGAGCAGATCATCACCCTGCAGCAGGCGCTGGTGGACTTCGCCGAACAGGAGCGGTCCTTCCACGTGCTGCTCGACGTGCCTCCGGGGCTGTCGGACGCGCGCATTGCGCAGTGGCGGTCGCGGTTCTCGTCGAGGTGGGCGGCGTGCTTCCACCCCTGGCTGCTCGCCGCGCGGCCCGGCGCCGCGGGTGACCGGCTGGTGCGGCTCCCCCCCTCGGCGGTGGCGGCGGGGGTCGTGGCGGAGCGGGAGCGCGCGCACGGGCTCGCGTACGGCCCTGCGAACGTGCTCGCCCGCGGGGTGGTGGATGTCCAGGACCGTGTGGGCCCTGCGCGGCATGACGCCCTGCACCCGCTCGGCATCAACGTCTACCGGGTGGAGCGGGACGGGGTGCGGCTGACCGCTGCGCGGACCCTGTCCCATGAGCGTCCCTGGCGGCAGCTGTCGGTGTGCCGGATCGTCGCCATGCTCCGGCGGGCGCTCTTGCGCCAGACGCAGTGGGCGGTGTTCGAGCCCAACGGCCCCAGGCTCTGGGCGGACCTCGCGGGTTCGGTGAAGGCGCTCCTGCGCCCGCTGCACCGGGCCGGCGCCTTCGCCGGCGCGCGGGAGGCGGAGGCCTTCTTCGTGCGCTGTGGGCCGGCGCAGAACCCGCCCCAGTCGACGGACCTGGGCCGCGTGGTCTGCGAGATCGGCGTGGCCCCTTCGGAGCCCCTGGAGTTCATCGTCCTCACGCTCGTCCGCGACGGGGATGGCGCCATCGGGGTGGGGGGCTGACATGGCGGAGAGCTCGGCCACGCTGGTTGGCAACTACAACTTCCGGGTCACCCTCCGGCAGAGCGCCGGCGCCGGCGGGGCGGCGGGCGACGCGCTCGGAGAGGGCGGCTTCCAGGAGTGCACGGGGCTCGAGATCGAGATGGACGTGCAGACGCTCGAGGAGGGCGGGCGGAACTTCGGCGTCGTCCGCCGGGTGGGACGGGCGAGGTTCCAGAACCTGGTGCTCAAGCGCGGGATGTTCGTCTCGGACGGCACCGCCAACGCGGACCTGTGGCGCTGGCTGCAGGGCGTGCTCGAGGGCCGCCGCCCGGTGGTGCGCTACGACGGCACCATCGAGGTGCTCGACCCGCGCGGGAACGCGGATGAGCAGCGGGCCACCGTGCTCGCGCGCTGGACGTTCGAACGGGGCCTGCCCGCGAAGGTGGTGGGCCCCACGCTGAACGCGAAGACGGGCGATCTGGCCATGGAGGAGCTGCACATTGCCCACGAAGGCCTGCGCTTCGAGACGGAGGCCCCATGAGCCTGGTGAAGGCCACCTTGCAGCGCCTGCGCAGCGATGCGCCCACCGCGCAGGAGCAGACGGTGGGGGAGCCCATCCTCGTGCAGTTCAACCCCGCCTCGCTCCGCCTCACCCTCAGCAACAGCACCGAAGGCGGCCAGTCCCGCGGGCGGCAGCGGCGCCAGTTCAACGGGCTGAGCTCCACCGAGCTCGCGTTCGAGCTGCACTTCGACACCGCGGATGAGGGCACGGACGATGCGCCGGTGTCGGTGCGGACCCGCACCGCGGAGGTCGAGCAGTTCGTCCTCCCGGACCCCGACGGCCGCGGGCGCAAGCCACCCCGGGTGCGCTTCGAGTGGGGCGGCCCCGGCCGCGACGGCGGCATCTGCCTGAGCGGGCTCATCACCTCGCTCTCCGTGGACTTCGACCACTTCTCCCAGAGCGGCGTACCGCTCAGGGCGAAGATGAACGTCACCATCCAGGAGCAGGATCCCCGCTACGAGCTCGCGCAGCGGCGCGGGGCGGAGGCCGCCGCGGCGCAGTCGCCTCCGGTGCCGGGTGATCCCCCCTCCGGCGCCCCGGGGACCGGCGGCGGGAATGGCTTCGGCGCCGGGGCGGGGCTTGCCGCGGGGTTGGGCCTCGGGGCAGGGCTCGGGGTGGGGCTGGGCGTGAGCGCCAGCGTGGGGTTGGGCGGTGGGTTCGGCGTGGGGTTCGACGCGGGCCTCAGCGCCGGCGTGGCCCTGGGCGGAGAGAGCCTCGCGGACTTCGCGGTTCGCGCCGGCGTGGACCCGTCCGCGTGGCGCGCCATGGCCGGTGGGTTCGAGGGCACCTTGTCGCTCGAGGCCGGCGCCCAGGTGGCCTTCAGCGCCGGCGTGAGCGTGGGGGGAGGGCTGGGCGTGCGCGCGGGCGCCGGCGTGGAGGCCTTCGCCGGCGCGTCGCTCGAGGCGTCTTTCGGGCTGGCGGGGACGGCGCAGGCCGGGGCCTCCGCGCCGGGGTTCCTCCTCTCCGCGGCAGGCGGGGTGCAGGCGGCGGCCGCTTCGGTCGCCATCGTCGAGTCCGAGGCGGAGCAGGAGCGGGCGCGGCGCTCGTTCGGGCTGCCGCCTTCGCCCGTCTCCTCTGCGGCGAAGGGCCTGCCGGCGGCGGTGGCGCGCCCTGCCTTGGGTCCGGCGGGGAAGGGGACGGTGGTGGCGCGGCCCGCCCTGCCGGAGCAGAACCGCACCAGGCTCGCCGCCGTGTCCCCAAAGGCAGGCCGCGAGGCGCCGCGCGCGCCGTCACCACCGGCGGCGGATCCGCGGGCGCAGTCCTTCGGACGGGGCGTCCCGCTCAGGCCCAGGGTCCGGGTGTCGCAGGATGGCGGCACAGCGGACGCCCCGGTCGCACAGAGCCCTTCGGCGCCGCCGTGGGAGGCGCTGCCCGGTGCCCCGCGCGCGGGCGGAGGGGCTTTGGGGTCCGGACCTGACCGGCGGGCAAGAGCCTGCGGCTGCGCCGGTCGGTGTGGCCACGGAGGCAGGCGGTCATGAGCACGCACGTGGGGACGGTGACCTCCAGCCTGGAGGTTCAGCCCGAGCTCGAAGACGGCCAGGCGGGGACCGCGGCAGAGGGCGCGCCGGCGCCGGAGGAGCTGGAGCGGATGCAGGCGGTGCGCGCGCGCCTGGAGCGTGACGCGCAGCGCACCCGCGCCCGGGGGTTCGATGACTGAGCTCTTGCACAACCCCGAGCCCACCTTCCGGGTGGACGGCGAGGCGGTGGGCGCGCTCACCGCGGACGCGCTGCA
>CAZQVZ010000198.1:0-10470 GCA_964596895.1 uncultured Myxococcaceae bacterium
GGACGGGTAGAAAGGTTACAGAGGCTCTGCCTCAGCTCGTGAGCAGGCCCACGCCCAGGCTGAGCAGCCCTGCGGCGAGGCACAGCCCCCCCCCAGGTAGACCAGCGCGAGCAACCCGCTGGGCCGTTCGCGGCCTGCGGCCACGGAGGAGAAGAAGAAGCCCGCGGGCATCAGCAGCGCGGCAATGGGGACGCCGGTCCTCGAGATCCACGCGAAGACGCCGGACTGACCGGACGCGTCGGTGAGCACCTGGCAGAGAAGGCCCAGGATGAGCAGCACGCCTGCGTGCGCGTGGCCGGCTCGGGCGAAGGCGAGCTGGAACGGGGTCGCAGGCAGCTTCTTGCGATGCAGGGCGATGAGGTACAGCCCGCCGGTCTCCACCGTCACCAGGGAGAGCAGGAGGATGCCGGCCAGGCGGCGGGACTCCACGGAGAGCGTGAGGGTGGATTCCATGCCGCGTGACTCCAGGCCCTCGGAGAGTGGTGAGCGCTGCCCTCGGGTCCGAGCCCCGGAGCGGCCTTGAGCGTCGCGCCTGGCGCGGTGCGTGTCGGAGCAGGCGGACGCGTGAAGCACTGCTCGAACACCGGAACGCCGCGCCGACGCCGCTGGGGCACCTTTTCAGAGACGAAAATCTCGTGTGGGGCCGCAGGAGGCCCGTAGGGCGTTGGAGGTTGTCGCCGCTACGAATGCAGGGGGGCAAAAACTGCCTCTGTGGGCCCGCACGTGGCCCGTAGCGGGGCCTTGGCGCAGCCTGAGTAGCGCCGGGCCGCCCCTGGGAAGCCCGCCGCATTGCTGGCGTGAAGCGGCGCCGGGGTGCTACTCACGCGCCCCATGCAACAGGGTTCACTGCAGCACAGCATCCGACACGGCCCGAGCTTCGCCATGCTGGAGGTGGCGCTGCCTCCGGGGCAGACCTTGATCGCGGAGGCGGGCGCCATGGTGGCTCGCTCCAGCGACGTGAACATGGAGGTCAAGCTCAACGCGGGCCGCGCGGCGAGCTTCGGCTCGAAGCTCAAGGCGATCCTCATCGCCTTCGTCCGCAAGCTCATCGGCGGCGAGACCTTCTTCGTGAACCACTTCACCTCACCGGGCACGGGCAAGGTGTGGCTGGCGCCGAAGCTGTCTGGGCAGGTCACCCACCGCGTGCTCCAGGGCGAAACGCTGGTCGTCTCCACGGGCGCGTTCCTCGCCTCCGCCGGCGAAGTGGACATGAAGCTGCGCTTCGGCGGGCTGCGCGGGCTGCTCGCCAAAGAAGGGCTCTTCTTCCTGGAGCTCGCAGGCCAGGGGGAGATCTGGTTCACCAGCTACGGCGGCGTGCACGAAGAGCGGGTGGACGGCACCTTCGTGGTCGACAACGGTCACATCGTCGGCTTCGAGGGGAACCTCACCTTTGAATTGCGCTCTCCCGGCGGCGGCCTGATGGGCCTTCTGGCCTCGGGTGAGGGCCTGGTGTGCGAGTTCAACGGGAAGGGGAAGGTCTACATCCAGTCCCGCAACGTCTCGTCGCTGGTGAGCTGGATTTCTCCCTTCCTTCCCCGCTGACGGGCGGACGGAGCGAACACGTCATGAACTTCGAAGTCCTCTACAAGCCGGCCAACGCGATGGCGCGGGTGCACCTGGGCCCCGGCGAGAGCGTGGTGGCCGAATCCGGCGCCATGGTGGGCATGAGCACCGGCGTGCAGATGCAGACCGCGGCCGGCGGCGTGATGAAGGGCCTCAAGCGGCTCTTCGGCGGCGAGTCCTTCTTCCGGAACACCTTCACCGCCACCAGCGGCCCCGGCGAGGTGCTGCTCGCGCACTCGCTCTCCGGCGACCAGGTGGTGCTGGACGTGGACCCCTCCCGCCCCGTCCACATCCAGTCCTCCTCCTTCGTGGCCAGCGAGCCCACGGTGGAGCTGGACACCAAGGTGGGCGGCTTTCGGACCTTCTTCGGTGGTGAAGGGCTCTTCGTCCTCAAGGCGCACGGCCGGGGCCAGGTGCTGGTGGGCGCGTTCGGCGGCATCGAGCAAGTCGACTGCGACGGCTCCCTGGTCATCGACACCGGGCACCTCGTCGCCTGGGACGCGGCCCTGCAGTTCAGCGTGGGCCGCAGCGCCAGCGGGCTGCTCGCCTCGTTCCTCTCCGGCGAAGGCCTGGTCTGCCACTTCAAGGGCCACGGCCGGATCTGGATCCAGACCCGCAACCCACCCGAGTTCGGCCGCGAGGTCGCCAAGCTGCTGCCTCCGAGGGAGGGCTAAGCCATGCACTACGAGATCCTCGACGCGCCGGACTTCGGCTTCATCCGCGTGAGCTTCGACGGGGCAGGGGAGACGCTCACCACCGAGAGCGCGGCCATGGTGGCGCGTGACTCGGCGGTGAAGATGACCACCAACATGCCCGGCGGCCTTCTGGGCGCGGCCAAGCGCAAGCTTCTGGGCGGTGAGTCGCTCTTCCAGAACACGTTCACCGCCGGCGGCCCAGGCGACCGCCTGCTCATCGCCCCCGCGCCGGAAGGCGACGTCCGCGTGCATGAGCTCGTGCGCGGGGAGCACCTCTTCTTGTCCTCCGGCAACTGGCTCGCCAACGGCGCCGGGGTGACGCTGGATACGAAGTGGGGCGGCGCGCGCGGCTTCTTCAGCGGCACCGGGTTCTTCCTTCTGCGCTGCGACGGCGAAGGGCCGGTCTTCTTCTCCAGCTACGGCGCCGTGCACGAGGTGGACGTAGGGCCGGACGGCTACATCTGTGACACCAGCCACGTCGTCGGCTTCACCGGCGGGCTGCAGTACACGGTGCGCAAGGTGGGCGGCATCAAGAGCCTCTTCCTCTCCGGAGAGGGCCTGGTCTGCGAGTTCCGCGGGCAGGGCAAGCTGTGGATCGCCACCCGCAGCGCGGACCGGCTCGCGTCGTTCCTCCACCCGTTCCGCCGGGTCCAGAAGAAGAGCAGCTAGATGAACGTCTCCCGGCTGATCCTCTTCGGCGCCGGGCAGCTGGGGATGATGGGCCTCGCCCGCTTCTTCTTCAGCTACCTGCTCGACTACTCCAGCCGGACCGGGACCGAAGCGCAGGGCGCGCTCTTCTCCGCCACCGCGGTGGGCGTGGTGCTGCTCGCCTTCCGCGTCTTCGACGGCATCACCGACCCCGTGGCCGGCGTCGTCTCCGACAGCTGGGTCCGCAAGGGCCGCGAGCGGCGCAAGCTGCTCTGGTACGCGTTCTTCGTTCCGCCGGTGGGGCTGTGGCTGTGCTTCGCCGCCACGCACGACATGGGCGCGGGGCTGCGCTGGGCGCTGCTGCTGGCCGGGATGTTCGTCTTCTTCGTCGGCTACACCTTCTACGCCATCCCCTACTGGAGCCTCATCTCCGACTACGCCGGCGGCAGCGCCGAGCGGCGGCGCGGGCTCTCCAACATCCTCGGGGTGGGGTTGCTGCTGGCCACCGCCGTGGGCGCGGTGGTGGCGCCCATGCTCATTGGCCGGTTGGGCTACACGGCCGCGGCCCTGGCCTTCGCGGTGCCCGCGGCGCTGCTCATGCTCCTGCCGTACTTCGCGAAGCCGAAGGGGCTCCCGAAGGCGGAGGCCGCGCCGGCGGGGACGGCGGACCTGCCGCTGTCGCGCGCGCTGGTCACCTCGCTCAAGCACCGGCGCTTTCTGGCGGTGCTCATCCTCTTCGCCGGCTCGCAGATGGCCTTCACCATCGTCACCGCGTCGGCGCCGTTCATCGCCCGGGACCTTCTGGGCGGGGACATTGGAGACGTGCCGAAGATCCTCGGGCCCTTCCTGGGCACCGCCATCCCGTTCTTCGTGCTGGTGCCGTGGGTGGCGCGCAAGCTCGGCTGGGAGCGGGCGCTGATGGTGGCCTCGCTGCTCCTGGGCATCGTCTACGCGCTGGCGGCGACGCTGGGGCAGGGGATCATCGGCTCGCCGTGGACCACCGCGATGATCGTCTTCGCGCTCGGCGGCCCCATGGCGGCGATCATCCTCGGGCTGGAGGGCGAGGCCATCACCGCCTGCGCCGCAGAGCGCACCGACGTGGGCGAGGCGACCTCCATCTACTTCGGGGTCTTCAACCTCCTGGTGAAGACGCTCAACGGCGTGGCCATTGCCCTCTCGGGCTGGCTGGTGGAGCTCTCCTTGCGGCCCGAGGTCGGCGCCACCTCCATCCGGGCGATGACGCTCATCGCCGGCGGGCTCCTGGTCCTGGGGATGGTGGGCTACTTCCTGCTGAGTCGGGGCCTGCCCCCTGCGGCGGCCCGTCCCGGCGAGGCGCTGGCGCCACCGCCGTAGCGCTCGCGGAGAAGCGCTTCCCGCTTCTGCCCGCGCACCTTCGCCTTCTTCGCCTCCTCCTCACGCGAGCGCGGCGGCGAGTGGACCTCCAGCGCGTCGAACAGGGACAGGGTCTCCCGGGTGATGTTCGCGACCGCGCGGTCGAAGGCCTCCTTGTTCGCCTTCGAAGGCGCGTTCATCCCGGTCAGCTTGCGCACGTACTGCAGCGCGGACGCCTCCACCTCGTCACGGGTGGCGGGCGGCTCGAAGTGGTGAAGGGTGCGGATGTTGCGGCACATGGGGCAGGGCCTCCTTCTGGAAGAAACAGCCGGCGCAGCGGGCTTCGGGCGAGCAGCCCGACATGGGCACGAATGGCCGGTCCGAAGGAGAAGGTCAACGCGACCGGTTGGCCACGGCCTCGGGCTCTTCGGCGTTTTCGTCCCCGGACTCGGCGATGGGGAAGGTCCGCGCCACGGCCTTCCGCGGCAGGCGCAACTGGAAGGACGCGCCGCCGCCTTCACGCGGCGAGACGCTGATCTTCCCACCGTGCGCGTGGGTCAGCTCCCGCGCCACGTACAGCCCCAGCCCCAGGCCGCTGAAGTGGCGGGTGGCCGAGGCGCGCTCGAAGCGCATGAAGATCTTCTCTGCGTCTTCGGGCGGGACCCCGGGGCCCCGGTCCTCCACGCGGACGAGCACCTCGTCCTTGCCCTGCTCGCCCACGGAGACGTCCACCGGCTTGCCCGAGGCGTACTTGATGGCGTTGCCCAGGAGGTTCGAGAGGATCTGCTCCAGCCGCGGGATGTCCCAGGCGCCCACCAGCGCCGGCGGCGCGTGGACCCGCAGCTCCATCCCGAGCAGCTGCGCCTCGTGGCTGAAGGAGTCGGCCACGTCTCGGGTGATCTGCGCCAGGTCCGCCTCGGTGGGGACCAGCTCGAACCGGCCGGACGCGACGCGCGAGACGTCGAGCAGGTCATCCACCAGCCGCGTGAGCCGGCCGGCGCTCCGGGCCAGCCGCTCCACGCGCCTTCGCACCTGCTCGTCGGCGATCACGTCGCCCTTGAAGAGCGTCTGCAGCTGCAGCCGCATCGCCGTCAGCGGCGTGCGCAGCTCATGCGAGACGACGGAGAGGAACTCGTCGCGGATGCGCACCGCCTCCTGCGCCTGCGCCAGCCGCAGCCGCTCCTCTTCGGCCCGTTTGCGCTCGGTCAAATCGCGCGTGACCTTGGAGAAGCCGACCAGCTTGCCGGTGGGATCGAACATCGGGGTGATGAGGACCCCGGCCCAGAACTGCGACCCGTCCTTGCGGAGGCGTAGGCCCTCCTCTTCGAAGTGGCCCCTGTTCAGCGCCTCTTGCAGCTCCGCGTCCACCTTCCCGGAGGCGACCACGTCCGGGGGGTAGAAGACGGAGAAGTGCTTGCCGATGATCTCTTCCGGCCGGTAACCCTTGATGCGCTCCGCGCCGGGGTTCCAGGTGGTGACGCGCCCGCGCGCGTCCAGCATGAAGATGGCGTAGTCCTGCACGCTCTCGACGAGCAGGCGCAGCCGCTCCTCGCTCTGGCGCAGGGACTCCTCCGCCATCCGCCGCTCGGTCAAATCGCGGGTGACCTTCGCGTAGCCCACCACTTCGCCGCGCTCGTCGAAGGTGGCGGTGATGACCACGTCCGCCCAGAACCGCGACCCGTCCTTCCGAACGCGCCAGCCTTCGTCCTCCACGCGGCCCGCGGTCCGAGCCTCGCGCAGGAGCCGCTCCGGCCTGCCTGCCGAGGCATCCTCCGGCGTGTAGAAGGTGGAGATGTGCCGGCCGAGGATCTCCTCCTGGCTGTAGCCCTTGAGCCTCTGGGCCCCGAGGTTCCAGCTCGCCACCCGGCCTTCGGGCGTGAGCATGAAGATGGCGTAGTCCTGGACGTTGTTGACGAGCCAGTCCAGCCGCAGCGGTGTTTCGGAGTCGCCTCCAGGGACGGCCTGCGGTTCAGGAACCGGGCCCCCACCCGAGGCGTCGTGAGAGCTCATGTTGAAGCTGACAATGGGTCGCATGGGGCCGGGGTACATCGAACACGTTCACACGGTGTTCGTTAATCCGCATCACATCAATGGATGTAGGGGCTAATCCGGCCGTCCGCCGGTGAAGCGGAGGAGCCGGAGCATCTCACGGCGGGTGCGCGGCCCGTACGTCTGCAGAGACGGCGCCGGCGCCTGTGCGTACGCCTGCCTCACGCGCGAGACGGCGTCCGCTCGTTGGGCCCGCCGCAGCTCGGCTGCATCCACTTCGTAGACCCGGGCGGCGTTGAGGCCGAAGATCTTCGCCTTCCGCTCCGGCGTGAGCGCCGGATACCCGTGGCGCGCCTGGAACTCCTCGCTGATTTCGAAGGCGCGGAACGCCTGGATCTGATCTTGCGGGGAGCCGAACCAGATGGCGTCCGTTCCCCAGAGGATGCGGTCCTCACCCACGTGCAAGAGCAGCTTGCCGAGCACGTGCGCGGCCTCGTCCGGGTCCTTCATGGCCTCCCGCCAGGTGGAGCCGAGCTCCGCGTAGACGTTGCCGTCGCTCCCGATGCCTGCGTCCTTCAGGCTCCGGATGAGGACGTCGATGCCCCGGTCCGCGTCGGGGTCCCAGGGGCCCTCCGTCCGGTCGGGCTCATAGCCGGAGTGGTAGATGAGGAAGGTGGCCTCGGGGAACTGCCGCGCCAACGCACCGACCTCGGAGGGCCGGGTGAACTCGGGCGCCATTCCGGGCAGCGGCAGGCCGAGGTGAATGGCGAACCGCCTGACGCCCAGCGCCAGCCCGCGCTCCACGGTGCGCAGCGCCAGGTCGTCCGTCAGCCGGTACCCCTGCCCCTGAGGTCCCCAGACCGGGTAGAGCTTCCACGCGTCCGCCCTCCAGTCTTCGACCGCGGCGCGCATCCGCTCGTCCACCTGCGCCGGGCTGCTGCCGTCGTTGGGCTGGACGATGGCGTGGATCCGAAGCCGCTTCTTGCCCTCGAGCTGCGCGACCTTCTCACGCGTGCGCGCCGCCTCCTCCACCAGCATCGGGTTCGGCTCGCCCCACAGCGCGCTGAGCACCGCGAGCTGCGTGTCGCTGTCGAGGAAGACCTCCCGGATGAGCACGTCGTCGGTGAAGCAGCGCGCCCACGCGTCCTCACCGCACTGGGCCTGCGGAAGGGTCTTGAGGAAGTCGCCCAGGTTGGGGCGCCCGGAGTCCCACCAGTTGCGCTCCGCGGAGACCTGGTGCGTCTGCACGTCGAAGATGAACTCGTCTCCGGACAGGGCCGCGTCGGCCGCTGCCTCGTCGTGCACGGCTTCGTCCGGAATCCGGAAGCGGCCGCCCCGGCAGCCCATCCCATTCATGGCGAGAAACACCGCCGCCGCGCCGCAGCTCGTCTGCAGGTAGGCGCGCCGGCTCAGCCCCAGCCTGTGCGCCGCGGCGGAGGACACCTGTGCCGCCTGCTCGCGGACCTGCTGCAGCCGCGCAGGCAGGGGCCTGGGCCAGTACTCCCCGTTGCTGGTGGAGTCGAGCTTCACTCCAAGTCGCGGCTCTTGCCCTTCGTCGTCGCGCATGTCGTTCCTCCGGGCTCCGTGGTGGCTCCGTGGTGGGGCCCCGTGCAGAGCGGACCTTCGCGCATCCGGCCGCCTCGGCCTACCCCTCTCGAGGGAGGTCCGCCCCGAAGCGGTCCCGCAAGATGCCCCAGCGCAGGCCGCGGTCGCTCACCCGGCAGGAGGTGGCGCCCAGCGCGCCCAGCGCCGCGGAGAGGACGATGCCGCCTGCGCAGACCACGTCCGCGCGCTTCGGGTCGAGCCCGCGCACCCGCTGGCGCTCCGGCAGCGAGAGCGCCGCCAGCCTCGCCACGGTCTCGTCCAGCGCGGCCCTGGTGAGCACGCCGCCGTGCACGCCCGGATGGTTGGCCGCCAGAAGCCCTGCCCCCACCGCGAAGAGGGAGGTGGCCGTGGCCGCGACGGCGACGACCTCGGCGGCGGAAGGTGGAGCGGTGAGCGTGCGGAAGGCTTCGCGCGCGGCGTCTCGCATCTGCGTGAGCGCTGAGGGGGGGATGGGATGTTCATGGACGAAGCGCTCGGTCAGCCGCACCGAGCCCACCTGCGCGCTGTGCCGGAACGCCGGCGGGCCCTGGGAGGTGCCCACCACGACTTCAGTGGAGCCGCCGCCCACGTCGATGGCGAGGAGCGGCCTTCCGTTGGGCGCAGCGCCGCCGAAGTCCGCCTGCACCGCGAGGAAGGAGAGGCGCGCCTCCTCTTCGCCGGAGATGATCTCCAGGTCCAAAGAAGCCTCCTCCCGCACGCGGCGGACGAGGTCTTCGCGGTTGGCGGCGTCGCGCGCGGCGGAGGTGGCGCACGCGGCGATGTCCCGGGCGCCCAGGGCCCGCGCCTGCGCCGTGAAGTCGGCGATCATCGCCACCGCCCGGCCGAGGGCGTCTTCGGACAGCCGCCCGTGCGAATCCACGCCTGCGCCCAGGCGGGTGATGCCGGCCCGCTCGAGGCGGACTTCGAATGAACCGTCTTCCCCGCGCGTCGCGACGACGATTTGAACGGTGTTGGTGCCCACGTCGAGCGCGGCGACGACCGACATGACGCGCACCATGACACCTGCGTCAGGGCTGCATCCAATGCCCCGGTGGGGCGTCAGGGGGCCGTGTGCTTTCGCGGACTTGGCGCTGGTGCACCGCTTGCTTTCTCGCCGACCCGTTCACCGACAGGAGGGAACGATGAAGCGAATTCTGATGAGTGGCCTCGCCGCTTCGGCCGCGCTGTTCGCAGGCTGCGTCGAGAGCACGCTGAACCCCACCGACACCGTGGTCGTCACCGGCAAGGCGCTGAACGAGGACGGCTCGCCCATCGCCGACACCACGTTGAAGCTCCACCGCGGGCTGAACAGCACCTGCGTGCTGGCGGACCACTTCAAGGACCTCCAGACGGACGCGGACGGCGCCTGGTCGCACGAGCTCACCGGCGCGGAGACGCAGAACGGCGAGTTGGCGCGCTGCTTCGATCTGCGCGTGCCCGCGACCGAAGCGGGCGCCACCGTCAACGTGCAGTTCCTGATGCAGGTCACCGAGATTGAAGCGCCCACCTTGCAGCGGTGGAGCGGCTCGGTGGCGGTAGATGATGCAGGGCCCGGCGCGCAGGTGACCTTCCAGCCGCTCTCCGAAACCCACGACGTCACCGCGGCCGCGGTGGCAGTGGTGAGCCTCGAAGGCCAGCCGGCGTGGCGGGTGAACCAGGCCCAGAGCCCGGTGGCGTTCTCCGAATACGTGCTCGAAGACTTCGACGGGCTGAGGGTGCAGCTCCACGCGGGGCAGGAGATCCGCGCGGACGGGACCCGGTTCAACGTGGGCTACCAGTCGGACATCCTGCCGCTGGCGCGCGAGGCCAAGGTGCCTGTGACCCGCGGGCTGGGTTGCCAGTTCGGCGCCAGGACGTTCGACGCCGGCGCCTGCGCCGCGACCGACGGCCGGTTGGCCGCGCCCATCCCCGCGGAGGCCGCGGCAGACTTCCGCATCGACTTCGCGCAGCCCACGAAGCTTGCGCGGATGGTGCTGCGGGACTTCGACTACAGCCCCGGCGCCAACGTGATCATCGAGGGCTCCACCAACGGCGGCGTGGACTTCGAGCCGCTGGTGACGCTCAGCAGCGCGCCGGTGGAGCACTTCACCGAGCTGGCGCTGGACGCCGCCGCCCCCGCGGTGGACGCGTTCCGGATCCGCGTGGTGGGCGGGGCCACGGATCCGAAGATCCTCGGCCTGCGGCAGGTCTCGCTGTTCGAGTAGGCGGAGGGCGGGCGGGCTTCTACCGGCCCCAATCCGGGGTCGCGTAGAAGCCCTTCGGCATGGGCAGCGGCACCTGGTTGCGGCCGTCCACCGTGGACACGAACAGGTGCGAGCCCCCCTGCCGGTTGGAGCTGAAGATCACCAGCCGGCCATTGGGCGAGAACGACGGCTCCTCGTTGTTCCCCTGGTCCTGGGTGATGCGGGAGATCTTCCCGGTCTCCACCTCCACCGTGAACACGTCGAAGGCGTTGCGTTCGTCGCGGGCGGTGAAGGCGATGAGGTCCCCGCGCGGAGACCAGCTCGGCGTCTGGTTGTAGTTGCCCTGGAAGGTCACCCGCCGCACGCCGGAGCCGTCCACGTTCATCACGTAGATCTGCGGGGAGCCGCCGCGGTCGGACACGAAGGCGAGCCGCTTTCCATCCGGCGACCAGGAGGGGCTGGAGTTGATGAAGTAC
>CAZQVZ010000199.1:0-10389 GCA_964596895.1 uncultured Myxococcaceae bacterium
CGAGACCGGTGACCGGTTCCAGATCCCGGACATGCTGGCCAACCGGGCGGACACCTACAACCTCGGCGAGATCCTGGACGGGAAGCAGGACCTGTTCGCGCTCTCCTTCATCGAGAACGCGCTCACGGCGAACACGGTGCTGGCGCCCCTGAGCGGGCGGGATCCTCAGGATACCCACCGCTTCATCCGGATGGCGCAGGGCGAGGAGATCGCCTCCACGGACTTCGCGCACGGGTATTCGGCGGTGGAGGTCCAGGAGATCGTCGCGGTGTTCAAGCGGCTGTTCCGCGTGCAGGACACCCTCTTGAAGGTGAACCAGACGTACATCTCGTCCGCGTCCACGGACGAGAAGTACCGCACCGAGCCGCCCTTCAAGCTGCAGGGCAGCTACCGGAACATGGCCAAGGTGACCGAGAAGATCGTCCCGGCCATGACCGACGACGAGGTCGAGCGGGTGCTCGACGACCACTACCAGGGCGAGTCGCAGACGCTCACCACCGGCGCCGAACACAACCTGCTCAAGTTGGCGGAGCTGCGCGGGCGGATGACGGACGCGCAGCAGGCGCGCTGGGAGGAGATCAAGCGCGGCTTCGCTCGCGCCCAGCTCATGGGTGGAGCTGAAGACGACCCGGTGACCCGCGTCACCGGCGGCCTGTCCGCCCTGGGCGCGGAGCTCTCGCACATCCGGGACGCGGTCACCCGCGCCGCGAAGGAGGCCGCCGCCTCGGCATCCGCGAGTAGCGCGCCGCCGCCCTTGCCGGTGAAGGCGGAGCCCCCGCCGCCGGCGCAGCTCGATCCGAAGCTGGTGGAGCTCTTGCAAACGCGGCTGGACCAGCTCGGCCGGGCCATGGTGGACCTGGCGAAGGCCGCGTCCACGCAGAAGCCGCCGCCCCTGCCTCCAGCGCCTTCGCAGGCCGCACCGCCGCAGATCCAGCTGGATCTGTCGCCGTACCTGAACCGCCTGGATGAAGTGCTGCGGACGCTGGCGGAGCGGCCGGCGGAGCTTCCAGCGGAGGCCCTGCAGCGCGCCGCGTCCGCGCAGGCGTCCGGAGCCGTGAGCGCCACGCCCACGCCTGCGCACTACGACCGGCAGGTGGAGCTCGTGCAGCGCGCGCTCGCGCCCCTGGCCCGGATGGCGCGCCGGAGCCTGCGCGAGCAGGGCGGCGGCGCCATCCGCTCCATGGAGGTCTGGCGCCACGTCAACGAGGCGCTGCAGCTGCTCCAGACCATCCCGCCCGCGGTGGACGAGACGCCGTAGGGCCACTCCGGAGCCGCCCGGCGCAAGGGCGGCTCGGACGTCGCCGCTCGCCGCTCGCCAGCCCCGGCGTTGTGCCCCCTCCGGGCGCAGCGCCGCGCGAGCTCCTCGAGCGTTGGAGACCGGGTCTGCTCCCTCTGACGAAGGTCAGCCCGCCGCGTCGAACCGCGCGCGGGACGGCGCCCTGTCGATGAGCCACCTTCGGGCCCAGCGGGTCAGCGGAAGCGCCGCGGCGAAGGCGGAGGCCAGGGGCCGGTCCGCGCTGATGATCAGCGACTGCAGCGCCCGGCGGTGCGGCCACAGCCCGTTCATGAGCTGCCGGTCGGGCGAGGCGCAGGAGTCCATCCACCGCAGGCCCGGCGTCCGGTGCAACAGCTCGAGCTGGTGCAGGTAGAGCTGCACGCCGGGCATGAACCGCCCCAGGGCTTCGTCGTAGGTGGTCTTCAGACCGAACCCGCCCTCACCGGCGAGGAGCGCGACGTTCATCGCCACCTTCCGTCCATCCACCTCCAGCGCGAGGAACTGCAGGCGCCCGCGCAAGAGCGCCCCCCGCAGGATCTCCTCGAACTGCCGCGCGCCCAGCTCCTGGGCCCCCACCGCGACGCCCTCCTGTCCCTTCCAGCCCCGTCCTTCGAGCTGCGCGTAGCGCTGCGTCCAGTCCGAGAGCGCGTCCGGAGAGTCGAGCTGGGTGAAGCGCACCCCTCCTTGCGCCTGCAGCCGCTCCAGGCCCTTGCGCAGCTCGCGCCGCCGCTTCCCGCTCAGCGCCGCTTGCACGAAGGACTCCGCGTCCCGGGCGGGCCGGAAGACCGCCCGGGTGAAGCACTCGGCGAGCTGCAGGGGCCACTGCCGCAGCCAGCACTGGTGCACGAGCGCGCGGTGGAAGGGGCCGTCCGCGGGCACCTGGTCCAGCCGCAGCAAGGGGAGCGTCTGCCTTTCGACCAGGTCCAACAGGGCACCCGCGACTTCGTGCTCTGCGCCCTCCCGGACCAGCGGCGCGCCCAGGGGCACGAGCGAGTGACTCCAGGTGCGCAGGTAGCCCAGCCGCCCTCCGACGCGCGCGCGCTGCAACAGCATGAGCCCGTCCAGGCGCCTGCACCCCTTCGCATCTCCCCCCCACACCTGCGCCGCGAGCACGTCGTCTCGTCCTTCCAGCAGCGGCAGCGCCACCCAGGGTTCGAAGAGCGGGCTCGGCTCACCCGCGCGTGATGCGAGATCCTCCCAATGGGCCGCATCGCTCGCGGCCGCGTGGGCCAACGGCAGGAGCGTCGCCGTGTGGCGCTCGGGCCGAAAGGGTGACTCCGCCTTCGCTCCGGGGAAGAGGGTGGGGCCCTTCGCGGTGAGGACGTTGCGCGGCGCCGAGCGCTCCGGGGTGCGCAGGAGGTGCTCGGTGGCCGCCACGGCCGCAGGCGCCGTTCCATGCGACCGGGCGCTCATGCCGCACCCCGCTCGCGCAGCCCTTCTGGGGGCTCGCCGTCCTTCGGCCTCGCGAGCACGAGCAGGTTGTAGGCGGGCCGGAACCGGGCCGTGAGGTCCGGCACGAGGCGCGCCGCCAGCCGCTCCACCAGGTGCGCGCCAAAGCGCAGGGGATAGCGCACCACCCCCCGCAGCCCGGGCGCTCGCGGCGGGAGCAGGCCGCTGTCGTGATCCCAGGTGTAGACCGCGTCCGTCACCCAGAAGCCCGTCTGCGCCAGCGTGGCGAGCGCCGTCTCGGCGGTGAAGTAGTGCAGGTGCCCGTAGCGCTCCCGCATCTGCAGCAGGTGGCGGGAGCCGCGCGCCACCGTGTGCACGCTCAGGTCCAGGGGGATGTGGAAGACGAAGTGGTCCGCCCGCGGCTGCAAGGCACGAAGGAAGCCCAGGTAGTCCGGCACGTGCTCGAAGACGTCCAGGCACAAGAGCAGCTCGAAGCGCTCTCGGATCCCTTCACGCAGCAGGTCCGCCTGGCGGAAGCCCAGCAGCGCGTTCTCCTTCGGTTTGCACAGGGAGATGGCCTGCCCGGAGATGTCGTAGCCGGTCAGCCGCGTGCCCTTCGGCAGCTGTGACTGGAGCTGCACCAGCACCTCGCCCGCGCCGCAGCCCACGTCGCACACGGTGCGGGGGGAGACGCCATTGCGCTGAAGGAGCGCGGCCAGCTTCTTCGCCTTCCAGTGTGCGTCCGCGGCGTGCCAGTCCGGGACCGCCGCGAGGTACTCGCCGTTGAGGTAGCGCTCGGCCAGCATGCTCAGCGCCCCCTTCCCTGGAGCGCGCCCGCGCGCAGCTGCCGCAGCCGCCACAGCGCCTGCCGCGCGGACTCGGGGAGCACGTTGCGGTGAAGGCGGACGGCGAGGGTCGTGGCGCGGCCGTCGCGCAGCGTCCCCAGGCGCACCGTCTCGCCGGGCTGGTGGCGGAGCTGGAGGTAGTCGGTGGCGGTGCGCGCCATCTCGCAGGCGTCCACCCCGTTGACCGAACAGAGGATGTCCCCGCGCCGCACCCCCGGACAGGTGAGCAGGCCCAGCCAGCGCACCTGCGTGATGCGGGAGGCGAAGCCCTCGGGGTTGAGCCCGAGCCCCCGCTTTTCGGCGGCGGAGAGCGGCTCCGACCGGAGCGGGGCGATGAGGGGCTGGTGCTCGAGGGACGCGCGGCCCCACCTCGTCGGATCCGGCCGGCCCGGATCGAAGTGGGCGCTCGCGAGCAGCGCGTCCAGCCGCGGGTTGGAGGGCACATCAAAGATGAGGTGCGCACGCACGGTGGGGCCGTTGGTCACCGCGTGGACCACCTGGTTGTCGAAGGTCCAGGCCTCGCCCACCTTGAAGTGGATGGAGCGGCCCTCCGCGAGCAGGTGCGCCTCGTCGTTGGTGGTGAGCGGGAGGTGGATCCGGTACGGCGCGTGCCACGCCACGTCGTCGTCCACGTGCGGTTGCGCCACGCCCTGGGGCTTCATCCGGAAGATGAACGCGTACGTCGGCTGCCCGAAGGGACCAGAGGGACCGAGCAACTTCGAGAGGTAGGGCAGGCGGCGCAGCAGGTCCGTGTCCGCCACCTCCCGGGTGGTGAAGGCCTCTTCGGTGTCCTGGGAGCCGCCGCGCAGGAGCACCATCGCCGAGGAGCAGTGGATCTCCCAGTGGCTGACCTTCCACGCGTCCTGGGGGATGGCGCGGTAGTCCGCGAGCAGGGCTTCGACGTCCACCTCCACCGGGAGCCTGAGGAACGAGCGCTTGCGGTGGCGCGCCGAAGGTGCGGCGGGGAGGGGAGACTTCAGCGCTTCCATGGCAGGGGACCTCGCTGGCGCACGATGGAGAGAGCGAGGAGATGCGGCCCGCCACCGCGCGCCACAACCTGCCGCGGAGGGCAGGTTGCGCCACGGACGCGCAGAGGTTCTGGGCCCAGGCCCAAGGACCTGGGACACAGCGAAGGCGGGGACGCCGCATGTGCGCTCGACGTCGCCCTGTGGGCTCATCAGCGCGGCCCGCATCTTCGCAAGCGGTCACCGCGAGGGGCAGACAGACCCGGTGCGCCTGCGTCCCCTGTCGCCCCGGCGCCCCTGGCCCTGAGCGCGGGCTAGAGCGCCACGCCGGCCGGCAGGTCGTCCCGGAGCACGCTCGCGGGCGCCTTCGAGCGACGGCCGAAGCGCGTCCGCAAGATGGCGCCGAAGCCGCACAAGGCGAAGAGCGTCACCGCCAGCGCGCCCAGCCCCGGCACCAGCGCCAGGAGCAGGATGGTGAGCAGCCCCAGCGCCAGCACCAGCGCCTGGGACTTGCGGCCCCGGAAGACGGGCAGCCGCGCGCCCAACTCCGACGCCACCGAGGTGAAGCCCACGAAGACGGCCGCTGCGACGAGGGTCCACAGCACCGGCAGGAGCAGGATCCCCACGATGGTGATGGTGAGCAGGATGCTGGCGATGGGCATCAGGATGAACGCGCCCAGCGCACCGACCGCGGTGGACCTCCCGGGCGCCCGCCGGATCTCGTCCTGCACCACCTTCATCCGCGCAGGCGCCAGCATGGCCGCGCCAAACCCGATGCCGAAGAGCACCGCGAACCAGGTGAGGAAGTCCGCGAGGTCCGAGTCAGAGGCCTCGCGCGCTGCGCGCTCTTCGGCCGCCTCCGCCTCGCGCTCCGCCCGTGCCGCTGCTGCTTCTGCGCGCGCGGCTTCGGCCTTTGCTGCGGAGGTGACGGCCGCCACGTCCGAACCCGCCGGCACCTCCGTCACCTCGCCGCCGAAGGTCCGCACCCGGCCCTGGATCTGCGCGCCTTGATGACGGAAGACCGAGCCGCCGAAGGTGTCCACGTTGCCTTCGACCACCGCGCCCGGCCCCAACTCCAGGCTGCCGCCGAAGACCGCCGCGTTGCCCACCACGCGCCCATCCACGCGCAACGACCCGCCGTAGACCACGACCTTGTCCACGACCTCGTCTGCGCCCACGGCGCCAGACTTGCCGAAGAGCACGCGGTTGCCGGCGCTCTTCACCTCTTCGGCGGTGGGGGGAGGCGCAGGTGCGGCCCGGGTGGCTGCCGCTGCACCCCGCTCGCGCACGGTCCACACCCCGCCGTCGCGCTTCGCCTCCAGGCGCCAGCCCTCCGACACCGTCTGCAGCGCCTCTTCGGGTGTCACGTCCCGCAGCACGATGGCCGCGGGCGCGTCCAGATCACCTTGCAGGTCCAGGTCCAGGCCGCCCTGCGCCTCGATGGCGAGGAGGATCTCCCTCACCGTGCCCTGGTGGATGACGGTGATCCGCCGGTCCTCCGTGCGGGCCACATCCTGCGCGAAGGCGGGGGCGCCCAGGCAGAGGAGCAGCGCCGCCGCACAGGTGAACGCTGCGCGCGTGGGGCTCATGCGCGCACCCTCGCCGCCCCGCGGCCGCCGAAGAGCCTGCGCGCGGCCATGGACAGGGTGAGGACCGCCATCATCGCCGCGGTGATGAGCGGCACCGCCGCCGTCTCCCAGACCACCGCGCCTGCGCGCAGCGCCATCTCCACCGCGTCCCCCACGCCCACCGCGAAGGAGGCGAGGCGCGCGCCCCAGACCCCGGCGGTGGCCGCGTCGAAGACCACCAGCATCACCAGCGCCGCCACCGTCCCGGCGAGGATCCCCGCGAAGGTCCAGACCTCCCGCGCCGGGGCCACCGGCTGCGCCTGCACGCGCGCCATCACCTGGTGCACGAAGTCCGGCGGCGGCGGCGGATCCGCGAGCCGCAGGAGGTCCTTCTCCAACTGCCGGTGCAGCTCCACCAGCGCCGCGCAGTCCGGGCACGAGGCGAGGTGCGCGCGGGCCTGTGGCGCCTCTTCGGCCAGGTCCGAGAAGAGCTGCTCTGGTTCGGGGCAGTGGGTGCTCACGGCTGCTCCTCGTGCTGCGACATGCGCTGCCGCAGCTTCTCACGCGCCCGGAACAGGCGCGCCATGATCGTGCCCGGCGCGACGCCCATCAGGGAGGCGATCTCCTTCGTGGTCCGCCGCTGCACGTAATACAGGGCCAACACCTCCCGGTCGTCCACGGACAGGGTGGCCATCGCCTGCTCGAGGCTCAGGCGCTCCTGCCGCGAGATGGCGTCCTCCTCCTGGCTCTTCGCGCCGGAGGGCAGGACCTCGCGCAGGTCGTCCACGCTCTCCTGGGAGATGCGCCCGCGGCGCCGCAGGATGTCCAGACAGAGGTTCCGGGCAATGGCCATCACCCACAGATCGAACGGGCGGTCCGCGTCGTAGCGGGAGAGGTTCTGGTACGCGCGCAGAAAGCTCTCCTGCGCGACCTCGCTGGCCTCGGCCTCGTTGGACAAAAGCCGCAAGCACAGCCCGTACACGGGCCGCTGGACAGACCGCACCAGGGAGGCGAACGCGCGTCCGTCGCCGTTGCGCGCGGCCAGGACATCCGCCTTCCAGGGGCTTGTGGGGGCCTCGTCCGCCACGCCGAACGGCGACAGGGAGGGGAGGGGCAGAAGACCTGCGAGGAGTGCGTTCACATCCCCTCTACGGGCTGGCCAGAAGGCCATTGCGCCACCCTTTGCCCGCCGCGCCTCCTTTCTTTGCCCCCCGCGGGCTAGCGCCGCTTCTTCGAGGGCGATTTTGCCCTGGGTTTCGGGCGCTTGGCCGCCTGCTCGACCCGCGCCTGCTCCCGGTGGGCCTTCTTCGCCTTCTGCTTGGCGCGGAACCCGAGCCCGGGCTCGGCGCGCTTCTTCTGCTGGGGCTGCTGGGCCGGCCGGTCCTTCGCCGGGAGCTTGGCGCGGGCGGGCTCGGCGGCGGGAACAGGCGGCGCTTCGGGAGGCAGCTCGGCGACGGGCGCGGGCGAGGGGGGGGCAGCTGCCGGAGCGGACACCTCGGCCTGACGCCGCGGGTCCTTGTAGCCGCCGTGCTTCGCCACCCGGCCGGGCAGAGAAGCGGGCGCCTGGGGCTCACCGAAGGGCGTCCTGGGCGACGGCTCCTGGTGGTCATCTCCCAGCCAGGCGAAGTGGAAGAGCCGCTTGATGACCAGGGTGGCGTAGGCGCCGGGCGGCAGCGTGAAGGCCACGTTGATCTTGGAGAACCCGCGGTTCAGCTCGTCCCGCATGGGCCGCCCGAGCACGAGCTTGTCCGGCCACGCCAGCACCGGCCGCTCTTCGTGCTTGAAGAAGAGCATCTGCGGCGCCTCTTCGATGCGCAGGTCCGAGAGCTTCAGCTTCTCCTTGCCCAGGACCCACTCCACCGCCTCCTGCACCTTCGGGTGGGTGAACGTGGAGCTGGGGGCGAGCAGGGGGAACCCGAGCTCGCGCAGCTCCCTCGAGACGTCCGAACCGGCGCCGCGGTGGAAGAGCAGGGTGCCGGCCTGGTACGGCATGGGGAAGAGGTGCTCGCGCGGGAGCAGCAGCTGCAAGAGCCTGCGGACGCCTTCGTTCCACAGGTAGCTCTGGTAGGTGAACAGGAGCAGCGCGCGGTAGTTCTGGTCTATCTGCAGGAAGGCGTTGACGAAGTCGCGCGGGTCCTCCCGGAGCACCTTGAGGATCCGGTAGTACTTCGCGTTGCCCTTCACCTGCGGCGAGCGGTCCCAGCGGCCCCAGTTGGCCTTCCAGAACGCCTTCACCTTCGCGTCGTCCGTCCGGTCCAGCGGCGACGGCTGCGCCATGTAGTTGTGCAGCGCCGCTTCGAAGTCCCCGCGGATGAGGTCCTTGGCGATGTAGCCCTGCCCGTGCTTGAGCGAGCCGAACCGCTGGGAGTCGAAGTAGTTCACCACGCCCAGCCGGCCCACCTCCGCCGCGGAGAGGGTGAGCTGGCGCAAGTCGTCCGGCTGCAGCGCGCGGACGGTCACCGAGAACCGGTTGGAGGTGAGGTTCTGTGCGGTGAGCGCCTTCTTCGTCCGGCCCAAAAGCCGCAGGCGGAGGTCCGGCTCCTGGAGATCAATCTCCTTGTCCGAGTCCACCGCGATGATCTGCTCGGTGCGCCCCTGCTTGTCCTTGAGGCCGCAGTAGGAGACCGCGCCGGGCCGCAGGCCGAAGCGCTCGCGCACCCGCTCCACCGCTTCGAAGGTGGACAGCTTGCGCTTGTCCATGAGGTAGACGCGGTAGCGCCCGTCGTCTGCCTTGTCGAACCGCCAGGACTCGGTGACCCGGAAGTCGTCCGGGCGCTGCTTGATCTTCACGCGGGCCCCTCTAGCAGCAAATCTGATCGCCCGCCCGGCCAAAGGCGACGAATGGCCGGGCCGACTTTTCGAGATAGGTTTCGCAGCCATGAGACTCCGGATTCCCCTCGCCGCGCTGGCCCTGCTCGTCTCGAGCGGCTGCGCCTCCACGCTCTCGACCCTGCAGACGGCCCGGCCGGTCAAGCGCGGGCAGGTGGAGGTCAACGGCGGCGCCGGCATCTACCTGCCGGTGGGTCCCGCGGTGACCGTGATCAAGCAGGGCATCGAGCAGGGGTTGGCCATCCGGGACGCGGAGCGCTCCGGGGAGCCGTACTCCCTCAGCGAGGAGGACCAGCAGGAGCTGCTGACCGCCGGCCTGGCCCTGGCCATCTCGGTGCCCATCACCGGGCCTTCCTACGAGATCAGCGCGCGCACCGGGATCCTCGCCGAGGACTGGGACGTGGGCCTGCGCTACAGCGTCAACGCCCTGCGCCTGGACACCAAGTACCGGCTTGTGCACGCCACCACCAACGAACACCTGCCGGTCCACAAGCGGGCCAACTTCGACCTGGCGGTGGGGCTGGGCGTCTCGCGCTTCCTCTTCACGCACCCGGTCATGAGCGTGCTGGAGTACGTGAAGCTGGACGACTTCTCCCGCTGGGATCTGGAGGTGCCGGTCTACTGGACCGTGGACTTCGGAGACATGTTCAAGCTCTACGGGGCGCTCAAGTACGTCTACAGCCACACCCGCATGGACGCGAACCTGGTGAACTACTCCCAGCACGCGGCCAACCTCGCGGAGATGGACGTGGGGCTCCCGCGCAAGGTGGAGTCCCACTTCTGGGGCGCCACCGCGGGGGTGGCGGCGGGCTACAAATATGCGCACCTGATGCTGGAGCTGACCGGCGGCTACACCCACCTGCAGCCCCACCTGTTCGGCCAGCGGCGCCAGCTGGGCGGGGCCACCTTCTACCCGGCCATCGGGCTGGGGCTCCGGTTTCCCTGAGCGAAGGGCAGGCAAGCGTCCACGTTGTAGGTGACGGCGAGGTCGCGTGGTAGTGTCCCCGGGTCAAAACGCTCCCGTGCGCACCGCCGAGCCCACACTCCTCCGCGGATGAACCTGCCCGCCCCCACCCATACGCCTGCAGGTCCCCGCCTCAGTGCCCGTCAAGCCGACGGCGGCGTGGTGGACTATCCGCTGACGGCCTTGAAGACCACGCTCGGCCGGCACCCCGCCAACACCATCCGGCTCACCGACCGCGAGGTCTCCAAGGAGCACGCGGTCATCGAGCGGATGGGCGGCGGCTTCGTCCTGCGGGATCTGGGCTCGTCCAACGGCACCTTCGTCAACGGCCGGCGGGTCCGGGAGTTGCGGCTGAAGGAGGGGGACGAAATTGCGCTCGGCAACAACTGCCGGCTGGCGTTCCACGCCGGGGAGGGCGCGCAGACCACGGTGGCGGGCGGCCAGTCGGCGGGTGTGACCGTCGTCGCTTCCGCGCACTCCATCCCGGCCTTCGTCGCGCAGATTGCCCAGCGGGAGCAGAACGAATTTCTGCCCGCGGATCAGCTCCGCGACA
>CAZQVZ010000200.1:0-10327 GCA_964596895.1 uncultured Myxococcaceae bacterium
GCCCGCGCCCATCAGCCAGGCGCTCTTCATGGCGAAGAGGCCCACCGGACCTGCGCCGAAGACCACCACCGTGTCGCCCGGTTCAATCTGCGCCATCTCCGCGCCCTGGTAGCCGGTGGGAAGGATGTCGCCGAGGAAGAGGACCTCCTCGTCGCTCATGTCCTCGGGGATCTTCATGCCGCCCACGTTGGCGTAGGGAACGCGCACGTATTCGGCCTGGCCGCCGTCGTAGCCGCCGGTGGTGTGCGAGTACCCGAACACCCCGGTGGCGACATCGCTGGACGGGTTCGCGTTCTCGCAGTTGGCGAAGAGCCCGCGCGAACAGAAGAAGCAGCCGCCGCAGGCGATGGGGAAGGGCACCACCACCCGGTCTCCCACCCGGAGGTGCTCCACGCCCTTGCCTACCTCCTCCACCACCCCGGTGAACTCGTGCCCGAAGGTGTGGCCCACGCGGGTGTCGGGGACATACCCGTGCAGGAGGTGCAGGTCCGACCCGCAGATGGCGGTCCGGGTGACCTTCAGCACTGCGTCGAGCGGGTGCTCGATGCGAGGGTCGGGCTTCTCCTGGATGCTGACCTTGTAGGGGCCCTCGTACGTCATCGCGCGCATGCGTCTGACTCCTTTGCTCTTCGCTGGTGAGCGCCAGCGCCAATGGGGGTTCAAAGCGTCTTCCCTGTTGAGGTGAGGGCAGCCCGCCCGCCCGACAATGTTCCCGGTCCTGCTGCGCCTCTGCCCGTGGGCAGGGCGAACGAGTGAGCAGGCCGTGGCACGCGCGGCGCTATACCGGCCACTGCGCTTCAGCCGGCGCGCGGCCGTCAGCGCGTGAGATGGCTCGGGCATGGGGCGCTGCTCCGGGATTCGACGCGGGAGCGGCCCGCCGCGGCGGACCCCGACACGGCGCGCGGCCGGCTCGCAACGCGTCCGGCACCCGAGTCGGTCGGGCAGCCCGAAGCTCCGAATCCGCGCTACCTGACGGAGGCGGGCGGGGGCGGTTGCAATCCCTCGTCGCTGCCGTGAATGACTGCGGCCATGCTCGACGCGCTGCTGCAGGAGCCCCAGCTTCGTCCGTTCCTCCCGCTGCTCTACGTCGCCTGGGCGGATGGGGACCTGTCACCGCAGGAGCGCGGCCTGCTCCGGGAACGGCTCGCCGCGCAGCCCTGGCTCAAGCCCCGCCTTCGGGAGCACCTGGAGCAGTGGCTGGACTCCTCGTCCCCGCCGGACGCCCGGGCGTTGGCCCAGCTTCATCTGGAGCTCCGTCGTGCGGCGGCAACGCTCTCTCCAGACGCGCGCCGAAGCCTCGGCGAGTTCGCCCGCGCGATGGCGTACGCGGGCTCCACGCCGGATCCCCAGACGCTCGCAGCGCTGGAGGAGCTCGCCGGCACTTTCGGCCCTGAGCTCACCGCGCTGCACCTGACCCAGACACAGCCTGAAGACGAGGCGCGGTTTCACGGCCCACCGGCGTTCGACGTGGCCGCGCTGCAAGCGCACCTGGACGGCCGCTTCGCCTCCGCGCGCGACCGCGTCCGCGCGCTCCTGTCGGACCCGGCCTGGCGCGCCGCGTACGGACTTCCGAAGGAGGAGCACCGGGCCCGCGTCTTCGCCGCCTTGAAGACTCTGGCGGACGAAGGGTTCGGGACCCTGGCGTTCCCGGGCGTGACCGCGGGGCCGGAGGTCGAGGACCTCGGACCGTTCCTGGTCACCTTCGAGACCCTCGGCTTCGGAGACCTCTCGGTGCTGGTGAAGTTCGGTGTTCAGTTCGGGCTCTGGGGCGGGAGCATCCATTCGCTGGGGACCGACGAACAGCGGCGCGCGCTGCTGCCGAAGGTGGCGTCGCTGGAGGCGCCGGGCTGCTTCGCCATGAGCGAGGTGGGCCATGGCTCCAACGTGGCGGACCTCGAAACCACCGCCCGGTTCGATGCGGAGACGGGCGAGCTGGTCATCCACACGCCGTCGGAGTCCGCGCGCAAGGACTGGGCTGGAAACGCGGCACGGGACGCGCGGTGGGCGACGGTCTTCGCGCAGCTCTGGGTCGGCGAGAGCACCCACGGTGTGCACGCGGTGGTCGTGCCCATTCGCGACGAGCGCGGCGAGCCCATGCCGAACGTCCGCATCGGCGACTGCGGGCACAAGATGGGGCTCAACGGCGTGGACAACGGGCGGATCTGGTTCGATCAGGTGAGGGTCCCGAAGGAGAACCTGCTCGGCCGGTACGCGCGCATCACCGAGCGCGGCGAATACGAGAGCGCCATCGAGAGCCCCAGCCGGCGCTTCTTCACGATGCTGGGGACGTTGGTGGGCGGGAGGGTGAGCGTCGCGTCTGCCGCCGTGAGCGCGGCGAAGGTCGGCCTGGCCATTGCCATCCGCTACGCCACCGCGCGCCGCCAGTTCGGGCCGGTCAGCGAGCCGGAGACGTTGCTCCTCGACTACCCCACGCACCAGCGGCGGCTCCTGCCCGCGCTCGCCGGCACCTACGCGTGGCACTTCGGCGTGGACGCACTGCGAGAGCAGCTGCTCGCCATGCCCCGGGAGGGAGACACCCGGGAGCTCGAGGCGGCGGCAGCCGGCATCAAGGCGGGCGCCTCCTGGCACTGCACCGAGGTGCTGCAGAGGTGCCGGGAGGCGTGCGGCGGGCAGGGGTACCTGTCGGTCAATCGCATCCCGGATCTGAAGGCGGACAGCGACATCTTCACCACCTTCGAAGGCGACAACACAGTGCTCATGCAGCTGCTCGCCCGCGGGCTCTTGACGGACTTCCGCCAGCAGTTCCAGCGCGGCGGTCCCAGCGCGCTGGTGCGCTACCTCGCGGACCGCGCGCTCGCCACGGTGCTCGAGAAGAACCCGCTGGCGGCGCGCGGCACGGACGAGGAGACGCTGCGCAGCGCCGCGTTCCAGCTGGGCGCGCTGCGCGCCCGTGAAGAGCGGCTGTTGTCCACCGCGGCCAGACGTCTCAAGCGCCGGCTGGACGGCGGAATGCCGCCCACGCTCGCTGCGCGTGAGGTGCAGGAGCACCTGGTCGCGCTGGGACACGCCCACGTGGAACGGCGCGTGATGGAGGCGTTCGTGGCGGGCGTGGAGCGTGCCCCCGAGCCGCTGCGCGCCCCGCTGGAGCGACTTCGCGCGCTGCACGGGCTGTGCTTGCTGGAGCACCGCGCGGCGTGGTTCCTCGAGCACGGCTACTTCGAAGGCGGCAGGGCCCGAGCCATCCGCAAGGGCGTGGTCGCCCTGTTCGGCGAGCTTCTGCCCCATGCCGTGCCGCTGGTGGACGCGTTCGGAATCCCCGATGCGTGTCTCGCCGCGCCCATCGCCTTCAACGACCCGGCGCACCCGCGCTGGTGACCCCCATCACCCCCCGCGCTACCAGTCCAGCTCGAAGACCGGCACGCGCGCTGACGGCAGAAGCTCCCCACCGCGCGCGGCTCGCGGCGTGTGCGCGGGTCGAAGGAACCTGCGCGGTGGACCTCCAGGGGCCGCAGACATTGCGTCTGGCGCAGCCCCTTGCGCGCAGACTTCGCGCGACGCTCTGGGAGGGAGGGGCCCGCAAAACGAAACCGGCACCCGGGTCGCCCCTGGTGCCGGTCTGTGACTTCCGCTGCCGCTGAACCTAGAAGGCGTACCGGGCGATGATGGAGCCGCGGGCGTCGTTGCAGGCCACGTCCTCACCGGCGATCAGGTTGGTGGTGGTGACGTTCATCACCTCCACGCCGAGGGTGCCGCCCTCGATGACCTGGTAGCCGGCCGTGCCGCCGAACACGAGGTTCCGGCGAATCCTGAGGGTCACGCCGTCCACCTCGTCCTGGGGGTCATCCAGGCCGGCGTAGAGGGACGCGCTGAACTTCGGGCTGAAGGCGTACTTCGCAGAGGCGATGCCGCCCATGCTGGTGATGCCCGTGGCCTGGTTCTGCGCGTTCATCACGATGGACTGGTTGATGCCGGTGCCGAGCCCCGCGCCCACGCCGTACCAGGCCTTCGCCGCCAGGGTCGCACCGCCAAACCCGACCGAGGTCCCAATCTCCGAGTACCAGGAGGTCAGCTTCACCGACTGCGCGCCCTCCGCACCGGTGAACCCGATGGTGGGCTGCCAGGCGCCCGCCGCCACGGCGACCACGCTCCTGGGGTTGATCTGGTAGGCGAGCTGGAGGAAGCCGGCCGGGGCCGACTGCTCCAGCAGCGCGTACTTCGCGGTGTTGTCAGCGCCCTGCACGATGCCGCCGGTCACCGCGCTGGCGGAGGCTGCGGTCAGCATCGCCTTCACCGGTCCGAAGTTCCGGAAGAGGCTCAGCTGCGGCGAGCGGTTCCACGCGTTGCCCTGCATGCGCATGGCGTTCGGGCTGAAGGTCTCGGGGAGGATGGGGAGGTTCGGCAGCCAGTACTGGCCCACGAGCACGCCCACCGCATCCTTGAAGTCCAGGGACACATACGCGTGGCGGAGCCGGGGCGCGGTGATGGTGCCCCAGTCCATCTCGATGAAGCCTTTGGCCTGCGCGTTCTCCTGAAGCTGGGACTCGATGCCGAAGTTGAACCGGCTGCCGTACGGCTCCACCGAGAACCCGCCGCGGCTGCTGTCCTCGCTCACCGAGATGAGCCAGGGCCGGCTGGCCGACTGGTTCTGGTCATAGTGCGCGGCGCCGTAGAGGAACCCGCCCACCTTCACCTTCAGGTTTTCGTTCCCGGTGGGGATGTCGGCCGCGAGGGCGAGGGTCGGGACCAGAACGGCGGACACGATGGCAGCTGCAAGTGTACGAATGCTCAATGGGGGCTCCTTGGGGAGTGTGGGCGGCCCATCTGCAAGGTGTGCGCCTTGACGGTCATCAAGGGACCAGAACTGGCGACGCAGCGCGGTGCCGCTTCAATGCGCCGGCATGAAGCGCGGCCGAAAAAGAAGCGCCGCACCGCGGCCCACCTGGCGTTCGAAGCTCGCCCTCGCGGCCTTCCTGTGCGGGTGCGTGACGGTGGGCTACCTCTGGGGGTCGCTGCCGGATCCATCGCCGCTCGTCCGCGAGGCCCCCGCGTCCACGGCGCTCATCGACGCGCGCGCGGACGAAGCCCGGGCGGAAGGGAAGACGCCGCGCCGCCGCCAGCAGTGGGTGCCGCTCTCGCACGTCGCGCCTCACGCGGTCACGCTCGTCGTCGCGTCCGAAGATGACCGCTTCTTCGACCACGCCGGCGTGGATCTGAAGGAGACGCAGGCCGCGCTCGAAGAGGCGTGGGCCCGCGGCAAGCTCGGGCGCGGCGCCTCCACCTTGACCCAACAGCTCGCCAAGAACCTGTGGCTGTCGGGCGACCGGAGCCTGCTGAGGAAGGGGAAGGAGTGGGTCCTGGCGCGCAGGCTGGAGCAGCGGCTCGGCAAGCAGCGCATCCTGGAGCTGTACCTGAACGTCGCCGAATGGGGCGACGGCATCTATGGCATCGAGGCGGCGGCGCGCGCGCACTTCGGCGTCTCCGCCTCCGAGCTCAGCGTGGCGCAGGCGGCCGTGCTGGCGGCGATGCTGCCCGCCCCCCGCACCTGGACCCCTGCCTCGGGCGCCCCGAAGCTCCGCGCCCGGTCCCTGGCGCTGTTGGAGCGGCTCGAGCGCCACGGCCGGCTCCCCCCGCAGGTCGCCGCGCAGGCGAAGGCCGAGGTTGCGCTGCTCGTCGGCGGCGTGGGCTGAAGGTGAGCGCCTCTGCGCATTCGTCGGGCACTGCGCCGGCAGCCGCGTAGATTCCGCGCGCAGATGGTGGAGACCTTCGACACCTGGCTTCACGCGGTGGGGCCCCTGGCCTACGTGGCGCTCTTCCTCGCGGCGCTGCTCGAGTACGTCTTTCCGCCCTTCCCGGGCGACACCGTGGTGCTGCTCGGCGGCGTGTACGCGGTCCGCGGCGAGAAGCCCTGGCTGCTGGTGTTCCTGGCGGTGACCGCGGGGAGCCTCGTGGGCGCGGCCCTGGCGTATGGCTTGGGCCTCAAGCTGGGCCACCGCTACGGCGACAAGCCGGGCTTCGCCGAGCGCCATCCGGAGCTGCACCGCCTTCAGGAGAAGATGCGCGCCAGGGGCATGTGGCTCATCGCCTTCAACCGGTTCATGCCCGGCGTTCGAGGCCCACTGTTCGCTGCAGCGGGGGCTGCACGACTTCCCTTTGGAAGGGTGATGCTCTGGGGGGCCTTCTCCGCGTTAGTGTGGAACGCGCTGATCATGGCAGTGGGCATCGCGTTGGGCGGCAACGCGGAGCGGCTGGAGCGGGTCGTGCAGGACTACAACCGGGTGGCGCTGGCGGCGGTGGGCGGCGCCGTGGCGCTCTTCCTCGTCAGGCAGGTGTGGCGGATGCGACGCGCGCGGAGCCGCTCATGAGCGCCGGCAGGAGCCCCCTCTCCCTTCTCCTGGTTGCGGCCGTGCTCGCCGTGACCGGCTGCCGCTGCGACGGGGGCGGCACCGGGAGCACCACCGCGGGGTTTCGCACCGAGACGCGGGAGCTCGACTTCGGCAAGACGCTGGTGGACGCCGAGGTCATCCGCGAGCTCTCGCTGCAGGCCACCGGGCGGGAGGAGGTGACGGTGGTGCTCACCACCACCGGTCCCTTTCGCGCGCCCGAGTCCGCCTTCATCGTCGGCGCCGGAAGCACCCGCTTCAGTGTCGTCTTCACCGCTCCGGAGGGCGTGGCCGAAGGGGTGCTCACCCTCACTGCGCGCGGCGAGTCCTTCGACATCCCCCTGCGCGGCCGCGGCGTCCGGCCCCTGGACTGCGCGCTGGAGGACCAGTGCAAAGGCGCGCGGTTCGACCTGGAGAGCGAGTCCTGCGTCGAGTTCGATCTCGACGAAGGGACCGTGTGCGTGCCCGACAGCCTCTGCCTCGAAGATGGCCAATGCCGGGAGGGCGCCTGCGTGGGGACGCCGCGCGCGTGTGACGACAACAACGCCTGCACCCAGGACGCGTGTTCGCCAGAGGTGGGCTGCGTGAACCTGGACGTCTCCTCGACCTGCCCCGCGTCCTCCAACCCGTGTGACGTGCCCACCTGCAACCCGACCACCGGTTGCGGCTTCCGCACCGCGGACGACGGCCTGCTCTGCGGCTCGGCGGACTGCCAGTTCGTGAACCTGTGCGCGGCGGGGGCCTGCACGAAGGTCCCCACCCCCGACGGTCTCGTCTGCTCGCCGGCCACGCCCTGTCAGGGGGAGGGCCGCTGCGCCTCCGGCACCTGCGTGCGTCCGGACGCCGGCGCCATCATCCCCGCCTGGAGCGTGCCCCTGGGGGATGCACCGGCAGACGTCGCGCGGCAGCCCGGGCGGCTGCGCTCCCTGGCGGGCAACGTGTACTTCGAGGCGTGTGGCCTGCAGAGCCGCGACGGCGGCTGCGGGCTCGTCTCGTACACGTCCAACGGGTTCCTCCGCTTCAACGCGCCGCTGCATGGGCCGTCCCCCCTGCTGCAGGGGGTGGCGCCGTGGGCCGCGGTGGTGACGGACGAAGACGCGCTCTCGGCGTACGTCCCCGGCACCGGCGCGCTCCTGTGGTCCTTGCCTCTGGCGGACCTCCCGGCCGCAGACACCACCGGCGCCCCGCGCATCCCGCGAGGAGGCGTGGCGCTGGAGGCAGACGGCGGGATGTGGCTGGCGGCGTCCTTCGGTGAATGGGTGGAGGTGCCGGCGCCAGACGCGGGCGAGCCGGATCCCGACGCCGGCATGGCGGACCCGGATGGCGGGATGGCAGACCCGGACGCGGGTCCCGAGTTCACGTTCGAGCCGTATCCGCACGGGGTGGCGCTCTACAAGGTGGCGCCTGACGGCGGCGTGATGGCGCCCACCTTCCTCCCGGACGCCGGCTTCGGCAGCCAGCTCGCGCGCGGCGGTGGCGCGCTCCTGGACGGCGGTGACAACGGGACCCTCTGGGTGCACGCGGACGGTGCGGCCCTGCACCAGGTGTCGGTGATTGACGGGAGCGTCGTGGAGCTCGGTGTCTACGGTGGCAGCGCGCTGAGTGCAGTGTGGAGCGGCGAAGGGGCGGGCCCTGGCGGCGCGGTGGTGGCGCTGCGAGACGGCGGCGTGGTGCCGCTGGTCTCCGCGGACCCCGACGCGGGCGAGACGCCTGTGGATTTCGAGGTCCTCCACGACGGAGCCAGCGCCTTCTCCTTCTTCCGGGCCTGTCGTGAACCCCAGGACGCCGGCTGCGGTCCGGAAGGCGAGAGCACGCTGCTGAGGGTGACCGGCCTCGACGCGCACAGCCCCTCGTGGGAGGCGCGCATCCTGCCGGGACACGTGGAAGGGAAGCTGGTGGAGGCGGCCCTGACCGCGGGGCTGTGGCAGGGCGGGGTGATGACCCTGACCGAAGCTGCGCCCATGACCGGCGAGCGGACCGACGTGCAGCTCTTCATCCCCTCAGGCCGGGCGCTCATCTGCCCGCTGGACGGCGCGCCGAAGGTGGAGGGCGCGCTCTTCGAGCGGGAGCTGCTCTACGCCCTGGTCAACCGCAACGGCCAGCTCCGCCTGGAGGCCTATGCGCTGCCGGGCATCGACGCGCTGCGCACGGGCTGGCCCAGGCCGAACGGCACCAGTGGACGGCGCGAGAGCGGGCCGTAGCCTCTCGGCAGGCGACGGCGTCAGGGCTCAGGTCCGGCTGACACCGGGGCGCGTCAGCTCGCGGCTGAACGCGGTGAAGAAGTCATTGGAGATGCCCGTGAAGCGCACCCCGATGCGCCCCCGGACGCAGAGCCTCGGGTCACCGGCCTTCGCCCAGCTGACCACGCCGGTGAAGTCGTAGGACGCGCCGCTGAGCTGAAGGCTCCCATGCACAGGGCCGCCGGGACGGAGCACGTGCATCAGCTCTGCGCAGAAGCCGCCCGGGGAGACGTCAGCGGTGAAGGACGGCCCCTTGCCGCCGAGGGCAATCTTCACGCGGCGGCGCTGGCGCGGCAGGAAGCGGCGGTTGCTCATGGCGAGGGACGCTGGCACGCGGCCGTGCGCTCGCCAGTTTTCGTCTCTAGCCGCGCTCGAGCCAGAGGTTCTCGAAGCGCACCTGCGGCGGCGTCTGGTGAAGGCGCAGGCCCTGGACCAGCGGGGTCGCCGCCGCCCAGATGCGCTTGTGGTAGAGCGGCACCAGCGGGCAGTCGTGGTGGACCACCTTCTCCGCGCGCCGGTAGAGCTGCTGGCGGAGCTCCGGGTCAATGGACACGCGCGCCTCCGCCGTCAGCCGGTCCAGCTCCTCGCTCCGGTACCCGAGCCCGTAGACCGTCTGCGCGTTCGAGTTGAGGAGGAAGTGCAGGAAGTTGTCGGGGTCCGGGTAGTCGGCGATCCATACGCCGCGCAGGATGGGGACGCGGCCTTCGCGCACGCGGGCCCAGAAGTCTCCCGGCCGCATCTCCACGTGCGAAAGCTCCACCAGCCCCGCCTCGACGAGCGGCCGGAAGAGCACCCGGTCCTCTTCGCGGCTGTCACGGTCCACCGGGTAGTGCAGCGTGAGCGTGAGCTTGCCCACGCCCGCTTCGGCCAGGAGCTTGCGCGCGAGCGCCACGTCCACCTGCGGCGGCGGGATGTTGTCCGCCTCCTCCAGGAGCCCTGGCGGCGTCAGCGTGCGCGCCACCTTCGCGCCGGGGTTGAACGTGTCCACCACGCCCTGCCGGTCCAGTCCCGCGCGGAGCGCGCGGCGCACGCGCGGATCATCGAACGGCTTCGACTGCACGTTGAAGGCGAGGAACCAGCAGGAGTGCGTGGAGCCGCCCATCACCTGGTGGTCATCGAGCGGCGCGTGCGCGAGGTGCTCGGCGTACAGCCCGGACACGAGGTCCAGGTCCCCCGCCATCAGCCGCGCCAGCGCGTCCGGCCGGTCCTTGCAGAGCGCGAACTCCAGCCGGTCCAGCAGCGGGAGCTCCGGGCGGAAGTAGGAGAGGTTCCGCTCGAGCACGATGCGCTCGGTGCCCAGCTCCGCCGGGCGGAAGGGCCCTGTGCCCACCGGCCGCCCCTGCGAGTCGAGCCTCGCGATGCTGGTGGCGGGCAGGGTGACCAGGTGGAGGAAGAACGCCTTGGGCTCTTCGAGGCGGACCTCGAGGGTGAGGTCGTCGAGCACCTCGAGCCCCGCCACCTCGCGCGCCTCGCCGGCGACGAAGCGGGCAGCGCCCTCCAGCTCCTTGAAGATCCAGTCGTCCGGGGAGCGCACTTGAGGATCCAGGAGGCGCTCGAAGTGGCGCTTCACGTCGTGGGCGGTGAAGCGGGCGCCGTCGTGGAACTGCACGCCGCGGCGCAGGTAGAAGCGGTAGCGGCGCGCGGACGGGTCCGCCTCCCAGCGCTCGGCGAGGTCCGGCAGGAGCACCCCGTCTTCGTTGCGGAGCAGGCCGTTGTACAGGCACGCGGAGACCTCCACGAGCTGGT
>CAZQVZ010000201.1:0-10312 GCA_964596895.1 uncultured Myxococcaceae bacterium
CCTCGTCGTGGTGGGGCCGGAGGCGCCGCTGGTGGCGGGCATGGCGGACGCGCTGGGAGAGGCCGGCATCCCCGTGTTCGGCCCGGTGCAGGCGGCCGCGCACCTGGAGGGCTCCAAGGCCTTCGCCAAGGAGGTGATGGCGAAGGCGGGCGTGCCCACCGCCACCTTCGACGTGTTCACCGATCCGAAGGCCGCGAAGGCGCGCGCGCGGGAGTTGGGCGCCATCGTCGTCAAGGCGGACGGGCTCGCGGCGGGCAAGGGCGTGGTGGTGGCGCAGACCGCGGACGAGGCGGTGGCGGCCATCGAAGAGCTGTCGCAGACGCCGGCCGGCGCGCGGCTGGTCCTTGAAGAGCTGCTTTGGGGCGAGGAGGTCTCCGTCATCGCCCTGTGTGACGGCGAGCGGTACCGGCTCCTGCCGCCCGCGCGGGACCACAAGCGGGTGGGTGACAACGACACCGGCCCGAACACAGGCGGCATGGGGGCCTACGCGCCGGCGGGCTATGTGGACGCCGCGGCCCTTGATGAACTCGGCCGGACGGTGATCGAGCCGACCTTGAAGGAGCTGTCCCGGCGGGGAATGCCGTTCCGGGGCGCGCTGTACGCGGGCGTGATGCTCACCGCGCAGGGCCCGAAGGTGCTCGAGTTCAACGTGCGCTTCGGAGATCCAGAGACGCAGCCCCTGATGATGGTCCTGGACGAAGACCTGGTGCCGCTGCTGCACGCGTGCGCCACCGGAAGCCTGGGCCACAGCGGCCGCGTGCAGGCGAAGGGCGCGGCGGTGGGCGTGGTGCTCGCGGCGCGCGGCTATCCGCAGGCGCCCCGAAAGGGAGATGAGATCTCGGGCCTGCAGAGCATCCCCGCGAACGCGCAGGTCTTCCACGCCGGCACGAAGGGAGAGGGCGAGCGGCTCCTGACCTCGGGCGGGCGGGTGCTCACCGTCTGCGCGTGGGGGGATGACGTGGCAGGGGCGCGGGACGCGGCGTACGCGGCGGCAAAGGCCATCCACTTCGACGGGATGCACCTGCGCTCGGACATCGCGAAGGGGACCGGGTAGCGCGCGTGCCACTGCTGCTGCGCTACGTCATCCGGGAGATCGTCTTCCCGCTGGTCGGGTGGCTGGCGTTCTTGTTCCTGCTCCTGTTCGTGATGCAGTTCCTCCGGGCCACCGAGGTCCTCCTGGGCTCGGCGGTGACCGCGGCAGACCTGGGGCTTCTGGTCCTGTACCTGGCGCCGCACTTCGTGGTGATGGCGCTGCCCATCGCCTTCCTGTTGGCGATCCTGCTGGGGCTGGGGCGGCTCGGAGAAGACCGGGAGCTGACGGCGATGGCGGCCCTGGGCATTGGCCCCGTGCAGGTGACGTGGGTGCCGGTGATCATGGGGGTGGCGCTGGGGGCGTTGACCTGGGGGCTGACCGCCACCGTGGAGCCGCGGGGGATGGCGGCGGTGCGCGGGCTGGTCAACGAGGTCATCAAGAAGAACATCATCGGGGATGTGAAGCCGGGCGTGTTCTACGAGGACCTCACCCAGCTCACGGTCTACGCCGAGCGCGTGGACGCCGAGGCCGGCGTCTGGCGCAACGTGCTGGTCCATGATGACCGCGAGCCCACCTCTCCTCTGCTGGTGCTGGCGCGCGAAGGCAGGGTGAACCCGGCGGGGCAGGGGCAGGCCCTCAAGCTGGGGCTGGCGGAGGGCGAGGTCCACCGCGCTCAGCGGGCGGCGCAGGACTACGCCATCGTCGGGTTCGAGCGGGGGGAGATCAACGTCGGCATCGAGGACCGGCTGGCCACCAAGAACCGGTTCCGCTCGCCGCGCGAGGAGCTGACGCCGGCCGACCTGCTCGAGGCCGCAGCGTACGAGCGGAGCGAGGGGCGCAGTCCCACGTCCTTCCTGATGGCCTTCTGGAGCCGGGTGGGCAGCGCGTTCACGCCGGTGGCCTTCGCGCTGCTGGGCGCGCCGCTGGCCCTCTCCCGGCGCGGCGCGGGCCGGGCGCGCGGGGTGTTGCTCACCGTCTTCGGCTACGTGGGCTTCTACGTGCTCTCGCGGATGTTCGAGAACCTCGGCACGCAGGGGAAGCTGCCGCTGGTCGTGGCCGCGTTCCTGCCGGTGGTGATCGTCTCGGCGGTGGGCGTGGTGAACCTGTGGCGGGTGGTGCGCTCGGGGACGGGGACGCGGGCGTGAGGACGCTCTTCCGCTACGTGTCGAAGACGTACCTCACCACCTTCGTGGGGATCTTCTTCGCGGTGCTGGTCATCTTCCTGGTGACCGACTTCGTGGACCGCGCCAAGTCGTACACGGGCCCCAACTGGGTGCGGGACGTGCTGGAGCTGTACGCGTGGAAGTCGGTGCTGGTGGCGCAGCAGCTCGCGCCGGCGGCCCTGCTCCTGGCGGCGGGCGCGGCGATGAGCGTCATCCGCAAGCGCGGCGAGCTCACCGCCATCAACGCGCTCTCCTTCGGCCCCCGGGCGCTCTACCTGCCGGTGGCGATCTGGTCCGCGCTGTTGTGCGTGGGCTTCGTGCTCTTCGACGAGTACGCGGTGGTGAAGGCCGGCCCGCGCGTGGATGAGATCACCACCCAGCGCTTCCGCCGCTGGGGAGACTGGCGCTTCTACTTCCAGCCCAAGCAGTGGTTCCGGCTGCAAGACCGCGTCTTCTACCTGCGCGCCGGCGACGCGGAGCGCGGCTTCGAGGACGTCACCGTGCTGCGGCTCACGCCCGGGTTCGAATTGGGCCAGCGGATAGACGCAGAGCGGATGCACCACGTGGAGGGCACCCGCTGGATGCTGGAGCAGGTCGCGGACCGGACGTTCGGCGCGGACGGCCAGAGCACCCTGCGCACCGCAGAGCGCGCGGAGTACGACCTGGGCGCGCCCGGCAACGCGTTCCGGATCCGCAAGGGCCGCCCGGAGCAGATGCAACTGCCGGTGCTGTGGGAGCAGATTGACGCCCGCGCAGAGGTGGGGCTGCCCACCCAGCAGTTCCGGCTCGCCATGCACAACCGCTTCGCCTACCCCCTGGCGGGCCTGCCGGCGGCGCTGCTCGCGGTGGGGCTGGCCTTGCGCCGTGACCGCAAGGGCCACCTCACCACCGCCCTCATCGAAGGGCTCGCCATCGCCATGGCGCTGTGGGGGATGATGGTGGTCTGCAAGACGCTGGTGCTCTCGGAGCGGATGAGCCCGGCGGTGGCCGCGTGGACCCCGGCGTTCATGCTGGTGGTGGCGGCGCTGGTGGTGTTCTTGCGGAACGACGCGCGGTTTCAACGTTCGAGCGCGCGCCGGTAGACCGCCACGGTGCGCACGGCGCAGTCGTCCCAGCTGAAGCGGGCGGCGCGGACGGGGCCTTTGTGGGAGAGCGACTCGCGCAGCGCGCCGTCGCGGCAGACGCGGAGGATGGATTCGCGCAGTGACGGCGCCTGGTCCACGTCGAAGTACACCGCCGCCTCTGCGCACACCTCCGGCAACGAGGACGCGCCCGCGGCAATGACGGGGCATCCGGACGCCATCGCCTCCAGGGCCGGCAGACCGAACCCTTCGTAGGATGACGGAAAGACGAGCGCGGTGGCCGCGGCGTAGAGGCCGGGCAGCGCGTCGTCCGGCAAGGCGCCCAGCTCAATCGTCGACGACGGAAAGCCAAGCGCCCGCGCGGCGCCCTCACCCGCGAGCAGCGCGACGGGGAGAGGCAGCGCGTCCGCCACCTGCGCCAGGAGCCGAAGCGCCTTGTGTGGCTTGTCATTCCCCACCCCCAGCAGGAAGCGTTCTGGCAACCCCAGGCGGCGGCGGAGGGCGACGCGCTCCGATTCCGTCCGCGGGCGGAAGCGCGCGTCCACGCCGTTGTGGATGACCTGCAGCCGCTCGGGCGGGAGAACCAGGTGGCGGGCCAACTCCGCGCGGGAGAACTCGGAGACGGTCAGGAGGGCCTGCGCGCGCGCGCAGCGGGGGCGGACCACGGCGCGGTAATAGACCTGCTGCGCCCTCCCATAGTTCTCCGGCAGCGCCAGGTGGTTGGCGTCATGAAGCGTGGCGACGAGCCGGCCGGGCCAAAGGGCCGGCACCGAGAAGCTGGTGGCGTGGAAGAGCCCGGGCCGAAGTCGCGCCAAATCCAGCGCCAGCGTGGGTTGCTCCAGCGGATGAAGGAAGGGGACGCGGGCGCGGTGTAGCGGCAATTCCGGGCGGAGCGGGCCGAGCTCAGGGGGCAGGCCTTCAGGCGGAACCAGCGCCTCGAAGGTGAGGTCCGGCGCGAGCTTTGGGGCCCGGCGGGCAAGCTCCAGCGCATACCGGGCAATGCCGTGCAGCTGCCCTGTGACCATCCGCAGGTCGAGGAGAATCCCCGGCATGGCGCGGACACGTAGCACACGGCTCGCCTCCGCGGGGCAGTTGGGCTTTGCTGCTGCCCATGCAGATGGGGACAGGGCCTGGGCCGTGGGTGCTCTGGGTGGGCCCACGCGGTGCGCCGGCCGAACTGGGGACGTCTCTCGAGGAGGCGGGCGCGCAGCTGCGCGTGTTCGCCGACGCGGTGTCGGCGGTGGCGGCCGCGACGGCTGAGGCGCGTGAAGTGGCGGTGGCCATCCTCACGTGGGATTCGCCCCGACTGGAGCAGGAGCTTCAGCGGCTGCGCGAGGCCCTGCCGCAGGCGCAGGTGCTGCTCGCCTCCGACGCCGGGGTGCCGCGGGCCATCGTCGCCGCGCTCGGGCACGGCGCGTCCGGGGTGCTCGAGTTCCGGCGGCAGACCCGCGAAGAGATCGTCGGGCAGATCCGCGTGTGGATGGCGCGCGCGGAGCGGGAGCGGCGCGAGCGGGCGCTCCTGGTGCGGCTGCGCGGGCTCAACGAGGAGTTCCTGCGGCACGTGGTGACGGCGCAGAAGCGGAACCTCGAATTGGAGGCGCAGCTGCAGCCGCCGGTCCAGGAGGACGAAGGGCCGCCGCGCGTGTTGATCGTGGACGACGAGGAGGTGGTGCGGGAGGTGCTCGAGCAGGTGCTCACCCGCCGCGGCTACCGCTTCCAATCCGCGAACACCGGCGAGATGGCCCTGTCCGCGCTCGAGCAGGGGACGTGGGATCTGGTCATCTCCGACAAGAACCTGCCGGGGATGAGCGGGCTGGACGTCCTGCGCGCGGTGAAGGAGCGGGCGCCCACCACCGAGTTCATCCTGATGACCGGCTACGCCTCCATGGACTCCGCCATCGAGGCCCTGAACCAGGGCGCGGTGGCCTACCTGGAGAAGCCCTTCGAGCACGTGAAGGTGGTGGCGGACCGCATCGAGGCGGTGCTCAAGCGGCGGCGGGAGCGGACGCGGCATCACCAGTACCTGCTCGCCATCAAGGAGCGGAACCGAGAGTTCCTCGAGCAGTACAAGGCGGTGCGCGCGGACCTCGAGGCGTGGCTGGAGGGTGAGCCCCAGGCGTAGCCCGGGCAGGGGGCTCCGAGCGGAAGGCCGGAGCGCCAAAGCCGCTGTCGGCCCCCATCCTTCGCCGCTACTGTGCGCGCCCGGATGCGCGTGGCCCTGGTGCACGACTGGCTGGTCTCGAACCGCGGCGGGGAGAAGGTCCTCGACGCGCTGTGCGAGCTGTTCCCTGAAGCGGACATCTTCACGCTCTTCCACAAGCCCGGCACGGTGCCTGCGCGCATCGAGCGGCACCGGATCATCACCTCCTTCCTGCAGGACGTGCCCGGCGCGGTGGACCGCCACCGGCACTTCCTCCCGCTGTTCCCCACTGCCATCGAGCGGCTGGACCTCACCGGCTACGACCTGGTCGTCTCCTCCAGCCACTGCGTGGCCAAGGGCGTGCGCAAGGCCGAGGGCGCCCGGCACCTGAGCTACGTGCACGCGCCCATGCGCTACATGTGGGATCTGTACGACGACTACTTCGGCAAGGGCCGCGCCTCCCCCGGCGTGCGGCTGGCGGCGCGGCTGGTGCGGCCGGGGCTGCGCCACTGGGACCGCTGGAGCGCCGGCGGGGTGGACCGCTTCGTCGCCAACAGCCACAACATCGCCCGGAAGGTCGCGCGGCTGTACGGGCGCGAGGCCTCGGTGGTGCACCCGCCGGTGGACCTGGAGCGCTTCGCGCAGGTGCCGCTCGAAGGCGGGGGACGAGGCGGCTACTTCCTGTGGGTGGGGGCGCTCGCGCCGTACAAGCGCGCGGACGTGGCCATCGAGGCGTTCCGCCGCCTCGGGCTGCCCCTGTGGATCGCCGGCGGCGGCCAGGAGGCGGCGAAGCTGTCCCGGGCGCTGCCCTCCAACGTCCGCTGGCTGGGGCCGGTGTCGGATGACGAGTTGCCGGGGCTGTACCGAGGCGCGCGCGCGCTCGTCTTCCCGGGCGAAGAGGACTTCGGCATCACGCCGCTGGAGTCGCAGGCGGCGGGCAGGCCGGTCGTGGCCTATGCGCGCGGTGGGGCGCTGGAGACCGTCACCTCAAGGACCGGTGTCTTCTTCCCCGAGCAGACGCCCGAGTCGCTGGTGGAGGCGCTGCGCCGGTTCGATGGCTTCGAAGCGGACTTCCGCCCCAGGGACGCCCGGGCCAACGCCTGGGGGTTCTCACGGACCGCGTTCCTCACCCGCATGAGGGCGGAGGTGGACGCGCTCTGGCAGCCACGCCTCTGACGGCGGCGTCACACCTTGTGCGCCCCTTCGGTGGAGTCCCTCCGAGGGCGGCGAGCTCCTCCGGCAAGATCCTGTATTTGCTGGTGAAGTCGTGCTATCTGCCCGCCGCAACGGCGCCCGTCCGGGGCGCGACAATTGCAGCCGACGCGGCCCGCCATGTTCAAAAGGTTTCAGCGCTTCTACACGTCGGTCAAGGTCGTCACGGACGTAGGGGTGCTCCTGGCCGCCTTCGGGCTGGCCTGGCTCATCCGGTTCAAGGGCCCGTGGGCGCCGGAGACCCCGCCGGCCTGGGACGACACCTTCGTGACGCTGGCCATGGTGCTGGTGGTCTTCCCCATGGTGTTCCACCAGGCGCGGCTGTACGCGACCAACCGGGTCCGCACGCACATCAGCGAGGTGTTCGAGATCTTCAAGGCCAGCGCGATGGCCATGTTGATCCTCGTCGCGCTCAACTTCTTCTTCCGCGAGCGCTACTCGCGGCTGACGCTGGGCCTGTTCCTGGTGGTGCAGTTCGTCATGGTCTGCGGCGTGCGCGTGGCCATGCGCGAAGCGCTGAACCAGCTCCGGCGCCGCGGGCACAACCTCAAGACCATCCTCGTCATTGGCGCAGGCGAGGTCGGCCAGCGGGTCATCGAGACCATCGACCATCACCGGGAGCTGGGCTTCCGCGTCACCGGCGTCCTCACCCGGCGGCCGGAGAAGCTCGGGACCGCCGTGCTCGGCGTGCCGGTGGTGGGCATGTTCGACGAGGTGGGGCGCATCCTCGACGCGCGGGCGGTGGATCAGGTGATCATCGCCCTGCCGCTCGAAGACCAGGCGCTGGTGAAGCCCCTGATGGAGGAGTTGGCGCTGCGCACCGTGGACGTGAAGATCGTCCCGGACCTCTTGCAGTACGCCACGCTCGGGGGCGGGCTCGAAGAGTTCGGCGGGCTGCCCATCATCTCCCTGCAGGGCGGGCCGCTGCACGGCTGGAACGTGGTGTGGAAGCGCGTCTTCGACATCTGCTTCGCGCTCCTGGCCATCGGTCTTTCGGGCCCGGTGATGCTGCTGACCGCGCTGGCGGTGAAGCTGACCAGCCGCGGCCCCATCCTCTACAGGCAGGAGCGGATGGGGATGGATGGGGACACGTTCCAGATCCTCAAGTTCCGCACCATGCGCATCGACGCGGAGGTGCAGGGCGCGCAGATGGCGTCCAAAGACGACCCGCGGCGCACGCCCATCGGCACCTTCCTGCGGAAGTACTCGCTGGATGAACTGCCGCAGTTCTTCAACGTGCTGATGGGGAACATGAGCCTCGTGGGCCCGAGGCCGGAGCGCCCGGTGTTCATCGAGGCCTTCAAGAAGGAGATCCCCCGCTACCACCTGCGGCACAAGGTGAAGGCCGGCATCACCGGCTGGGCGCAGGTGAACGGGCTGCGCGGTCAGACCTCCATCCAGAAGCGGATCGAGTACGACCTCTATTACATCGAGAACTGGTCCCTGCTTTTGGACCTGAAGATCCTGCTGCGCACCGCATTGGGCGGGTTCCTCTCGCGCAACGCGTACTGAGGCTTCAGCAGGCGCTGCCGCAGACCCGCCGGCCGTCCGGGCAGGAGGCCATCCCCGTCGTCGGGCAGTCCAGGGTGCAGTCCCCCCCGGGGCACCGCAGCGTGCACACCGCGCTGCCGCCGCAGTGGACGTCGCAGGGGCCCGCGCAGCGGAAGGTGCAGACCGCGAAGCCTTCGCACCGGAAGTTCGAGCCTTCGCCGCCTGCCAGATCGCAGGTGGAGTCACCCCGGCAGGTGGCCGTGGCCTCTTCGCCGAGCGAACCGGAGCAGGACGCGAGCCCTTCGCAGACGACGTCCGCCGCCTCGTCCGCTGACACGTCGCACTCGGCCTGCTCCCCACAAGAGAGGTTGGCCTTCGCGCCGTCCGCCGTCGTCTGGCAGGTGGTCTTGCCCGCGCAGGTGAGGGAGCAGTCTTCCGAGCAGGTGGCGGCGCAGGTCCCCTCTTCGCAGACGCAGGCGTTCGCCTCGTCGCAGGGACAGGCGCCCTCGCAGGCCACGCTGCCGCCGCAGCCTGCGCCAAAGGACCAGAGGAAGAGGGCTGCCGCGACGGGGAGGAGCGTCTTCATGCGGCCGCACCCTACCCAAGCCGCGCTCGCCTGGCTGCTCCGCCTGTTCGGCCCAGACTTCGCAAGTGCCTGAATGTACTGGGGTGGCAGCGTGTCGTCGTGCTGGGTGGAGGATTTAGGCTAGTCGTCGAGGAAATTGGGCTTGTTTTTCTTCCGGAAAGCCTAATCATCCATCCGCCAAGCATATCTGACCAGCAGGAGCCGGCCAGAGGCCGCCAGGAGGGCGCCGCGCATGGACACCAAGAGTGCATTGAAGGACTTCCTCGAAATCCCGTACGACCAGCTGGAGGAGATGAACCTGCGCGCCAAGGAGCAGCGGCTGCAGCGGGTCTCCGCAGACAAGGTGCGCGAGGAGCGGACGAAGTACCTGCAGGACGAGAAGCGGATCAAGGCCGTGACCGTGTGCTTCAGCGACCTCGAAGGGCGCCTGCACATGCTGGACTACGACAAGAAGTTCCTCCTCAAGTCGCAGGACAACCTCACCTTCGACGGGTCGTCCATCCGTGGGTTCACGGTGCAGCAGGAGTCCGACCTGCGCCTGTCCATCGACTGGGCGGCGTTCTACTGGATGCCGTCCGACATCTTCGGGCCCGGCAAGGTGCTGGTGTTCGCGGAGGTGCTGGAGCGGGACGGCACGCCGTACCAGGCGGACCTGCGGTCGCGGCTGAAGAGGTTCTGCAGCGACCTGTACGAGAAGGACAGCACCGTCTGCTACGCGGCGCCGGAGATTGAGGGGTTCCTCTTCAAGGGCAAGGACGCGGAGCGGCACTACCACGAGACCGGCAAGTTCGACCTCATCTCCACCGGCGGCTACTACCACTCCCTGCCGGGTGACCCGCTGCGCGACTTCATCGACCGGGCGGCGGAGGCCCAGCGGGCGATGGGCTTCCAGAACGAGAAGGACCACCCGGAGGTCGCGCCCAGCCAGTTCGAGATGAACTTCTCGTACAGCGAGGCGACCGTCGCCGCGGACCAGGTGCTCCTGTACAAGCTGCTCTGCCGGCAGGTGGCCGCGCAGCGCGGGCTGACCGCGTCGTTCCTGCCCAAGCCGGTGGCGGGCGTGAACGGCACCGGCATGCACCTGAACCTGTCTTTGGCGCGCGGCGGCCGGAACCTCTTCCATGAGGCAAGCGGTCAGGACGGGCTGTCGCAGACGGGGTGGGACTTCATCGACCGGATCCTCACCAGCGCCAATGACCTGTGCCTGATCCTCAATGCCAGCGTGAACGCGTACCGCCGGCTGGACCCGCACTTCGAGGCGCCGAACCAGATCAAGGCGTCTGCCAACAACCGGCAGGCCATGGTCCGCATCCCGCTGGGGAACGAGCGCGCGGCGCGGGTGGAGGTCCGCTCGGTGGGGCCGGACGCCAACCCGTACCTCGCCATCTACTCGCTGCTGCGCACTGGCATCGAGGGCCCGGCGTCGAAGGAGGACGCGGAGACCAAGCGCACCCGCACCCGCTTCCTGCCGGACAACGTCCAGGACGCCATCCGGGTCTTCAAGAGCAGCGGGTACATCGCGCAGCTGCTCGGGGAGAACGTGCAGGCGAAGTACGCGGAGCTGAAGCTCTCCTCCGCGGAGCGGTGCCCGAAGCAGCTGGGCAA
>CAZQVZ010000202.1:0-10273 GCA_964596895.1 uncultured Myxococcaceae bacterium
CGGTCCGAGAGCTCCAGCCGGCCCAGCGTCAGGGTGCCGGTCTTGTCGAAGAGGACCTTCTTCACCCGCGGCAGCCGGTCCAGCAGGTCCAGGCTGCGGATGAAGACGCCACCTCGGCGCAGGCGGGACTGCAAGAGCTCGTAGGCGAGCGGCGTGGCGATGCCGATGGCGCATGGACAGGTGACGACCAGCAGGGCGGCGGCGACCTCCAGCGAGCGGTGCGGCCCCTCCGGCCACCACAGCCACACGCCCACCGCGGCGGCGAAGAAGACCCCCGCCACCCAGCCGCGGGCGACGAGGTCCCAGAAGCGCGACACCCGTGCGCCCTTGTCATCCGGCGGCGCGCGCAAAAGTGACACCAGCGGGGAGGCGTCGAACCCGGTCTTCGCTCGGACGCGCACGGCGAAGCGCCCTTCGTTGCAGGCGCCGGCCTGCACGGTGGCGCCTGCCTCATGGGAGGTGGCGTCCGGCTCACCGGTGATCCACGCGGTGCTGAAGCGGCCGCCCCCATCGAGCAGGACGGCGTCCACCGGCACCAGGTCGAACGGGGCGACGAGGATTTCGTCCCCTTCGCGGAGGGCGGCGGCGGGCGCGGTCTGCAGCCTGTCCCCTTCGACCCGCCGGACGTGCAGGCCGGCGGCGCCGTCGTCCTCCAGGAGGAAGCGCCGGTTCTTCTCCACCACCCGCTGCTGCAGCCAGCGGCCCACGAGCATCAGGGTGACGAAGGTGTTGAGGGTGTCGAAGTAGGCGAGGTCCCCGCGGCCTTCGCGCGCCTGCAGCAGCGAAGTCCCGAAGACGAGCCCGATGCCCACGGCGATGGGCAGATCCAGGTGCAGCACCCCTCTGCGCAATCCCTGCGCCGCCGCCTTGAAGAAGGGCCAGCCGCCCACCACCACCACGACGGCGGAGAGCCACACCGAGAGCGTGGTGAAGAGGGAGAAGACCTGCCCGTCCGCCGGCGTGAGCCCCAGGTAGAAGCTCACCGAGAAGAGCATCACGTTCAGGGTGATGGCGGCGGTGATGCCGAGCCTCACCGGCAGGTCCCGGGAGGACGGCGCGCTCTGCTTGCGGCTGGGGCCGAACTGGTAGCCGAAGGGCTCCACCTGCCGCAGCCAGGCCGCCACGTCGAAGCGCGCTTTGCGCCAGCGCAGCCGCACCTTGCCGAGCGCCGGGTTCACGACCACCTGCACCCCGCCCGGCTGCCGGCGGAACAGCTCGTTCATCAGCCAGACGCACGCAGCGCAGTGGATGCCCTGCACGTCGAGCTCGAGCGCGCACAGCTCGCCCGCGCCCCCTTCTGCCTTCGCCAGCAGCGGCTCCAGCCAGGCGTGGCTCGGGGCGCGCGCAGCCTCCGGCACCGGCGAAATATCCCGGCCGGCGAGCGCGTAGTACCGCTCGAGCCCGCCCTGCCGGAGCAGCCCGTAGACGACCTCGCAGCCCGAGCAGCAGAACTCCGTCCGCGCAGAATCTGCAGGAACCGGGCTCTGGCAGTGCAAGCAATTCGCGCCGGCGACGGCGCGCTTCACTGTGGGCTGCTGCATGGAGCGGCGCGTCCTGCGAACGGCATGCCCATTGCCTGAACGCGCACTGCATGAACTCAGTGAGTGAGCTTATGACTTCAGGCGCAGGCGCTACTGTCTGGGCGGGCGCAGCAGGCGCGCTGATGGTGGGCATCAGCGGCAGCGTGCACTGCCTGTTGATGTGCGGTCCGCTCGCGTGCGCCACGCTTCCATTGGAGCGGGGGCCTTCACGCCGCAGCGCGCGGTGGGCGTACCAGGGCGCGCGCCTGGGTGGCTATTCAGTGATGGGCGCGCTCCTCGGCGGGCTCGGCGGCGGGGTGGCGAACGCGCTGTCCGTCTCGGTCCAGCCGCTGCTGCCGTGGATCATGGCCGCGGGGCTCATCGCCGCAGCGCTGGAGTTGGGCAAGCGGCTGCGGCCTGTGCCGGGCCTCTCCCGCGTGGTGGGGAAGCTGGGCTCGGCGAGCGCGCGCCTCACTCCGCCGTGGCGCGCAGCCGCGCTCGGCGGCCTGACGCCGCTTCTACCCTGCGGTCTCCTCTATGGAGTGATGGCCGCGGCGCTTGCGTCCGGCTCCGCCTTGGGTGGTGGGCTCATCGCCTTCGCGTTCGCGTTGGGCGGGCTGCCGGCGCTGCTCGGCGCGCAGGTGGGCGCGGGGCTGTGGAGGAAGCGGCCCGCCTGGGTGGACTTCACCCTGCGGCGGGTGGTCCCGCTGGCGGCGGCGGTCATCCTCATCGTCCGCGCGGTGCAGGTGCAACTCGCCGCGGCGGGGGCACCGCCGGCGTGTCACTGAGGCGGCGGGCGTCGTCGCTGGCGACGAAGCTGCGGTCCACCTAGCCTCCGGGCACATGAGAGACCTCGCGCTGCGGCTCGCGTCCCTGGCTTCGCTGACGTTCGCGCCGGCGCTGCTGGTGCAAGGTGCCCTGCTGCGGCGGCGCATTCCCCGGCTGCCCGAAGCGGAGGGGCCGCGTGAAGGGGAAGTCCCCGGCGCGTCCCCGCCCGTGCGCGTGCTCCTGCTGGGCGAGTCCACCGCGGCGGGCGTGGGCGCGAAGACGCATGTGGAAGGCCTCGCAGGTCAGCTGGGGCGCGCGCTCGCGCGTGACACGGGTCGTGGCGTGCGGTGGCGGGTCCTGGCGCGCACCGGGGCCACCGCGCGCATCGTCCGAGAAGAGCTGCTCGCGCCGGCCCCGGACACGGAGGCGGATGTCGCCGTGCTGGTGCTGGGCGTGAACGATGTGCTCGCGCTCGGCAGCGTGGCGCGCTGGAGAAGAGACCTCGGCGCGTTGATCGCGGCGGTGCGTGGGCGGTGTGGAGACGTTCCGGTGGTGCTCGCAGCCGTCCCACCGATGGGCGCGTTCCCTGCCCTGCCCCGGCCGCTGAAGGACGTGCTCGCCCTGCGCGCACAGGTGCTGGACCGCGCGGCGCTCCGGCTCGCGGCATCGCTTCGGCGCGTGCGGCACGTGCCCATGCCCTCTTTCGCGGGCGAAGACGCGGCGGCCTTCTTCTGCGCGGATGGGTTTCACCCGGGGACTGCCGGCTATCGCGCCTGGGGAGACGTGCTGGGCGGGGCCGCGGCGGGCTTCGCCCCCGAGGTGTGACCACTCCTCCCCGAGGCCAGTACCTCTGCGGGCGCGGCTGGCACCAGGCTCGGGCACATGCCCACCCACCGCTCCGCCCGTGAAGTGCTCGATGACCACCTCCGCCTCGCACAGTCGGGAGACTGGCAGACGGATGTCGCCCGGAACTTCACCGAGGACATCGTCCTTCTGACCGGCTACGGGAGGTTCCGCGGCCTCGACGGGCTTCGAGCGAAGATCCGCCTGCTGGCGGAGCAGCTCCCCGGCGGCCGCTGGACCTACAAGACGGTGATGACCGACGGGGAGCTCGGCTTCCTCGAGTGGAGCGGCGAGGCCGACAACGGCGCGCGCGTGGAGGATGGCGCGGATTCGTACCTGATCCGCGACGGGCGCATCCGGGCGATGACCATCCACTACACGGTGCTGCCGCCCAGAGCGGGCGGCGGTGCCGTCTAGATGGGCATGAAGATCTTCAGGCCGCTGCGGCCGGGAGACGCCGTGTTCCGGTCGATGAAGTCGCTGTAGGAGGTGCGCCCGTCCCCCGCGGTGATGGCGGTGTGGCCGTACTTGCGGCCCAGCGGCGTGCTGGTGCTCTCCCAGGTGAGGACCAGGCCGGGGATCTTCAGCGCCTGCGACAGGGGGATGTGGACCTGCTTGAACTTGTTCCGCGGCAGGTTGTTGTCGATCTGGTTGCCGTTGCCCCAGACCTTGATGCCGAACCGGCGCTGGATGGCGTTGCTGACACCGCGCGCGCACCAGCCCTGGCTGTTGTAGCCGCCCATGCTCAACGCGACGCTCCGGGCGTGCGCGGCGAGCTGCGAATCACCGCGGACGCCACCCGTGCTCGGCGGCGGCGTCGGGTTGACGGGCGCGGGGCCGGAGCCGCCGGGGATGCGCAGCTTCTGTCCCACGTGGATGAGGTTCACGTTCCGGATGTTGTTGGCCTGGGCAATGGCCGACACCGTCGTCCGGTACCGGCCGGCGATGGCGCCCAGGGTGTCTCCGCGCTTCACCGTGTAGGTGCCGCCCCCCCCGCCGCTGTTCGACGGCGCGCCGCCGGGGATGGTCAGCTTCCGCCCGGCGTGGATGAGGTTCGGGTTCCGGATCCCATTCGCCTGAGCGAGGGCAGAAACCGAGGTCCGGTAACGCGCCGCGATGGCGCTCAAGGTGTCTCCGCTTCGGATCGTGTAGGTCGGCATGGCATACGGATTCTCGGAATGTGGGAGCGAGAGTTTCGATCAGACCCGCAGAACGACCCCGCGGCACATCCGCCCACCTGAAAGAGCGCGCAGGCTCAGCTGCCCTTTTCAGAAGACGACGCGGCGCGGCGTGGCTTTCGGCCCAGGCTGCGGCGAAGGAACCCGGCGCCCACCGACAGCCAATTCCGGAGGTCGAGCGGCGCGGCCACCAGCAGCAGGTCCCCCCGGTCGTACCCGGGATTGCGGGCCACGAAGAACGCCACCGCGGGCTCGGCGAGCGCCTCGTGCGCTGGGGCCACCCAGTCCTTCAACCTCCGGCCATCTCCAGGGGCCACGCCCCGGGCGGGGTCCCAGCCGTCCCCGTAGCGGCGGCGGGCCACGGCCTCCATCAACGCGGTTTCGAAAGGAGGAGTGGGCGCGTCGGGCCTCGGCCAATAGGCGCCGAAGTTCCGCGACAGCATCAGGTACGACTTGTAGCTGAACGTGTCGTAGAGCAGGAACACCGGCCGCAGCGGGTGGCGCAGGCGCGCGCGCAGGTGCTGCCGGAACCCCTCTGCCTGGATGAGGTTCTGGCCGCGGTAGCGCTCGTCCACCAGGGTGTTGCCCGGGAAGATGACCACCACGTCGCGGCCCTCGACCTCGAGGTCGAAGACGTCCACCGCGCCAATGCCGGCCAGCGCCTTCGACCGCCGGTCGCGCAGGAAGACGAAGACCTTCTTGCCCCGCACGCTGCGCTCGAAGCCCTCGCGGGTGGCGTCGGTGTAGCGAGCGGCGAAGGCCCAGACCTCATCCCAGTCCGACGCGGTCAAGGCGCTGACGGGCACCGCGCGCGCGACCGCGGAGCCCGCCCGGGAGACGCCGCTCACAGGTCCACCCCGGTCGACAACGAGGATACGAAGTTCACCATGCCAGGGCCGCCTTCCGCGCCAGATACCGGGACCTCACCTGCGCTCTGACACTGTGCCCGTTCGGGTATTCGACTTCATACCTGACCCGGTGGTCTGGTGCGTCCCGTGGATCGCCGGGTGAAGGGCTCATTGTTCGTGGACTATGTGCGCATGCTGCGCGCACGCAAGGACGTGGACTGGGGCCAGCGGCTCGCGCCGGAGGACCTGCCCTACCTGACGGAGAAGATTGAGCCCGAAGGCTGGTACCCGATGCTCACCTTCGAGCGGATGGGGCTGGCGATCCTCAATGTCGTCGCCAACGGAGATCTGGAGCTGGTGCGCGCCTTTGGCCAGGTGCAGGTGGAGGGGCTCGCCACCTCCCAGCCCATGCTGGTCGCGCCCCAGGATCCCCGCGAATCGTTGATGCGGTTCCAGGTGCTGCGACAGAGCTTCTTCAACTTCCCGGCGCTCGAGGCCCGCGGCGTGTCCGACGAAGAGGCCAGCTTCGTCATCGACTACAAGATGGGAGACGCGGCGGAGGAGGCGGCCTCGTACCAGGCCATGGGGTTCTTCGAGCGCCTCCTCGCCCTGGCCGGCGCGCGCGACATCGAGACCTGGCTGGAGCGGAAGCGCTGGACGGGTGAGGGCGCCACCCAGCTCGAGCTGCGCTGGCGTTGAAGCGAGGCCCGCTTCGCGGCTGCTACGCTCCACCGTGAATGGCGCACCGGCACCGGAAGAAGCTCGTCGTGGGAGTCGGCCTGTTGGTCCTCGTCCTGGGCGCCTTCGTGGGCCTCGATGCGGCCGCGAGCAACACCGCGAAGAGGCTCAACGGCGTTCATCGGTCGGGCTCGGCGCCATATGAGGCCACGAAGCGCGGCGCGCAGGTCCACCAGCGCCTGCTCATCGCAGACCTGCACGCGGACCCGCTCTTGTGGAACCGCGACCTGACCCGAAGGAGCACCGAAGGCCACGTGGACGTGCCCCGCCTTCTGGAGGGGAACGTCGCGCTTCAAGTGTTCGCGGTGGTGACGAAGACGCCGAAGAACATGAACCCCGACCGGAACGACGACGCCACGGATCAGATCCGCCTGCTCGCCGTCGCACAGCGCTGGCCGCCTGCGACGTGGACGAGCCTGAAGGAGCGGGCGCTGCACCAGGCGGTGAAGCTCGAGCGGTTGGAGGCGGGCTCAGACGGCGCGCTCCTCCGCGTCCTGGATCAGGGCGACCTGCAGCGGCTGCTCGACGCGCGCGCACGGCAGGGCCCGGGCAAGGTGGTGGGCGCCGTGTTGGCGCTGGAGGGCATGCACGCGCTCGAGGGGGACGCATCATCGGTGGACGCGCTGTACGATGCGGGCTTCCGGATGCTCGCGCCCGCCCACTTCTTCGACAACGACGCAGCCGGCAGCGCCCACGGCGTGACGAAGGGCGGGCTGACGAAGCTGGGGCGTGAGGTCGTGGCGCGGATGGAGGCGAAGGGGATGACGGTGGACCTCGCCCACGCTTCCGCGGCGACCCTGCGTGACGTGCTGGCGGTGGCGACGAAGCCGGTGGTGGTCTCGCACACCGGGGTGAAGGGCACCTGCGACAACAGCCGCAACCTCACCGACGCGCAGCTGCGCGCGGTGGCGCAGAACGGCGGCGTGGTCGGCATCGGCTACTGGAGCACCGCGACGTGCGGCAAGGACGCGAAGGCCATCGTCCGCGCACTGCGGCACGCGGTGAGGGTGGCCGGCATCGACCATGTGGGGCTGGGCTCGGACTTCGACGGCGCGGTGACCACGCCGTTCGACGCGGCGGGCCTCGTGGAGCTCACCGACGCGCTGCTCGCCGCGGGCTTCACCGAAGCGCAGCTGCAGAAGCTGATGGGCGGCAACGTGCTGAGGGTGCTTCGGCACAACCTCCCCGAGTAGCCTCGCGCGACGCCCGCCATGACGACTGCACCTTCCCATGACCGCCTCCCGCTCATCGACGCGCTGCGGGGCTTCGCCCTCTTCGGCATCCTGCTCGTGAACCTGGAAGGCTTCGCGCACCCGCTGGAGCAGATGGGGCTCTCCGCGCCGCGCGGACAGTCGCCGCTGGACCACGCGGTGTCGCTGGGGATTGCGGCCTTCGCGGAGGCGAAGTTCTACGCGCTCTTCGCCTTCCTCTTCGGGCTCGGGTTCTCCCTGCGGACGGGCGGGGGCTTCTTCCGGCGGCTGGGTGTGCTCTTCGCCATGGGCCTCTCGCATGGCTTTCTCATCTGGGCGGGGGACATCCTCACCGCCTACGCGGTGCTCGGCGTGGGGCTCCTGCTCTTTGGCCGGCTGCGGCCGAAGGCCCAGGTCATCTGGGGCGGGCTGTGGATGGTGTCGTCCTGGCTGCTCTCGCTGCTCATCGTGCTCGGGTGGGCCGCGTTCCTCCAGGTCCCGGAGCTGGTCGTGCAGGTCAGGGCCGCGCTGGAGGCCAACGGCGGCCTCTCGAGCGAATTCGCGCGGGCCCATGAGCTGTTTGCGCACGGCACCTGGTGGGAGATCTTCAAGAGCCGCGCAGGGACCTTCACCGCCCTCACCTTCGGGACGCTGTTCATGCTCGGCGGGCAGCTTCTGGGCCTGATGCTGCTGGGCTCGGCGGTGGGGCGCTCCGGCCTGCTCAGAGGCTCGCTGCCGACGAAGGGCCTTCTGACGGTCCTCGCCTTCGGCTTGTTGGTGGGTGTGCCGGTGACGGCGCTCAAGCTCTGGGGCCAGGAGACCTTCCTGGCCCTGCCCTTTGATGCCCCACAGGCGCCGTGGGCGTATCTGGCGGACGTGATGGGCTCGATGGTGGGTGGCGCCGCGCTGGCCGCCGCCTACGCCGCGCTCTTCGCCCTGCTCTGGCAACGCACCGGGGGTGTCTTCCTGTCCTGGCTTGCGCCGGTGGGCCGCATGTCGCTGACGAACTACCTGCTGCAGTCGGTGGCCTGCACGCTGCTCTTCAACAGCTACGGACTCGGCTTGTTCGGCCAGGTGGGCGCGGCCGCGGGCCTGGGCATCTGCTTTGTGCTCTTCGGCGCGCAGGTGGCGGTGAGCCACGTGTGGATGCGGCGCTTCCACTTCGGACCGGCGGAGTGGGTCTGGCGCGCGGCGACGCAAGGAAGGCCACCGCCCTTCGTGAAGAGGCCCGCCGTGGTTCCTGCGCTGAGCGTCGATTCAAGCCGACGACCGTAGCTGGGGGGCCTCGGTCCGAAGTCCCCCGTCACAGGCCACTGCGCGGCCGCGACGGGCGACGGCGGGCCAGACAAGGGGCCCCTGCGTCAGCTCGCGCGCAGCTTCGGGCCGGGGACCTCCGGCGCCTTCCGGACGATGCGGTTGTGCGCGTCCACGAAGACCACCGTGGGGGTCCAGGCCTTCGCCTCTTCGTCCTCCACCTCCGCGAAGGTGGCGATGATGACCAGGTCACCGGGTTCGTTCAGGTGGGCCGCCGCGCCGTTGAGGCAGATGACGCCCGAGCCCCGCTCCCCCTCGAGCGCATACGTCTCCAGCCTGGAGCCGCGGGTCACGTTCCAGACCGCGACCTTCTCGTAGGGCAGGATGTCCGCCGCCTCCAGGAGGTCCTGGTCGATGGTCACCGAACCTTCGTAGTGAAGGTCCGCGTGGGTGACGTTGGCGCGGTGGATCTTCGACTTGAACAGGTGACGGCGCACGGGGGCACAGTAGCCGGCTGACTTTGCTCCGGCCACCGCCGCGACGTGCGGCCGGCTGCCCTCCGGCCGGGCGGCGGTCGTCAGGGCACGGTGGCTGCGGCGGCCCACCCTGGCGGCGGGCGAAGTGTTGCCGCTGGTGGGCGAACGCGGTGGGTGGATCATCGACCACCACCTCGTCGTGGCAAGAGCGCTGGCGGCGGCGGCGCCCCCTTCGGCGGCTGGCCAGACGTCTCGTACTGGCAAGGTGGAGGATGGCTGGAGTACCGGCCGAGGCCTGGGCGCGAAGGTTGCCCGGGCGCGGACGGCGAAGGGGGGCGACGGGGCCTCTGGCGGCGCGGTGGATGCGGGCCGAGCTACCGCGGCTCGCATGGGCGACAATCTCCGGTGGCCGCGCCCCGCGACGGCGTTGAAGGGGCCGCCCGGCGGCGAAGCCCCAGCAGCAGCACCAGCCCCAACAGCCCCAGCGTCCCGGGCTGGCTGCACCCGCAAGAGGCGCCTTCGTCTTCGTTCGCCTCGCCTGCCGCCACCTCGAACCGCACCACGTCCGAGGCCGCGGCGCCCTGCGCATCCGTCACCGTGAGCCGGACTTCGTGCGAGCCCACCGGCAACTGCAGCGTCGCCGCCTGGCCTTCGACGCGGTGCGCGCCGCGAGCGTCCGTCCATTCCCACAGGTGGCGGTGCTGCGCGCCCCCCGCCTCCGGGTGCACGGTCGCTGTGACCTGCAGCTCGGCGAGGCCCTCCGCACCTGAGCGCACGCACTGGTCTTCCCCCGCCCAGACATCGAGCGGGGGCCGGAAGGCCTGCACCGGCGGCACCACGTCTCCGGCGGCGGGCCATACGTAGCCGAGCACGTCGCCCTCCTCGCCCTGTGACCGGAGCGGAACCATCCCCTCGCGGGGCGAAGGCAGCACGAAGAACGCCGGGTGGCGCCCGCCGGCCGCGTCCTTTCGCAGCGGCTCATCCGCACAGGAGGCCGGCGCGAACACGGGGAGCGAACCGGCGTACCCGGGACGGTCCGGGGCATAGAAGGCAATCCGCACCACGCCATCCCCGGGCGAAAGCTCGCGCCGCGTCTTCAGCGCGCCCGCCGCGGTCTCGTACACGGGCACCGGCAGGGCCAGGCGCGGATCCGCGAGATCCACCCGGTACATGAGCTGGTTGTAGTCGTACCGCGGCAGGCGGGTGACGCCGTGGGTGAAGTGCGTGGTCAGCGTGCCCTCGAGGAAGACGAAGCGGCCTCCCTCTTCAGAGAAGAACGGATGCAGACGTGGGTTGTAGAAGTTGTAGCGGTCATGGGTGATGACCTTGCGCGCGTAGACCCAGGGACCCATCGGCGTGTCGGCTTCGGCGTGCCAGACCACGCCGACCACTGACGAAGTTCCCCCAGACTGCAGGAAGGTGCCGACCAAGCCTTCCGCCCCCGGGCGCCACCCGACC
>CAZQVZ010000203.1:0-10226 GCA_964596895.1 uncultured Myxococcaceae bacterium
CGGCACCGGCATCCCCCGGTCGAGGTAGCGCTCCTTGAGCGTTCCCACCGGGCACGCCAGGAGTTTGTCGAGCGGCGGCATCGTCAGCGGCTCACTTCCTTTGCTACTGCGGAATCTGCAGGGTGATGGCGCCCGGCTGGAGGTCGCAGCTGCACTCGCCGCAGACGAACTCCACCTGCTTGCGCTCCGACTCCCGGGTGCCCGAGCGGGCGTAGACCTCGATGCTCCCGGACCCGAGGCTGGATCCCACCGCGGTGGTGATGCCCCTGCCGTTGGTGGTGCCGGTCACGGTCATCCCCGAGGCCAGGTTCTTCGCCACCACCGTGGCCTCATCCACCGGTTCGCCGGCGCTGTCCTGGACCGACACCGCGAGGTACGTCTCGGTCTCTGGATCGCAGCGGACCACACCTCCACCGTCGGGGCGGTGCTCGATGTTGGGGCCGCAGGCGGTGAGCGCCAGGGAGAACAGGGACACGAAGAGCAGAGAGCGCAGGGCCATGCGGCACACTTACACGCGGCAAGGAAGGCCAGCAACGACCGCGCGTCAGCCCTCGGCCTCCCACGACGCGCCCATCCACGCCGCATAGGCGCGCCTTTGCGCGTCGCTCGGCTGCTCGGTGCGCACCAGCCACGCGGCGTCCGCCGGCTTCTCGCCGAGCGTCACCTCCACGTCGACGAGCCGGTCCCGGCGGAAGAGCGTCACCCGCACCTGCTCTCCAGGCGACCGGTCATCCACCCGGGATTGGAGCGCGCCGCCGTCCACGCGGAAGCCGTCGAGCGCGATGACCTCGTCGTCCGAATAGATGCCCGCCGCCATGGCCGGGGAGTCCGCGTAGACCACGCCCACCGTGCCCGAGGCCCGGACGGTCAAGCCCAGCCAGCCCCTCGGGCGCCCGTCCCGTGAGCGAGGCGGGGTGCCGCCCTTGTCGCCGGGGGATTCACGCGGCCGGAACCGGACGTCCAGGCCCACGTGTCCCAGGACCGAATAGTCGAGCTCCTCGGTGCTCCGCAGGGCCCGGTCGAAGAACGGCTTCAGGTCCACGCCCGCCACCTCCGAGGCCGCCGGCTCCCAGCCCTCTTCGGGCACCCCGTCCGGATGGCGCGCCCACAGCAGGCGAAGCACGTCCTCCAGCCCGCGCAGATCGTTCGTGGCGCGGCGGATGTGCAGGTCCAGCAGCCAGCCCACGACCTCACCCTTCAGGTAGTAGGAGACGGCGCTGTTGGGCGCGTTCTCGTCGGGCCGGTACTGCTTCACCCAGGCGAGGAAGGACGCGTCCTCCAGCGTCATCACCCGCCTGCCCGGCGTCCCATGCAACTGCGTGAGCGCTTCGCCCAGCCGCTGCAGGTAGCGGGAGGGCGGGCTCAGCCCCGCGCGCCGGGTGAGCAGCATGTCGAAGTAGCTGGTGATCCCCTCGAAGGCCCACAGAAGGCGCGTGTGGTTCTCCCGGCCGTAGTCCACGCGGGAGAGCGCCCGGGGCCGCAGCCGCTTGATGTTCCAGAGGTGGAAGTACTCGTGCGCCACGAGGTGGAGGAAGTCCTCGTAGCCGCGCACGCTCCCGAAGTTGTGGCGCGAGTAGAGGAGCACCGAGCAGTCGCTGTGCTCGAGCCCGCTGCGGCCCTTGTCGAGCAGGTGGACGATGAAGAGGTACCGCCGAAGGGGCAGCCCCCCGAAGACCCCCGCCTGCAGCGCGCACAAACGCCGCACGTCCTCCACGACGCGCAGTGGGTCCGGGGGCAGCCCACCGAAGAACACCATCCGGTGCGGCGCGCCCTCCACCTCGAAGTCGAAGGACGGATGTGGGCCCACCTCGAACGGCGCGTCCACCAGCGCGTCGTAGGTCTCGGCCACGAAGGCGCCGCCCGCGTCCTGTGCCAGGGCGGTGAAGACCTGCCACCCGCCCGGCGCCTCCACATGAACCCGGTGCTCAGCGTCCCTGCGTCTCTCGTCAAAGAGGAAAACGTTGCCGCCGTTCCAGAAGGCGTGTGAGCCGTCCACGTGGCTCGTCCGCACCGACAGCTCATTCGCGTAGACGGCGTAGCGAAGCCGCACCGCTTCGCCGTCGGCGTCAATTCGTAAAGCACGCTTGTCCAGTCGCGAGAGCGGCAGGGGCTCACCCTCGAGCGTCTCCGCGCGCAGGTCGGAGAGGTGGCGGGAGAACTCGCGGACCAGGTAGCTGCCAGGTGTCCAGACCGGCAGCGCGACCTCCAGCGGGCCGGGCGCAGCGGGGAAGAGGGCCTCCACCTCCAGCGTGTGGCTGTGCGGCTGCGGCAGGCGGACGGTGTAGGAGATGGCGTGGGGGGCGGTCATGGGGCGCGCGCGGGGTGGAGGACGGCGGGCGAATCTATCCGAAGCAGCGGCCGCTCCACTGCCAGGCACCTTCCATGCGGTCAGGCGCGGTCTCAAACGCCCACCTGCGAGGAGCGCGCCCACGTCCGCCCCGGCCGCCTATCTGCTTCGCGGGTGTCCCGGTCCGGCGCGCGCGACTCGGTGCCCGGGATGATGGACACCGTGCTCGAACTCGACCTCGACGAAGAGGTCACCTGGGCGCGGGCGGCGCGCTCGGCGCTCGGAGGACGCAGGCGCCCCCGGTCACGTTCGCGGGTAGAGCCGGCCTCGCCGGACCCGGACGCCGAGCCAATCACCCGGGCGCGCGTCCAAAGACGGCCCCACCGCCCGGAGCAGCCTGTGGCCGAGCGGGAAGCGGAACTCCGCGGCGTGTCCCAGAAACAGCCGCGCCGACAAGGGCAGCCGCGTCCCCTCCGGCCCGACCTCCAGGTCCTCCGGCCGGACCACCAGCGTCGAAGGTCCAAAGGCAGACGCCGCCAGGTCCTCCGGCAGCTCGAACCACAGGTCTTCCGTGATGACGAAGCGCCCGTCCGCGACCGCGCCTTCGAGGAGGTTCGCCCCGCCCACGAAGCCGGCGACGAAGGGCGTTCGCGGCGCGTGGTACAGCCGCTCCGGCGGGTCCACCTGCTCGAGGACGCCGCCGTTCATCACCGCGATGCGGTCCGAGAGCGCCAGCGCCTCCGCCTGGTCGTGCGTCACGTAGATCATCGTCGTGCCCAGGCGGGCGCGCAGAGCGGCGATCTCCGCGCGCAGCTCCTCGCGGAGCGCCGCGTCCAGGTTGCTCAAGGGTTCGTCGAGCAGCAGCACCCGCGGGTCCGCGACCAGGGCCCGCGCCAGCGCCACCCGCTGCAACTGGCCGCCGGAGAGCTCGTGCGGCATCCGGTGCGCCAGCGCCTCCAGCCGCACCCAGCGCAGCGCCTGCGCCACCCGCGTGGTGATGTCCGCGCGCGAGACGCGACGAAGCTGCAGGGGATAGGCGACGTTCGCCGCCACGCTCTTGTGCGGCCAGATGGCGTAGCTCTGGAACACCATCCCCAGGCGCCTTCGCTCCGGCGCCACGCGCACCCGCTCCGAGGCCACCACCTCATCATCGATGCGGATGACGCCCTGGTCCGGGAACTCCAGCCCGGCGATCATCCGGAGCGTGGTGGTCTTCCCGCATCCGGAGGGTCCCAGCAGCGAGACCAGCTCGCCCGGCTGCACCTGCAGGCTCAGGCCCCGGACCACCTGCGTCCGCCCGTACGACTTCTCGAGACCTTCGAGGGTGATGGACGCCATCAGGCGGCCCTCCGCCGCTGAAGCGACGACAGCCCGAACTGGCCTGCGAGCACCAGCAGCACGAAGGCGCAGGCGAGCACCGCGGCGGCGCTCGGGTCCGCGTAGCTCTGCAGTTCGAACAGCAGCGTCCCCAGGACGTCCTGGCCGGCGGGCACCAGCAGCACCGACATGGTGATCTCCGTCGCGCTCACGAGGAAGGCGAGCAGGAACGCGGCGCCGAGCGCGGGCTTGAGCACGGGGAAGACGGCGTCCCGAAACGCGCGCACAGGCCCCGCGCCGCTCACCCGCGCGGCCTCGGCCAAAGACGGGTCCACCTGCGCGAGCGCCTCGGAGCTGTTCTGCGCACCCAGCGCCAGGTACTTCGACGCGTAGGCGATGAGCAGGAGCCACCCGGTGTGGGCCAGCGCGAGCACGAAGGTGACCTGGTCCGCGAAGATGAACCGGACATCTCGCGAGAACGCGACGAGCAGCGCCATGGCCACCACCGTGCCCGGCACCGCGTAGGGCCACACCGCGAGCGGCTCGACCATCCGGCCCGCCCGCGGCAGCGCCCGGCGCAGGAGCGCCGCGGAGAGCCCGAGCGCACAGACCAGCAGCGCCGCGCCGGCGGCGAGCACCAGGCTCCGGAGGGCCGCCTTGACGGTGCGCACATCCCCGAGCACCGCCCCCCAATGCTGCAGCGTGAAGCTCTCCGCGCTCACCGCCGCGCCGAAGCTCCGCTGGAAGGACGTCAGCGCGATGGCCCCCAAAGGCAGCACCACCAGCACCGCCGCCACCGCGAGGACGAAGGCCGTCAGCCAGGGCCTGGCGCGGCCCAGAGGCAGGGGCCTTTGCGCAAAGCCCTTGCCGGAGAGGAGCCGCACGCGCCCCAGCCGCCCCAGCGCCCCGTTCACCCACAAGACCAGCGGGGTCATCAGCAAGAGCGCCGTGGCCAGCACCACCGCGCGGGCGATGCCGTCCTGCCCACCCATCAAGACGTAGCCGTAGATGCGGGTGGTCAAGACCTGCGTGGGCGGGGACGCGGAGACGCCGAGGATGTACGGCACCCCGAACGCAGAGGCGGCCATCAGGAAGACCATCACCCCGCCCGCCAGCAGCGAAGGCAGCGCCAGCGGCAGGGTGGACACCATCACCGCGCGCACAGGGCCCGCGCCGCACAGCCGCGCCGCCTCCTCGAGCGAAGGGTCTATGCGGCGCAGCGCCGCCGCGCCCGCGAGCAGCACCAGCGGCAGCCCTGCCAGCCCCTCCACGAAGGCGATGCCGAGGGGGCCATAGATGTCGAAGGTCCCCTCGCCGAAGATCCGGTTGAGGTAGCCCGCGCGCGGATTGGCGAGCGACAGCCAACCCATGGCCCAGATGAACGGCGGGACGGCCGAGGGCAGGGTGAACAGCGCCACCAGCGGCCCGCGCGCGGGCAGGTCCGTCCGAAAGAGCAGGAACGCGAGCGGCCCCCCCACCAGCAGCGCGAAGGACGCGGCCCCCAGGGCGATCAGCACCGTGTTGACCAGCGGCCCGCCCTGCCCGAGCAGCTCCCGCCACGCGCTTGCGTCCAGGTGACCCACGCTGCGCACCACCAGCAGCGCCACCGGCCCCACCCCGAAGAGGAGGATGGGGACGAGCCACGCCCCGAGCAGCGCCAGCCGTGGCCCTGACCGCTGCGCGCTCATTCGGAGAAGGCCCGCGAGAACGCCTCTTTGATCTCCCCGCCGCGCCGCATCCCCGCCTCCATCACCTCCGGGGTCCAAGGCTGTGACCGTTCGAGGAGCGCCTCGAGCGCAGGCTGGCCGTCAGGACCCGGCAGCCGCGGATCCACCGCGTGCATGTCTCCTTCGGCCACCACCAGCGCCTGCCCCTCCGCAGAGAGCAGCAGGTCCACGAAGGCCCGCGCCGCCTGCGGATTGGGGGAGCCGGCGAAGATGGCCACCGGCCCCGGAACCACCACCGCGCCATCCGCAGGCCAGGTCACGGCCACCCCACTGCCGCGGCTGCGCGCAGCCAGGGCGTTCTCGAGCAGCAGCACCCCCACCTTCACCTCGCCGCTCTCCACCTTCTGGAGCACCGCCGCGTTGCCTCCCGCCACCACCGCCCCGTTCTGGCGCAGGCTGGGGAAGTAGCCTGCGCCGTAGCGCTCGGACACGAACACCGCCCAGGTGAAGGCGGTGCCGCTCGTCAGCGGATCTCCCACCGCCACCTGGCCGCGAAAGGCCGGCGCGCCCAGCGCTTCGAATGACGCGGGCACCTCCGCCTCGCCTTCGCGGTGGACCAGCACCATGGTGGACAGCCGCGCCGACACCCACTGCGCGTCCAGGTCCAGCAGGCTCCGCGGAATCCGCAGCGCATTGGGGGACGCGTAGCGCAAGAGCGCGCCCTCCTCGCGCAGCCGCTCATAGAGGAAAGGGTCGCTGGTCAGTAGAACGTCCGCGCGGACGGCGCCGGCGGCGCGCTCGGCTTCGAGCCGGCTGGCCACCTTCTCACTGCCCGCCTGGTACCAGTGCACGCGGACGTTGGGCAGCCGCTCCTTCAAGAGGGGCTCGAGCGCGTCGATCACCTGGCGGTACATGGAGGTGTAGATCCACAGCTCGCCGGAGGGTTCAGCGGTGAGGTCCGCGGCCGAAGACCTCTGTGCCGCGCTGGAGGATTGGCCCGGCGGCGCGGTCTCAATCCGGCAGCCGAAGGCACACGCGGCGGTGAGCACCGCCGGCAAAAGCCAGGGCACGCCCCTCCGCCGGCTCACGGGATTGCACCGCCTGCGGGGACGAGGTGCGGCGCGCACAGGGCCGCGGCGAGCTCCAGGAGGCGCTCGTGGTGCGCCGAGAAGTGATCAGGCTCGGGGTGGGTGGCGCTCAAGACGCCCACCGCCTTGCCCCAGGCCAACAGCGGGACGCCCACGAACGACCCGATGCGGGTGGTCATCTGCTGGCGGGGGAGGAAGCGGGGATCTCCCTCCGCATCCCCCGTCCGCAGCGGCCTGTGGGCCTGCGCAATCCACCCGATGAGGCCCTCCCCGGGCCGGTACTCCACCTTCGTCCGGTGGATGGGCATCCCGGCGCGCGCCACCGAGGACAAGGACGCCTGGTCCTGCGTGAAGAGATAGGCGGCGACCCGAACCACCCCCAGAAGCCCGGAGGTGCGATCCACCAACGACTGCAGCAGCGCCTCCGAGGAGGGCGCTTCGCGCGTCTCCACGACGAGCTGGTGCAGCAGCGACAGCTCATCCGCCATTCGCCGGGCCCCTCACCCTCTGCAGCACGGCACCGAAGAAGCCATCCGTGCCGTGCCGGTGCGGGAAGAGTCGCAGAAATCCCTCCCGGGTCACCTTCGGGCCCACCGCCTCCGGCAGGAAGCGCTCGGCGGGGAGGAGCTGGTAGTCCGGGTGGCGGGAGAGGAAGTCCGAGACCACGTCCTCGTTCTCCTCCCGGAGCACCGAGCAGGTGCCGTAGATGAGCCGGCCGCCGGGCTTCACCATCACGGAGAAGCGCTCCAGCAGCGTCTTCTGCCGCAGGACGTGCTGCGAGAGGTCCTCGGCGGTCAGCCGGTAGCGCGCGTCCGGCTTGCGCCGCAAGGTACCGGTGCCGCTGCAGGGCGCGTCCACCAGCACCCGGTCCGCCTTCTGCGCGAGCGCCGCGAGCGCGGTGAGCGCCGCGTCGCCTTCGGCCGGGATGACCTGCACCCGCGCGTTGTGGACGCCGGCCCGTCGTGCGCGCCGCCGCAGCTCGTCGAGCCGGCGTTCATCCACGTCCAGCGCGTGCAGATCTCCGCGGTTCTTCATCTGCGCCGCGAGCTGCAGGGTCTTCCCGCCGGCGCCTGCGCAGGCGTCCACCACGCGCGTCGGCGGGGCGTCCACCAGCATGCCGAGGAGCTGGCTGCCTTCGTCCTGCAACTCGAACAGCCCGTCCCGGAACGCGGGCAGGGAGAAGGCGTTGATCCGCGTCTCCAGCAGCAGGCCATACGGGGACAGCGGGGTGGGGCGCACGTCCACCCCCTCCTCGCGCAGCCGGGCCATCAGCGCTTCCCGCGTGGTCTTCAGGGGGTTCAACCGCGCGCACAGCGGCGCGCGCTCATTCATCTCCTCCGCGGCGCGCTCTGCTTCGTCCCCGAACTCCGCCTGGAACTTCGCGGCGAGGAAGTCCGGGAGGGACGCCTGGATGGGGAACCGCGCTTCGAAAGGCAGCGCCAGGAGCGCAGACGCAGCGCCCGGGAGGCGGCGGAGGAGGTCTGCGTCCTGCGGCTCGAGCGGCGCGGAGCGGAGGACCTCCGCCACCTCCTCACCGTGCAGGATGCGGCTTGCGCACAGCCGCAGCAGATCCTGCGCGGTGGTGGGCCCCGCAGTGGACGCGCCCACCCTGTCGAGCAGCCAGTCCACCGTGCGCTGCCGGCGGAGCAGGCCGTACACCCGCTCGGCCACGGCCCGCCGCTCCTGCGACCACAGGTGTTTGCGGACCCGGAGCGTGGTGTCCAGGGCGCGGTCCGAAAGGCGGCCTTCGTGGCGCACCAGCCCGTACGCCTCCAGGGCCGCCGCGTGGACCAGGTCCTCACGCAGCGGCCGGCTCGCAGCGGAATCCGAGGAGGCGCTGGACCGCGGGGAGGCGGACCGGCCCGGGCGCGGGTGGGAGGAACCGCTGCGCCGCTTTGGGTTTCGGGGGCTCATCGCCGGGTTCGATTACCACAGCTCTCAGCGGGGGCTTCGAATAGGGCGCCCTACTTCTCTGCGGGCGCCGGCGGCGGCTCTTCGGGCTTCTTTCTCAGCAGTCGGAGCGCGCCGAAGCCCACGGCACCGACGACCAGGAGGCCACCCAGCGCCCACGCCCAGCTTCGCGACACGGACGCCGGGTGAACCCTGAACCCGCCCTGCAGCACCTTGTGCCGCGTGGACTGGAAGGCGACGGTGAGCTGGTGGGGACCGCGCTGGGTGGGGATGAACTCAGCCAGCCACCGTTCGCCCTCCCGCTCGACGATGCGGGTCTGCTCGGACCGGTCCGCTTCCGCGCGAATGGTCAAGGACACTGGACCATCAAAGCGCGCCCCGTGCAGGGTGCCCACCCGAACCGACACTGTCAGCGGGCTGCCTACCTGGGGGTTCAGCGGGAGAAGGGCGCCTTCGAGGACATCTTCAGCGTCCCGCCAGGACAGCTGGTGCAGGCTCGTGTGCGAGGTGACGTTGAGCCGGTTGACCGGCTGGGGCGGGGTGGGGAGCCCCTCCTCGGAATGGGCCGCTCCGAACGGAAGCAGGGCACAGAGGGCGAGCAGCCAGGCGGCGCGCCAAGCGGAGGGAGACATGGCCTCTGATTTGAGCACAAGTGGCGTCAACCATTGGGAATTTGGCGGACGGTTGGCGTAACCTCGCCGCGCCCCGGGATGAACGGCCAGACCTTCGGGAAGTACCAGCTCATCAAGAAGCTCGCTACCGGCGGCATGGCCGAGGTGTGGCTGGCGCGGCACACCGGCATTGAAGGTTTCAGCCGGCTCTTGGTGGTCAAGCGGATCCTCCCCCACCTCGCGGACGACCCCGAGTTCGTCCAGATGTTCCTGAACGAGGCGAAGATCGCCGCGCGGTTCAACCACCCGAACATCGCGCAGATCTACGACCTGGGTGAAACCAACGGCACCTACTTCATCGCCATGGAGTACGTGCACGGCGAAGACCTGGGCCGGGTGATGCGCAAGGCCTGGAGCACCGGGCAGTGGGTTGCCCGGCCCCTGGCCATCCGCATCGTCGCGTCCGCGTGCGAGGGCCTCTACTACGCGCACACCAAGACCGACGACCGCGGCAGCCCCCTGCGCGTGGTCCACCGGGACATCTCGCCGCAGAACATCCTCGTCAGCTTCGACGGGTCGGTGAAGCTGGTGGACTTCGGCATCGCCAAGGCGGCGGACGCCCAGTCGATGACGCGCTCGGGCGCCATCAAGGGCAAGTTCGCGTACATGGCGCCGGAGCAGGCCGCCGGCAAGCCGCTGGACCACCGCTCGGACATCTTCGCCATCGGCCTCGTGCTCTACGAATTGCTCACCGGCGTGCGGCCGTTGAAGCAGGAGAGCGAGCTGGCCACCCTGCAGGCGGCGCTGGAGTGCAGCATCGCCCCGCCGTCGCAGGTGGCGGACGTGCCGTCCGAGCTGGATTCGGTGGTGATGAGCGCGCTGGCGAAGGCCGCGGATGATCGCTACCGCGACGCGCGGGTCTTCCAGATGGCGCTCGAGGAGTTCCTCGTCTCGCAGCGCTGGGTCGCCACGTCTGTGCAGGTCTCGGAGCTGATGGGGACGCTGTTCGCGGACCGGCTCGAGGAGGAGGCGCGGCTCGGCTATCCGGATCCTCAGGTGGACGAGCCCTCCTCCACCACGGGGGAGCCGGCGGCTGCCACGGCGCCCGCAGCAGGAGGTTCCTCCACGGCGCCCACCGACGCTGGCCGTGGCGGTGGCACGCCTCCCGGGCGCTCGGCGGACATGACCTGGGATGCGCCCCCCGCGCGGGCGCCGGAGACGGCGAGGCCGTCGCGGACCCTGGCGCGCCCCCGGGACTCGAGCGAGCAGCGCAAGTCTTCCCCACCGTCCCAGCCGCCCGCGGACGTCGCCGCCTGGGACGCGCCGCCCGCGGCGGACATCCCCG
>CAZQVZ010000204.1:0-7190 GCA_964596895.1 uncultured Myxococcaceae bacterium
TCGCGGTGACGGACCTGTGCTGCACCCATGAGCCCCAGGCATGGACGTGGCCGCGAAGGCGCAGGTGGCGCTGGCGAGGATCGCGGTTGCGAATCCATCCTCTACGTCTAACGACCACGCATACCGCGCGGCTCCACCGGCAAAGTTACGTTTGACCGAGCAGCTGCGGCCGTGGGTACCGCGATTCCCATGCGTCTACGAGAAATCGGGCACTTGCGCGGGCGGTCAGAGCCCGAAGGGCAAATCCGCGAGATCTGCTCGGTCAAACGTAACTTTGGTGGAGGGAAACGCCGAGCCAGGCGCCGCGGTCGTGGCGCAGCGCGGACGAAGCGCCGTCCCCCGCCGCCGGGTGCCCGACATCCTGGGTGCACTCATCCTGCCCACCGGCGCCGGCGAGGACGCGAGGAGGCCCGCTCGCGAGGCTCCAGCGGACGACGTCCCCGAGCATCCCCACCGGCGCGAACTCCTGCCGGAGCCGGTACGTCGTCAGCGCTCAGCGGACGGGATTCATCCAACCTACTCCGCCTGGGGCTTCGCAATCTCGTCCGCCAAAAGGCTCACGCCTGTCGCGAAATACTCCGACCGGTTCCAGTTCAGCAGCGCGCGGTAGTTGCCCCACACCATGAACACGCGGTCCGTCTTGCCGCCGGGCCGGACAATCGACGCGGGCGCGGAAGCCTTCAGCGTGCTGCCGTCCTTCGCCTTCACTCCGAGCTTCTCCCACTCCCCCGCGCTCTTCCGGGTGTCCCGGCCAATCAGCGCTGCGTCGAACCCTTCGGGCAAGACGACCTCGACGCCCCAGCCGGTCCCGCGCTTCCAGCCGATCTTCTTCAAGTAGTTCGCGGTGGACCCGAACACGTCCGGCAAGGTCCCCCAGATGTCCTTGCGCCCGTCCCCGTCCTGATCGAACGCGTAGGCGAGGAACGTCCCGGGCATGAACTGGCACTGGCCCATCGCCCCGGCCCAGGAGCCCTTCATCTCCTCCGCGGAGATGTGTCCCTCATCCAGGATCTTCAGAGCGGACAGAAGCTGCGCCGTGAACAACTTCGCCCGCCGGCCATCGTGCGCCAGCGTCGCCAGGGAGGCGACCACCGAATAGTCCCCGGTGATCTTCCCGAAGCTCGTCTCCACGCCCCACAACGCCACGATGAACGCGGGGTCCACGCCGTGCTGGGCCGCGACCTTCTCGAGGAGCGCCCCGTGCTCGGCCAGAAGCCGCCGCCCGTCCGTGATCCGCTCGGGCTTCACCACGATCTGCAGGTACCGCTCGAAGGTCATGGTCCCTTCGGGCTGCTTCCGGTCGAGCTCGATCACCTTCGGAATCGGCTCGATCCCCTCCAGCGCGGCGAGCCCCTTCTCCCCGACCCCCTTCTTCTTCGCCTCCTTCGCGAAGGACTGCAGCCACGTGTCGAAGGGCTGCTTCGCCGCGAAGGCGGGGGAGGGGAGGGCGAACGACGTGGCGGCGAAGGCGACTGTGACGACGGTGGCGAGCAGAGAGCGGCGCATGCATCCACTCTACCGGCGCAGGCCGCCGTTCATTCACTCCTTCATGCTTCGGCCAGCCCGAAGATCTCCTTGAGCCGCGCAAAGATGCGCCGGGCGTCGGGGGTGGCATTGACCTCCGTCGGACACGACGCCTGCGCCACCGCCTGCAGCTCGCTGCGCCGGCTCCCGAGCAGCTCCGCGAGCTTCCTGCCGAGCTCCGGATGCGCCGCCAGGATCCGCCCGAACGTGGGCCGCGCAATCTCCAGCAGCTCGGCCTCACCCACCGCCACCACCGACGCGCTGCGCGGCTCGCCGGTGAGCAGCGACATCTCGCCGAAGTAGGCCCCGGGCCCGAGCTGCTTCACCTCCGTCTCCGGCTGCCCGGTCCGCACCGACACCGCGCCCGCCGAGACCACGTAGAAGGTGTTGCCCTCCGCGCCCGCCTGGATGATCCGCTCGCCCGCGTGGAACCGCCGCGGCAAGACCTCCGCCGCGAGCATCCTCAGATCCTCCGGCCGCAATAGCCGCAGCAGATCCACCGAGGTCAGGAGCCCCAGCGTCTCGTCCAGGGTGCGGAAGGGCCGGTCCGAAGCGGTGGCCTCGTGCATTACCCGCTGCGGCAGCGCCACGGGGATGCCGTCCTGCTGGAACCGGTACCACAGCCGCGTGTTGAGCTGCTCCAGCGTCCGGACCGACGCCTCCCACTCCGCGGCGTAGTAGCGGATCTGGTAGCGCACGCCGTCCGGGTCGAACGCCCAGGTGCGCACGTGCGGCTCCGGCAGCGCCAGCAGCTCCGGCAGCTCCCTGAGGGTGTCCATCACCGCGCCCTTCACCCGGTTGGGCGGCACCGCGTAGCTCACCCTCAGATAGACGTCCCGGCCCAGCGGCGCCTGCGCGCGCGAGTAGTTCTTCACCGCCTCCTTGGCGACGATGTTGTTGGGCAGGGTGACGCTCTCGTTCACGAACGTCTCGATGCGCGTGGCCCGCCAGCCCACCTGCGCGATGCGGCCGGTGTAGTCACCCACCGTCACCACGTCCCCCACCTCGAACGGCCGCTCGAGCTGCAGGGACAGCCCGGCGAAGAGGTTGCCCAGGGTGTCCTGCAGCGCGAGGCCGAGCACCACCGAGAGGATGGCGCTCGTCGCCACCAGGCCCGCCAGATCCACCTGGAGGGTGCTCTTGAGGATGGGCAGCGCCGCCAGCACGTACAGCGCGCCGGACACCACGTCCCGGACGATCTTCGGCGTGACCGCCGCCGCCCGCCGGAACCGGAACGCCCACAACGACACGCCCACGCCCATCCGGATGACCGCGAACGCGAAGGCCAGAAGCCACGCCAGCCGCAGGCCCCGTCCGACGTCTTCGGCGACCTGGTCCCCGAAGAGGTGCGCGAGCAGCCAGAAGCCGACGCACACGAGCGTCAAGATGAAGGCGACGCGCACGTCCTGGCGCAGCGACCTGTCGTGGCTGAACGCGCGCAGCACCCCCAGCAGGAGCAGGAGGGCGCCACAGACGAGGAGGAAGAGGTTGCTCTGGAGAAACTCGCTCAAGGCGCCGGGGACTCTCTGCGCGCGCCCGCCAACGGTCAAGGCCGAGGGTTGCGGTTGACTTCCGTCTGCCCGGCAGGCGATCTCCCTCGCGCATGCCGCTTACGGACGTGGTGGGTCAGGACCGGGCTGTGGCGGCGCTCACCGCGGCGCTGAAGGCGGACACGCTGCACCACGCGTGGCTCTTCGCGGGGCCGGACGGCGTCGGCAAGGAGCTCACGGCGCTCGGGCTCGCCCAGGCGCTCCTGTGCACCGAGCGGCCGGGCGAGGGCTGCGGCGCCTGCGCGGCCTGCGGCCGGGTCATCCGCCGGAGCCACCCGGACGTGGCCTGGTTGATGCCGGAGGACGAGCAGATCTCGCGCAAGCTCGCCGGCCGCAGCGACTTCAACCACACCCCCTCGCGCGAGATCCGCGTGGAGCAGGTCAGGAGCCTCCAGGAGCGGCTCGCGCTGCGCCCGCTCGAAGGCGGACGGCGGGTGGTCATCGTCGCCAGCGCGCACAAGCTCAACACCCAGGCTCAGAACGCCTTCCTGAAGACGCTGGAGGAGCCGCCGTCTGGCACGGTGCTGGTCCTCATCGCCTCGGAGCCGGAGCGGCTTCTGCCCACCATCCGCAGCCGCTGCAGCCGGGCCCAGTTCGGGCCGCTCCCGGAGGCCTTCCTCTCCGACAAGATCCGCGAAGCGCGGAAGGTGGATGACACCCAGGCGACGCTGATGGCGCGGCTGTCCGGCGGGAGCCTCTCGCGCGCGCTGCAGCTGGACCCCAGGGCCCTTCAGCGCCGCGCGGCGGTCATCTCCGCCTTCGAAGAGCTGGACTTCGGGGATGCGCGCACGCTCCTCGCGTTCGCGGACTCCTTCGGCGGTGGGCGCGAGGACGCGGAGGAGGCGCTGGAGGTCCTGGACCTGTGGCTGCGGGACGTGGCGGTGGCCCGGGCCGGCGGCGCCGCCATCCTGAACGTGGACCTGGCGGAGTTGCTCGGGCAGGCGGCGGCGAAGCACTCGGCAGGAGCGCTCCACGCGCGGCACCGGCGGGTGGGCGCGGCGCGCGTCGCCATCAGCGAACGCAACGGCCAGCCGCGGCTGCAGCTCGAACGGATGCTCCTCGCCATGGCGAAGGAGACGCCCGCGTGAGCGACGAACTGGACGACGTGCTGCAGGAGGCAGAGGGCGGCAAGGGCGCAGCGCTCTACCTGCTCGCGGGTGAGGAGTTTCTCGTCCGCAAGGGCGCGGATGACCTGGTGAAGCGGCTGGTGCCGGACGGATCGGTGGGCCTGAACCTCGCCCTGATGGACGGCGCCTCGCCGCGAGAGGTGGCGCAGGAGCTGGCCACGCTGCCGCTCTTCCCCGGCCCGAAGGTGGTGCTCGTCCGGGATCCGGAGTTCCTCGCCCCGAAGAAGGGCCGCGGGGACGCGCTCGGCAAGGCGCGGGACGCGTGGAAGGCCGGCCGGAGGAAGGAGGGGGCGCGCAGGCTCCTCGCGCTCGCCGCGCGCGCCGGCTGGGGGGCCGCAGAGCTGGACACCTCGTCACCGGGCGCCCCTTCTGCGCAGAAGTGGAAGGAGGAGCTGGACGTGGACCTCGCGGAGGTAGACCTCGAGTTCCTCGCCGAGGTCTCCGCCTTCTGCCGCGACGAAGGCGTCACCGCGCCGGAGGGGGACACCTCCGCCCTGGTGGCGCTGTTCGAGCGGGGCGTGCCCAAAGGCCACGCGCTGGTGCTCGCCGCGTCCGAGGTGGACGCGAAGAACCCGCTGGTGAAGCTGGCGAAGGACCAGGGCCGCTACGTGGAGCGCAAGGTCGCCTCCCGCATGAAGGACCTGGATCTGGGAGAGGTGCTGGCCGAGTGGCTGGGGCCCAGCGGCAAGCGGCTCGGGCCCGGCGCGGAGGAGATCCTCAAGGAGCGGGTGGGCGGCAACATGCGCCTGCTCCAGTCGGAGGTGGAGAAGCTCGTCGCCTACGCGGACGCGCCCGTCATCCGCGCCGAGGACGTGAAGCTCCTGGTCGGCAAGGCCCGCGAGGACGAGTTCATGGAGCTCTCCGACGCGCTCCAGAAGCGGGACGCGGCCGCCGCGCTGGCCTACGTGCGGGACGTGATGGGGCAGGGCACCCACGGGCTGCAGCTTCTGGGCGCGGTGGCGTCCATCTTCCGGAACCTGCTGGAGGGCCGCGAGCGCCTGTCGAAGCTCTTGTCCGGCCCCTTCCGGATGCGCTTCGATGAGTTCAAGTCCCGGCTGTGGCCCGGCATGGAGCGGGACTACAAGGCCCAGGGCAGAAAGCCGCCGCACCCGTACGCGGCGTACGCCGGCATGCAGGCGGCCGGCCGCTACTCCCGCGAGGAGCTGATGGACGCGCTGTGCGCCTGCGCGGACGCGGACCTGCAGCTCAAGAGCTCTGGCAACGGCAAGCTCATCCTCGAGGCGCTGCTGCTCGAGACGCTGGCCCGTCAGAACCGCTGACGCGGCGCGTCCCCATGGTTATGGTGCGCGCCCTTCGAAGGAGCCTTCTTCCACCATGTCCGAGCGCATCCTCATCACCAGCGCCCTGCCGTACGCGAACGGCCCCATCCATCTGGGGCACCTCGTGGAGTACGTGCAGACCGACATCTACGCGCGCTTCCTCAAGTCCTGCGGCAAGGACGCCATCTACCTGTGCGCGGACGACACGCACGGGACGCCCATCGAGCTGAACGCGCGCAAGCACGGGATGACGCCCGACGCGTTCGTGGCCCAGTTCTTCGAGCAGCACCAGAAGGACTTCCGGGACTTCGACATCGCCTTCGACTTCTTCTGGTCCACCAACTCGGAGGAGAACCGCCACTACGCGGAGCTGATCTACAGCCGCCTCAAGGAGGCAGGCGACATCGACCGGCGGGACGTGGAGCAGACGTACTGCGAGAAGGACGCGCGCTTTCTGCCGGACCGCTTCGTCCGTGGCCGCTGCCCCAACTGCGACGCTGCCGACCAGTACGGCGACGTCTGCGAGAAGTGCGGCAAGACCTACGCGCCCACGGATTTGAAGGACCCACGCTGCGGGCTGTGCGGCACGCCGCCTGTGCGCCGGAGGTCCGCCCACCTGTTCTTCCGGCTCCCGCGCCACGCAGACTTCCTGAAGGACCTCATCCGGAAGCCTTCCTTCCTGAACCCCGGCATCGCCGCGCAGTTGGGCCAGTTCTTCGAGAAGGGGCTCAACGACTGGGACATCAGCCGGGACGGGCCGTACTTCGGGTTCCCCATCCCGGGGGAAGAGGACAAGTTCTTCTACGTCTGGCTGGACGCGCCCATCGGCTACATCTCCACCACCGAGAGGTGGGCGAAGCAGACGGGCAGGGCGAAGGACGCGCTCGACTACTGGGCGAAGGACGCGGACACGCGGATCGTCCACTTCATCGGCAAGGACATCGTCTACTTCCACGCGCTGTTCTGGCCGGCGGTGCTGAAGACCGCGGGCTTCAAGGTGCCGGACCGGATCCACGTCCACGGCCACCTGACCGTGAACGGCGAGAAGATGTCCAAGTCGCGCGGGACCTTCGTCAACGCGCGCACCTACCTGGATCACCTCGACCCGTCGTACCTGCGCTACTTCTACGCGATGAGCCTGGGCGCGGGGCCCGAGGACCTCGACCTCTCGCTCACCGAGTTCCGCCAGCGCGTCAACGCGGAGCTGGTCAACAACGTGGGCAACCTCGCCAACCGGTCGCTCTCCATGCTCGCGGGACCGCTGCAGAAGGGCCTGGCGGCGGGCGGGGACGGCCCGGGCCGGAAGCTGGTGGAGGATGCGCTCTCGCGCGTGGCCGAGGTCCGCTCGGCCTTCGAGCGGGTGGAGTACCGCGCGGCGATGAAGGTGATCGGCGAGATCGCCAGCGCCGCCAACGCCTTCCTCCAGACCCAGGCGCCGTGGGCGCAGGTGAAGAAGGATCCGGAGCTGGCGCGGCGGGATCTCTCGGACGCAGCCGACGTGGTGTACCTGCTCGCCGGGCTGCTGCAGCCGGTGGTCCCGTCCTTGTCACAGAAGCTCTTCGAACAGCTCAACGCCGAGCCGCTCACCTTCGAGCGGATCTCGAAGGCCCAGTACCCGCTGCTCGACCGGAGCCGGCCCATCGGGTCGCCGGCGCCGCTCATCGCTCGCATGGAGGCAGAACAGGTGGAGAAGATCATCCAGCCGCAGC
>CAZQVZ010000204.1:7290-10208 GCA_964596895.1 uncultured Myxococcaceae bacterium
GAGCCGGAGATCGAGTACGCGGACTTCCTCAAGGTCTCGCTGAAGGTGGGGAAGATCGTCTCCGCCGAGCGCATCCCCAAGGCGGACAAGCTGCTCAAGCTGACGGTGGACGTGGGCGAGGGCGCGCCGCGGACGATCGCCGCCGGCATCGCCGAGGCGTACCCGGAGCCGGAGGGGCTGGTGGGCCGCAACGTGGTGGTGGTGACCAACCTCAAGCCCAGGACCATGCGTGGGATCGAGAGCCGCGGGATGCTGCTCGCGGCGGGTGCGGGCGGGAAGGATCTCTCGCTGGTGGATCCGGGGCCGCTCCCGCCGGGCGCCGAGGTGAAGTAGGGCCGATGGCGCAGCAGGACTGGCGGGCCGACAGCGAACGCACGCTGCTCACGCTCCAGACGGCGAAGCGGATGGAGGATCGCATCAACGCGGCGCGGACGCTGGTCCGGCTGTGCGTCGAGGATCCCCACCGCGGGCCCGAGCTGCAGGCCCACATTCCGCGCCTGCTCCACGACAAGGACGAGCGGGTACGGCGCGCGGGCGTGGCGCTGGGCGCTGCGGCGCTGCCGCCGGAGGAGGCGGAGGCGTTCCTCGGCGCGCGGCTGACGGACAAGTCCTACGAGGTGCGGCTGGAGGCGGTGGGCCAGCTCGCGGATCTGGCGCTGCCCACGTCCCGCGGGATGTTCGCCGCTGCGTTGCAGGACGGGTCCTTCGAGATCCAGTTCGAGGCCGCGCGCGGGATGGCTTCGCTCCACCACCCGGCGGGACTCGAGGTGCTGGTGCGCGCGCTGGACAACACCCACCTGCGCTTCCGGGCGCTGGGTGCGCTGGCGGAGCTGGGGGACGCGAACGCGTTGCCGGCGATCCGCAGGCTCTTCCACCGTCTCCTGCTCCCCGCCTTCGAGCGGACCCAGGCGGCTGGCGCGATGGTGAGGCTCGGGGACCCAAGCGCGGTCTCGCACCTGTTCGCGCGCACGAAGAAGAAGTGGAGCACCGACCGCGCGCTGGCGGTCGAGCTGCTCGGCGAGGTGAAGGCGGACGGCGCACGCGAGCGGCTGCTGGAGATCCTCCGGAGCCCGAAGGACAACTGCCGGGGACCTGCGGCGCGCGGGCTGGGACGGCTCGGGGATCGCTCGGCCATCCCGGAGCTGGCCCGCGTGCTGGAGGAGCCGGGCGTTCCGGAGGATCTGCTGCTGGATGCGGCGGAGGGACTGCTGCTGCTGGGTAGCGAGGACGCGCGCGCGCCGGTGCAGCGGGCGCTGGAGAACGCGGCCGATCCCACCGTGAAGGAAGAGCTGCAGACGATGCTGGAGGACTACGAATGACGCACCCATCGCCGGATGCGCCCCTGGTCGACGCGCACTGCCATCTCGAGCCGCGGGACTTCCCCGAGCCTGCCGAGGTGATCGACCGGGCGCGCGCGGCCGGCGTGGTGCGTGCGGTGATCGTCGGCCAGTTCCACGGGCCGGGTGACTTCGGTCAGGCGCTGGAGGTGGCGCGCGCGCACCCGGACTTCCTCGTCCCCACCATGGGCGTTCACCCCCACGAGGCCGCGCGCTGCACCGAGGACGATTGGCGCACGCTGGAGGCGCTCTGCGCGTTGTCGGAGGTCGCGGCGGTGGGGGAGGCGGGGCTCGACTACTACTACGACCACTCGCCGAGGGACGTGCAGCGCGCCTCCCTGGAGCGGCAGGCCGAGCTGGCGACGAAGCTTGGCAAGCCGCTGGTGGTGCACGTCCGCGACGCGCACGAGGACTGCCGCGCCATCCTCCAGAACGCGGGGATCTCCAACGGCGTCATCCACTGCTTCACCGGCGACACCGCCGCAGCGCGCGGGTACCTCGACCTCGGCTTGCACCTCTCGCTCTCCGGCGTGCTCACCTACAAGAAGACCGAGGCGCTGCAGGACGCGGCGAGGTTCGCGCCTTTGGACCGGCTGCTGGTGGAGACGGACTCGCCCTTCCTCGCGCCGGTGCCGCACCGCGGTCGCAAGAACGAGCCTGCGCACGTGGTGGAGACGGCGAAGAAGCTCGCCGAGCTGAAGGGCATCGCCTGGGCCCAGGCCGCGCGCCAGACCTCCGCCAACGCGGCAAGGCTGTTCGGCTTCACGCTCCCGGAGGCGGCGCCGGGGGCTTGAGCCGGGCGAGGAGGAACTCCAGCTCGGTGTCCACGTTGGGCAGCTCCATCAGCACCGCGTCGGCGTCGAAGGCGAAGTCCCCCTCCTCGTGGGTGGCGACCTCCACCAGCGCATCGTCCGGAGAGCGGCCGGCCACCGCGTGCGCGTACACCGCCTTGCCGGCCTCGACGTAGATCCAGGCCTCGCGCCCCGGCCGCTGCACGCTGAGCCGCCCCGTCTTCCGGTGACGCGCCAGCACCCCGAGCACTTCGTGCATGGGCAGCTCGTCCACCGTGCCCTCGACCGTTCGCGAGGGGCCCCCGTGCACGATGCGGTCCTCGTTCAGGTCCATCAGGGACTGCGCCGCGCCCTCCGGCTCCAGCGGAAGGGGGAGGAAGACCGAGACGCCCCACGCGTGCAGCTCTTCGCGCACCGGGCCTTCGGGTTCGCCCAGCAGCGCGATCGGCAGCCCGGTGCAGGCGGGCTCGGAGCGCAGGAACTGGCAGAGGGTGAGCACGTCCGGAAGGCCCAGGTGCATCCCCAGCACCAGAAGGTCGGCCTCGCCCCTGAGCACCGCCTCGGCGAGTCCATCCATCGAGCCCACGCCGTGCGCCGCCAGCCCCGCCTCGTGCAGCGCCTTCACCAGCTTCGTGCGCGTGGAGAGGTCCGGATCCGCGACGAGGATCACCCGCCCGTCGCACTCGAGCCGCTGCCGCAGCACATCGCCCGACTGCAGGCGCTCGAGGATCTCCACCACCTGCGGATCGTAGAGACGGCCCGACTCCTCGCGCAGGTGGGCCAGCGCCTC
>CAZQVZ010000205.1:0-10208 GCA_964596895.1 uncultured Myxococcaceae bacterium
GCCCGTGAGCAACTCGAAGGAGCGCTCCGCCACCTCCAGCTTGCGCTGCCTCGTGACCGCCATCCCCACTTCGTCGATGCAGCCGACCACCAGCGCCGCGCCGAACTTCCGCGCCAGCGGCACCACCTTCTCGAACCGCTCCTCGCCGTCCTCGAGGTTGACCGAGTTGATGATCGCCTTTCCCTGCGAATAGGTGAGCGCCCGGGCGATGACGTGCTCGTCGGTGGAGTCGATCATCAGGGGCACCCGCACCTTGCGGATGACCTGGTCCAGGAACCGCTCCAGGTCCGCCAGCTCATCCCGGTCCGGGTTGGCGAGGCACACGTCAATCACCTGCGCGCCGCGCTTCACCTGCGCCCGGGCGATCTCCGCCGCGTCGTCGAACCCGCCGGCGATGATCAGCTCCTTGAACTTCTTCGAACCGATGACGTTGGTCCGCTCGCCCACGATCACCGGGCGCACCTCGTCCGTCACCTCCAGGTAGTCGACGCCAGACAGGGTGGACTTGCGCACCGTGGGGGCCACGCGCGGCCTCTTCCCGCGCACTGCCTCCGCCATCGCCGCGATGTGGGGCTCCTGCGTGCCGCAACAGCCGCCCACCACGTTGAGCCAGCCTTCGTCACAGAAGCGGGAGAGCGCCTGCGCCAGCATCTGCGGCGTCTCGAGGTAGTGGCCGTTCTCGTCCGGCAGCCCGGCGTTGGGCACGCACCCCACCCGGAAGCGGGTGTGCGCGGACAACGAGCGCAGGTGGTCCGTCATGAACTCGGGCCCGGTGGCGCAGTTGAGGCCGAGGTACAGAAGGTCTGTGTGCTCCAGCGACGCCGCCAGCGCCTCCACCGACTGGCCGGCCAACATCGTCCCCATCGGCTCGATGGTGCCGCTCACGGCGACGGGCAGCCGGACCCCGCTCTTCGCGAACGCCTCCTCCAGGCCGATCAGCGCCGCCTTCACGTTGCGCGTGTCCTGCGCGGTCTCCACCAGGAGGTAGTCGCACCCGCCCTCGATGAGCCCCTCCGCCTGGACGCGGAAGTTCTCCACCAGCTCTTCGAAGGTGACCCCGCCGGTGACGCTGATGGCGCGGGTGGTGGGGCCAATGGAGCCCGCCACGAACAGCCGCCGCTTCGGCGTCTCCAGCGCCACGGCCGCCCTCCGGGCAATCTGCGCCGCGCGCACGTTGATCTCATGGGCCTCATCGGAGAGCCCGTACTCGGCGAGCACCAGGGGCGTGGCGCCGAAGGTGTTGGTCTCGGTCACGTCCGCGCCGGCCTCGAAGTACGCGCGGTGCACCGCCTCGATGACGTCCGGACGGGTGAGGTTCAGGTGCTCGTTGCACCCTTCGAGCTCCGCGCCGCCGAAGTCCTGCGCCTTGAGGTCCTTGTTCTGCAGCAGGGTCCCCATGGCGCCGTCGAGCACCACCACCCGCGCCTCCAACGCCGCCAACAGATCCGCCACCCGCTCGCTCATCGCGCCTTGTCTCCCGATCTCTCGCCCGAGAGGAGGAAGACCCGGAACGGCGAGCCCCCTCCCCTGCTCTGTGTGGTCAGCCGGAGCTTCTTGAACCCCGCCGCGTCCAGCTGCGCGCGGACCTCCTCCGGATCGAATCCCAGATGTCTGTGCCCGAGCCGCTCGGTCACCCACCTCTCCTCGTGCGGCATCAGCTCCATCACCAGCACCCGCCCGCCGGGGACGAGGATCCGGTGCGCCTCCTCCAGCACCTTCGCCGGCGACTCCACGTGGTGCAGGCTCTGCGAGACCACCACCACGTCCACCTTCCCGTCCTTCACCTTCAGGTCGTGCAGGTCCTCGCGGAGCAGCTCCACGTTCGTCAGGGCCTCGCGCTCCACGCGCTCCTTCGCCTTCTCCAGCACGTCCAACGACGCGTCGATGGCGATCACCCGCTTCGCCCACCGGGCGATCTCCACGGTGAGCAGCCCCGTGCCGCAGCCGAAGTCCGCCACCGTCAAGGGCGGCAACAGCGCGCCCAGCGCCTGCGCCCACAGGAACCAGGACTGCCCGGGCTCGAGCAGCTTTTCGTTCAGGGCCTGCCGGTCTTCTCGGCGGCGGAGCAGCTCGCTCAGCCGCGCCAGATCTCCATCGGTGTCCTCCGCTTCCTTCGCCAGCTTCACCAGCGCCCAACGCGGGTCCCGCTCATCGACGGCGAGCGAGTAGTAGGTGAAGCCGGCCTGCCGCTCCTCCTTGATCAGGTCCAGTCCGCGCAACTTCCCGAGGTGGTGCGAGACCGACGACTGCGCAACCCCGACCAGGGAGATCAGCTCCGAGACGTTCAGGGGCGCGGTGGCCAACAGCCGCAGGATGCGCAGGCGCGTCGGGTCCCCGAGCGCTCGGAAGGATTGGGAGAGGCTCTCCATATCGGCGCATCTTCATATGTCGATTCGGGACAAAATGCGCGGCACAGGAAACAAATAAATCGATGGTGGGAGAATAGGGGTGCATGTAGGTCGCGGCTCCCGGGCCGGTACCTTCCAGGGCTTCGAAGGCCTTGTAACCCTTCAGGAACTCAGGAGAATCACATGTCCCGCATTGCCAAGACCGACGTCCACGCCGCCCTCACCCGCGCCGCCGAGATCATCCGCGCCAGCGACACCAACAAGAACGGCCGCTACTCGCGCGCCGAGGTGAAGGCGCAGCTCGCCTCCATGCCCGAGGGCACCGAGAAGGCGCTGGTCGACATCTTCTACAAGTTCGCGGACCACCGGGACCACAAGGCCTACGCCAAGCTGACCGAGAAGGACCTGGCGAAGACCCTGGAGTACTCGTTCAACACGCTGGTGAACGCGTACGACAAGAACAACAACGGCCTGTCGAAGGCCGAGATCGCCAGGATGAGCACCACCGCGCAGCTCGCGGTGAAGCTCTCGCAGGAGCTCAAGGCCACCCCCGCGGTGGAGCCCGCCACCTCCGGCGCCGAAGTCGTCGCCTGGAACTAGTTCGTCTCTTCGTGTCGTGACCGTTCAGCCACGCGTCCTTCGGCCCTGCGCCGGAGGGCGCGTTGTGCTGTGCGGGGCCCGGGCAGCCCGTCGCGCGGAGGCCGTGGTACTTCGCCGTCGCGCGCACGCGCTGCCGTCGTGCGCTTGGCAGGCAAGTGAGGGCGCACGTGAAGACCTTGCGCGAAGAGCTTTCAGGGAAGCGGTTCGGGCTGGTGTTGTCGGCCGGGTTCTTCGGCTTCTACGGGCACGCGGGCTTCCTGCAGGCGTTGTGGCAGAGCGGGCTGCGGCCGTCCGCCTACGCCGGCACCAGCGCAGGCGGGCTGGTGGCCGCACACGCCGCGGCGGGCGCGAGCATCGAGTCCCTGCAGGCGCTGCTCCTGGAGACGACCCGCGAGCACTTCTGGGATCCGGATCCGCTGGGGGCCTTGTGGCACGCGGTGCGCGGCGGGCACGGGACCTCCGGGCTGCTCAAGGGCGAGCGCTTCCGGAAGCTCCTGACGAAGTCCCTGCCGGTCCGCCGCTTCGAGGACTGCAGCGCCCCGCTCCTGCTGGTGGCCACGAACCTCACGCGCGCGAAGAGCGAAGTCTTCACCTCCGGCGAGCTCATCCCCGCGGTGCACGCGACCTGCGCGTACCCGGGCCTGTTCCGCGCGGTGCCGCACGACGGCGCGCTGTATTGGGACGGCGGCATCGTGGACAAGGCGCCGGTGCTGGCGCTGTCGGAGAGCGACGCGGGGAAGGACCTGGACGCGTACCTCGTGCACTACCTGCCGAGCCGCACCCGCTCGGTGCTGTCGGGCGCGTTCGCGTACGCGCAGGGCATGGACGCAGGCCTCTCTGCCGGCCGCCGCGAACACTTCGAGTTGCAGCTCAAGGTGCTCCGCGCGCGTGGGACGCCGGTGCACGTGCTGTCCTCGGACCTGCCGCCGGTGTCGCCGAAATCGATGTCCCGAGGCAGGGAAGCCATGGAGGCGGCGCGCGCCCTCACCGCGAGTGCACTGGACCAGCCCGCGCCCTGAGCTGCCGCCTGGAGCCCCCGCAAGGCCCGCGCGTCTAACTTACCGGGCATCATGTCGTGTTTATTTGACTCCCTGTCCGCCAAAGCGTACACCTCCTGCCCAGTTCGGGAGGTCGTCGCGTGGGCATGGGGAGCAAACAGTGGATGGCGGTGGTCCAGTTGGTGACGGGGCCGGCGGTCCTGCTCTGGCTGGTCCTCGAGCATTCCGGGGACGGCATCGGGGATGGCAGCTCGCAGGCGCTGGCGCGGACCCTGCTGTGGGTGGCGGCCGGGGTCGTCCTCCTGAACATCGTGGGGATGATCCTCGTCGCGCTCGGCGTGTCGGTGATCCGGCGAGAGGCCTTTCGCGACGAACCCGCAGACGAGCGGGACGATGCCATCGACGCGCGGGCCAGCAGGATCGGCTACGCGGTGACCTCCATCCTCGCGGCGGTCATGTTGATCCCGCTCGCGCTCGGGGCCCCGCCACAACTGTCGGTGGCCATGTTGTTCCTCGCGCCCATGGGCGGCGGGCTGGCGCATGCCGCGGCCGTGCTCGTCCTCTACCGGTGAGCCAGGCCGACATGGGCAAGGGCAAGCCGCAGATCGAGAACGCCATCCGCACCCTGCGGTTCCTCGCGGGTGAGATGACCCAGGCACAGCTCGCGGAGAAGGTCGGGGTGACGCGGCAGACCATCGTCGCCATCGAACAGGGGCGCTACTCCCCTTCGTTGGAGGTGGCGTTTCGCATCTCCCGGGTCTTCGGCAAGGGGCTCGAAGAGGTCTTCACCTGGACCGGCGAGCTGTCTGCGCCCAGGTAGCCCGCCGCGGAAGCGCGGGGGCCGCGACGTCTCCTCCCCGCAAGATGGGAACCGCTGATGAGAGCCATCGCCATTGACCGGTACGGTCCTCCCGAGGTGTTGCGCCTCGTCGAGCGGCCGAAGCCCCGCCTCGCCGCGGGAGGGGTGCTGATCCGGATCCGCGCGAGCGTCGCCACGCCGCCGGATTGCGCCTTCCGCAGCGCGAACCCCTTCATCATCCGCCTGATGTTCGGGCTGCTCCGCCCGAGGTTCGACATCGTCGGCTGCTGCTTCGCGGGCGAGGTCGAGGCCGTGGGGGAGGGCGTGACGCGTTTTGCCGTTGGAGACGCGGTCTATGGCGCCTCCGACAGCGGCTTCGGTTGCTACGCCGAGTACATCGCGCTCGCCGAAGACGGGGTGATCGCCCGTATGCCCTCCGGTACCGCTTTCGGTGATGCCGCCGCCCTCTCCGAGGGCTTTCTGACGGCGCTGCCTTTCCTGCGGGACGGCGCGAACCTCCGCCCGGGCCAGTCGCTCGCCATCATCGGCGCGTCGGGCTCCATCGGCACCATGGCGGTGCAGCTCGCGAAGGGGATGGGCGCGGAGGTGACGGCCATCTGCTCCGGCCGCAATGCCCCGCTGGTCCACTCTCTCGGCGCAGACCACGTGATCGACTACACGCGAGAGGACCTGGGCGCCCGCCAGGAAGCGTACGACGTCATCTTCGATGCCGTGGGCACCTCCAGCCTTCGCAGGATGCGCCGGGCGCTGAAGCCAGGCGGCGTGTACCTCACCACCGTCCCAAGCCTGCACATCCTCCTGCCAACGCTCCGCTTCAAGGCCGACGCGAAGGCGGGGCGGAAGAGGGGCAAGCTGATGACCACCGGGCTGCGCGCCGCCTCAGACAAATGCGCGGACCTGGTGACCCTCTCAGAGATGATCGAAGCGCGCCGGCTGCAGACCGTCATCGACCGCCGCTATCCGCTCGAAGAGGCCTCGGCGGCCCATGCGTATGTCGAGACCCGGCGGAAGCGGGGCAGCGTCGTCATCGACGTCTGATGGGCGGAAGCACCGCGCCGCAATGAGCCGAAGGGCACACGCTTGCCGAGGGTCGACTTCGACCCCCGGCCGCCTCCTGACCCACCCCGCCTGCAGCTGATCCTCGGCCTGGCCGAGAAGAGCCGGCCGGCGGCCCGGGCGGCACGCCCATTGCTCTTGCGTCTCCAGTTCGCACGCAGGCAGCGCAAGGGACCTCACCGCCCGGGAACGAGGAGTCGATGCAGCAGGTCGCCAGGCCGCAGTCGCTGCTGGAGGCTCTCCGCCGAGCAGTGGTGACGCTCTTCTCACCGCGCCGAGGCCGCGGCGCGCCCGTCCCCCTCACGCCTCGTCCGGTGTCGCCCCTGTCCGCGCCGACACCTGAGACGGTGCCCGGTGGGCCCGACACCGGGACAGAGCCGCAAGATCCCTTCGCACCGTTTGCCGCACTGCTGGGCCGCCCGCTGCCTCTGCCGCCGGCTCTGGAAGTGGACGGAGCCGGGGACAGCCACCCCGAGGACGAGCCCTGGGCAACACGCACGCTCGACCACTTCTCGCGGCATCATCCTTCGCCCGCAACCGCGCCTTCGCTCTCGCTGGAGGCGCTCAGCCTGGTGGCGGAACCGGAGCCGGACCTTCAGGCGCTGGTGCGGCTCGTCTCCCTGGATCCCGCGCTCTCGGCCGGCGTCGTCGCCTGCGCAAACTCGGCGCAGTTCCGAGGGGTGGACGAGCTAGAGACCGTGCGTGAGGCGGTGGTCCGGCTGGGCATGAACGAGGCCGCCCGGGTCATCGGCGCGCTCGCGGCGCGCAGCCTCTTCCACCCCAGGCTGCGCTCCGAAAGGAACACCTACGCCGCAGAAGCAGCGGAGCTGTACGGACGCGCCGTGGCGGTGGCCAACGCCTCCGCGGCGCTCGCCCTTCGGACGCGGGGTGCCCGGGCGGACCGCGCGTTCCTGGGCGGCATGCTCTTCGACGTTGGGCGCGCCGTGGGCCTGCGGTCCTTCAGCGCGCTCGCCCTGGAAGACGGCGCGCCCGCCGCGCCGGAGTGCATCGCGCGGGTGCTGGAGGCCCACCACGTGGAGATCGGCGTGGCGTGCCACAAGGCGTGGGGCCTGCCGCAGTACCTCCTCGATCTGGCGACGCTGCACCACGACGAGGAGGTGCCCGCCGAACCGGACTTCGTCGACCTGCACGTGGTCCGCCTGTGCGGGGCGCTGCTCGACCTGCGCGCACCGCAGACCGCCTCGAGAGCGTCGCGGGAGATCCTCCAGAGCGCACAGGCCTTGAGGCTCTCACCGCGGCAGGTCCGCGTGGTGGATGCGGAGCTCTCCACCGCGCTCCAACGCGCCGAGACGCTCCGCGCAGCGGCGGTGACCCACGCCCGCTGAGCGGGGTGCGCCTCACCCGTCGTCGCGGCGCACGTCGACGGAGACCTCGCCGGCTTCGTCCGTGGAGACGGTCACATCCATGGGCCGGCAGCAGACCTCGCAGTCTTCGACCTGCCGCTGCGTCCCGCCGCCCCCTTCGTCCACGTGCAGCTCGACGGGCTCGCCGCAGTACGGGCACTGAGCGGAGACCAGCATCAGCGCGTCAGGCGAACCTTCGGTGGTCCACCATCAGGCAGCGGTCCTGCACGACCTTGATGCCCGCCTTCGCCAGCCGCTGTGCCGCCGCGTCGTTGGTGATGCCGGACTGGAACCACACCACCTTCGGCCGCTTCTCGATCAGGTCATCCACATGCCCGTCGATGTCCGACGGCTTCCGGAACACATCCACGATGTCCAAAGGCCCCGGCACCTCTCCCAGCGTGCGGTGCACCTTCTTGCCGAGGATCTCGGTCACCTCGGGGAAGTAGACCGGCACCGGCACCACCTCCACCCCGGCGCCGGCGAGGTATTTGGGGACGTAGTGCGCCGGCTGCCCCGCGTGGGTTTCGGGCTTGATGCCGAGCACCGCCACCCGCTTCGCGCCCCGGATGATCTCCCTCACGCCCCCGTCGTCCTCCACCAGGTTCTGCTTCCAGTCCTGCTCTCCCATCACGGCACCTCCGACGAAGCGCGCGGCGAAGCCCCCACCTTGGCCGTCTTCGTCTCTTTCACCAGCAGGATCTCCACCGGGCCCCCTTCCCCGTCCACCTTCGCGGTGACCTGCTGTGCAGTACCGCGCGGCGCGAAGGGCTCGAGCCCCACCACCTGCTCGCCCTCGCAGCGCACGCTGGCGTTGAGCGCGGGGACCCCCGCCTCCTCCAGCTTCAGCCGCATCTCCTCCGGCCGGGCGGCGTCGTCGGTGCGCACGGGACAGGAGATGGTCAGCACCAGCTCCCTGCCATGGTCGCGCGTGCGCACGCCCGCCACCTTCCGCTCCACCACATAGAAGATCTCCACGCCGTCCCCCGTGGTGGTGCTCTCCACCTGGTAGAGCGCGTACCCCGGCGCCACCTCCCGGCCGAGCAGGCCGCCGTACTTCCCCTCCCACTCGCGACGGACCTGGGCCTCCAGCGCCTCGGGCGCGAAGTACTGGAGCATCACCTTCGCCTCCTCCGGGTTGGGGAAGCTCTCCTTCACCGCGGAGGTGATCTCGTCTGGGTTCTCCAGCTCCACGAAGGCGCCGTCTTCGGCGAGCCGGACGCGGATGGGGAACTTCGTGACGAGCTGCACCAGCGGGTTGTCGATGCGCTGCCCCCCGTGGCTGACGTCAATCTCCGACACCGCCTGGGTCAGCGCCCAGCCCCGCTCGCGCCGGTCGAAGCGGCTCTCCATGGTGGCGCGCACCACCTCCTGCACGCTGGCCGCGCCGCGGCGCTCGGTGCGCTGGGTGTTGGACCGCTCGACGATGGTCTCCCCAGCCGCCGGCCGGAAGTCCACCCGGACCGGCGCAGGGGCGAGCTCGCCGTCATCCTTGAACGGCTGCGGCGCGGACTTGCACGCGCCCAGGGCGAGCGCGAGCAGGCTGACGGCGAAGGCGGCGGACATCCGGGGACGGCTGCAAACGGTGCGGACCATAGGCCCGCGAGGATGCCCACAACTCGCCCACGGTGGCTACGGGTGCCGGCCGCCGGGGCCTTCGTTTCCCTCCACGTGATCGCGCGCGATGTTGCGGCGGTCGCGCAGCGGATCGTCATGGTACGCGGGGCCCGTGGCCATGCGCCGCGAGGCCTCGCCCAGATCGCGCAGCACCATCTCCTTCGAGTCGTAGGTCTCGCGCGGCAGCGACTTGAACAGGTTGATGACGTGCGCGGGCGCGCCGTCGTCTTCGGCCACCATCACCAGATCCTCGCGCGAGATGGGGAAGTCCGCCGAGTCGATGTGCGGGGTGATCGACAGCGCGGGATCCTCCTTCATGCCGTAGGCCATGCCTCCCTGCCTTTCTGCGCCCCAGGCGGGCGCGCGTGTCCTGAACACTGTTGAAGGTGGCGACGCCCCTGGCCCCATGCACCCCTTCCCCCTCCCACCGGGTGGCCGCCTGCACGGGCTGCGGCGGCCTTTGGTACCGTGCGCGGCATGTTCGCCGTCACGCTCGCCTTGCACGTCGCGCTCGCCGCCTCGCCTGATGACCGGGCAGGCGACGGGGTCTACGCCCTCTCTGACGAAGCCTTCGTGGTCCAGGCCGAGGCCGATCTGGCCGAGCTCAAGCGAAACGCGGACGGCCTGCGCGCGCTGCAGGCGCACATCGAGAAGAACAAGGGCCTCTTCAACCACCGGGACGACGTGCCCTACACGCCCGAGCAGAAGCACACGCTGCTCTCCACCTGGGCGGCGATGTTCGACTACGTGATGTCCACCGAGGTCATCCGCCAGCGCTACTGGGACTTCATCAAGCTCCCGGCGAAGGGACAGCCGGTGAAGCACACCTGGGGCTACCTGCTCACGCACGGCGCGCTGACCACGGAGCTCGCGCATGGGCTGGTGTGGTCGGAGCTCACCAGCGGCCGCAAGCAGTTGGAGGTGTTGCTGGACGAGCCTTCGGAGGAGTTCGGCATCCCGCCCCGCGCGTTCGCCACCTTCAAGTTCAAGGTCATCCACGTCGCCACGACCACGCAGCTGATGACCGGCGACCAGTACAACAAGCAGCTCAAGAAGTACTACCGCAAGCTCGGCCTCTATGACCGGCCGCTGGTGAAGTGGGTGCTGGCAGAGATGGCGCAGAACTCGAAGGTGGCCCGGGGGCGGCTGCTCAAGCGCGGGGTGAACCTGTTCGTGAAGAACGCCGTGGACATCGCCTCCGACACCGCGTCCGGCGCCTTCTTCCCGGTGCAGAAGGGGGTGGCCACGTGGATGGGCGACACCCGCGTGAAGCGCAAGGGGCAGCCGCTCATCGCCCGCGAGCAGGTGCTGGAGGTGCTGCCGAAGATGCGGCCGGGGGACATCATCGTCGCGCGGCAGAACTGGTACCTCTCCAACATCGGCCTGCCGGGCTTCTGGCCGCACG
>CAZQVZ010000206.1:0-10200 GCA_964596895.1 uncultured Myxococcaceae bacterium
GGTGCTGACCGACTACTTCGATCCCTCGCAGGAGGCGTCCTTCGGGCATCTGGACCTCGCGAGGTGGCCGGAGCTCTTCATCGTCGCGCCGGCGACGGCGGACCTGCTGGCGCGCCTCCGCGCCGGCATGGCGAATGACGCGGTGACCACGGCGCTGCTCGCGTTCCGGGGCCCGGTGCTGCTCGCGCCGGCCATGAACGTGGCCATGTGGGAGAACCCCATCACGCAAGGCAACCTCGCAGCGCTCCTGAAGGACGGCCGCTTCCACACGGTGGGCCCCGGCGCCGGAGAGCTGGCCTGCGGCGACGTGGGGCAGGGGCGCCTGGCGGAGGTGGCAGAGATTGCCGCCGCGGCCGCAAGGCTGCTGTCGCCGCGGGTGGGCGAATGGGCGGGCAGAAAGGTGCTCATCACCGCCGGCCCCACCCGCGAACACGCGGACCCGGTGCGCTTCATCTCCAACCCCTCCACCGGGAAGATGGGGCTTGCCCTGGCACAGGAGGCGCGCGCGCGCGGCGCCGAGGTGACGGTGGTGCTCGGGCCGTCACAGGCCTCGGGCGCTGACCGCGAAGGGCTTCAGGTCATCGACGTGGTGAGCGCGGAGGACATGGCCCGCGAGGTGCTCGCCCGGGTGGACGCGCAGGACGTCTTCATCGCCTCCGCCGCGGTGAGCGACTGGCGGCCGAAGGTGTCTTTGGCCCAGAAGGCGAAGAAGCACGACGGCGCAGAGGCGCTGGAGTTGGTGCGGACCCCGGACGTGCTCGCCCAGGCCTCGGGGCAGGTGCACGCGCTGGGGGAGGCGAAGCGGCCGCTGCTGGTGGGCTTCGCGGCGGAGACGGAGAACCTGGAGGCCGCCGCGCGCGAGAAGCTTGGGCGCAAGCGGCTGGACTTCATCGTCGCCAACGACGTGTCGCAGAAGGACGCCGGCTTCGGCGTGGACACCAACCGCGTGGTGGTGCTGGACGCGAAGAGCGGACGGTGGGAGCTCAGCGGCTCCAAGCGCCAGGTGGCGGCGGGGCTGTGGACCCTCTTCGGGTCACACGGACGGCTGAAGTAGCGGCGCGGCCTGGCCTGCCACCTTCTGCCCGTCCGGAAGCTCCGGCATCTGCAGCCGGCCGTAGATCGCGCGGCGGAAGGCGTGCCGGCTCTGCAGCACCACCTGGTTCTGTTCGCGCTCCCCCAGGTCCGCGCGGGTCTTGAGCTCGCGCCGGTAGAGGTTGGCCACGTGGAGGTTCCGCTCGCCGGTGGGGTCCGCCTGCACGCACCGCGCGGCGTCCGCCTGCTTGAGCATGTCCTGGATGTTGCCCACCGCGAGGTTGCGGCACTCGCCCACCTCTTCGTCACCGAGGAAGAGGTCCCGCTCGCCGGCGATGACCTGGGTCATGCGCTGCCACTTCTTCAGCCGCGCGCCCAGCAGGAGGCCGCCGAAGAGCGACTTGGAGAGCGTGAAGGGCACCACGTAGCTGTTCGACAGGCACTCCGCGAGGTGGTCGTCGTGTTCGCGGTAGTGGGACTGGGAGACGTGCCGCGCGAGCTGCCAGAGGTCCGTGGGCAGCTTCTGGTCGTACCGCAACTCCCAGTACGCGTGGCCAGAGGCGCGGGCCCGGAAGCCCTGCACGGTCTTGTACGGCACGTAGTAGTTGTGGGCGACGGTGTCCACCGCGAGATGGGAGAGGAAGCCCAGCGAGAAGGCCTTCTGCGCGTCGGTCTTCGCCTTGTCGAGCACCCCGAAGCCGACCGACCAGTTGTGGCAGTGCACCTCATACCGCGCGAGGTTCTTGCCCACGATGATGTCCGCGGCCAAGGAGCCGTAGAGGAACTCGCTGGAGAAGCGGGTGAGGATGAACCGCAGGGCAGGGGAGTACTGGGTCAGGTCCGCCAGCGCGCCTTGTGAGAAGTGCAGGTGCGCCAGGGGCCCCCACGCGTACGCGTCATTGGGCCACAAGAAGACGGCGATCCCTGCGATGACAACCAGCGCCAACTTTCCCATTCGCTCCCCTGTAGACCGGCCCGCTGAGCGTAACCATCGACCGGATCGTGGTAAAGCCAACCGGGCTCCCTGCCGGAAAATTCACCCGTGACCTCTCCCGATCCCCAGGCCCTGCAATCGCTCATCGCCGATCTCCGCGGACACCTCGAGTGGCAGCGGGAGACCGGCGGAGACGAGATCCTCGCTGACCGCGAGGCGCTGGCCCTGCAGCGCAAGGAGGCGTTGAAGGCGCCTGCCCGCCCGCCTGCTTCGGCCGCCCCTTCCGCCCCTGCCGCCCGGGCGCCGGCAGCTGTCGCGCCCCCGAGGGCTCCCGCGCCCACCGCCGTCGGCCTCGCCGTCGCCGCCGCCCGGCCGCTCGCGCCCGCGCGCGAAGTGAAGGTGCCTGACCCTGGGGAAGCGCCCGTCGCCAAGCCGCTGGACGAGGTCCGAAGAGACCTGGGCGACTGCCGGCGCTGCAAGCTGTGCGACGGGCGGCGGAGCATCGTCTTCGGGAGCGGGAACCCGAAGGCCCGGCTGGTCTTCGTGGGCGAGGGCCCCGGCGCAGACGAAGACGCGCAGGGCGTGCCGTTCGTGGGCAAGGCGGGGCAGCTGCTCACCAGGATGATTGAGGCGATGGGCTACTCCCGGGACGACGTCTACATCTGCAACGTCGTGAAGTGCAGGCCGCCCAACAACCGCAACCCCGAGCCAGACGAGATCGCCGCCTGCGAGCCGTTCCTTCGCGCGCAGCTGGCGTCCATCCAGCCCCGGGTGATCGTCGCGTTGGGCAAGTTCGCGGCGCAGACGCTCCTGCGCGATGCGACCCCCATCTCGTCCCTGCGCGGCAAGTGGCGCGCGTACATGGACATCCCCTTGATGCCCACCTTCCACCCGGCCTACCTCCTGCGAGCGCCGGCGGAGAAGCGCTCGGCGTGGCAGGACCTGCAGCAGGTGATGAAGAAGCTCGGCGAGGAGGGGACGAACAGATGAAGGGGACGGTGGAGGTGCGGGACATCCACGCGCCGGTGCTGGAGGGCAACCCGCTCGGAGATCCGGCCACGCGCAGAACGCCCATCTACCTGCCGCCGGGCTACGCCGCGGACGCGAAGGCCCGCTACCCGGTCGTCTACTTCCTGCAGGGCTTCACCGGCGGCGGCCTGGGGTGGCTGAACTTCCCCGGCTTCGGTTTGAGCGTGCCCGAGCGGCTCGACGCGCAGGTGGCGGCGGGGAGGCTCGCGCCGTTCATCGGCGTGTTCGTGGACGGGTGGACGCGCATTGGCGGCAGCCAGTGGGTGAACAGCGAGGCCATTGGCCCATACCGCGACTACGTGGCGAAGGACGTGGTGGCGTTCGTGGACCGCGAATATCGCGCGGTCCCGAAGCGGGAGGCGCGCGCGGTGGTGGGCCACTCCTCCGGCGGCTTCGGCGCGCTGGTGATGGGCCGGCACCACGCGGACGTCTTCGCGCACGTGGGCTCCCAGTCGGGGGACGCGTACTTCGAGTACTGCTACCTGGCGGATCTGCCCAAAGCTGCGGGCGCGCTCCTGCGCGCGGGCGGTGTGAAGGAGTGGTTCGAGGACTTCTGGCGGCGCGCGCAGGAGACGAAGGCGCGCGGGGATGACCACGGCGTCCTCAACGCGCTGGCCATGGCCGCCGCATACTCGCCGAAGGTGGGCGAGCCCATGAACATCGAGCTGCCCTTCGACCCGCAGACCGCGCGGCTGCGCGAGGACGTGTGGGCGCGGTGGCTCGAGCACGACCCGGTGCGGTTCATCCCGAAGAGCGCGGACGCGTTCCGCTCCCTGCAGACGGTGTTCGTGGACTGCGGCGCGAAGGACGAGTTCAACCTCCGCTGGGGCGCGCGGATGGTGGCCGAGGAGCTGCGGCGCATCGGCGTGGAGGTGCACCACGAGGAGTTCGACGACGGGCACATGGGCATCAACTACCGCTACGCCCGGTCGCTCGAGGTGATCTCCCCCAGGCTCGCGCGCGGCTAGGCGCACGTTCTATCCCGACGTGCGCCCTTGGCATCCATCCGTCCGTGCCGTAAGCGAAGCGCCATGCAGACCCAGATCGATCGCTATGGACTCGGGCGGGTGGTGGACGAAGCCGGCGTGTTGCCGCAGCGGGCGCAGCGGCTGGACCCGTCGCTCCCCCTGCGGCCCGGAGAGCTCCTCATCGACGTGGACTCGCTCAACGTGGACGCCGCCTCCTTCAAGCAGATCAAGGACGCCTGTGACGGGGACGAAGCGAAGATGGTGGCGATGATCCGGGAGATCGTCTCGGCGCGCGGGAAGATGCAGAACCCGGTGACCGGCTCCGGCGGGATGCTCATCGGCCGGGTGCGGGAGGTCTCACCCGAGCACCCCGCGCACGGCACCTTGAAGGTGGGAGACCGCATCGCCACCCTGGTGAGCCTGTCGTTGACGCCGCTGGTCATCGAAGAGGTCCGCGGGCTGCGCGTGGTGGCGGACCGGGTGGACGTGCGCGGCCACGCCATCCTCTTTGCCTCCGGGCTCTACGCGAAGCTGCCGGACGACATGCCGGACACGCTCGCGCTGGCGGCCCTGGATGTCTGCGGCGCCCCGGCGCTGGTGGCGCGCTACGTGAAGCCGGGGATGACGGTGGCGGTCCTGGGCTCCGGGAAGAGCGGCGCTCTATGCCTGGCGCAGGCGAAGCGGCAGTTGGGGGGCAAAGGCCGGCTGCTCGCGCTGGACATCTCCGACAAGGCGCTCGAGACCCTGCGGGAGCTGGGCCTGTGCGACGAAGCGGTGCAGGTGGACGCCACCCGTGCAGTGGACGTCCTCGACGCGGTGTCGAAGGCGACCTCGGGCGCGCTGTGCGACCTGGTGGTGAACTGCGCGTCGGTCCCGCAGACGGAGATGGCGTCCATCCTCAGCGTCAAGGACGGCGGCACGGTGATCCTCTTCTCCATGGCCACCCGCTTCACCGCCGCGGCGCTGGGCGCAGAAGGGGTGGGCAAGGACGCGGCGCTGATCGTCGGCAACGGCTACGTGCCGGGGCATGCGGACCTGACCCTGGACCTGCTCCGCGCAGAGCCGGCGCTCCGGCGGCACTTCGAAGCGCGCTACGCGGGGAGCTGAGCCGCAGCCGCCGGCAGCCGCGCCCGCAGGAGGTAGCCCTCCGGGAGCCCGGCCGGGAACTCCAGCCTTCCTCCGAGTGTGAACAGGTGTTGGCGCGCGAGCGACGCGTTGGCGCCACCGCGGACCGCGTCCAGCTCCGCCGCCGAGAGGCCGCCCGTCGAGAGCTCTCCGCCCAGCTCCAGGATCACCGAGCCCTCTTCATCCCGCGTCCGCACCCGCACCTTGCGGGCCGAGTCAGCGCCCGCCTGCGCGTCGAAGACGGTGTGGATGGCGTGGAAGAACGCCCGGGCCAGGGGGCCGCGCGGCGCTCGTACCCGGGCGCAGGCCTCGTAGCACGGCAGATAGAGGACCCGGACGGGACGGTGGGCCTGCTGGGTCACACGCAGCGCCGCGTCGAGCAGCGGGTGGATGTCGAGCGCGTCGGTCTCTGAGGGATCGTCGCTGGTCATGTCCCGGATGGCCCCCACGATGTCGCGGATGCGCAAGGCGCCGGCGAGCGCTTCGGTCAGCGCCTCACCCAGCTCGGCCGAAGAGCGGGTGGCCGCCCCCGCCGGGCTCCTGCGGGCGCTCGCCAGCTCCTCTCGCACGTAGGCGAGGTTCGCCATCAGGAAGGCGAGCGGGTTGTTGATCTCGACGAAGCGGGCGGTGGTCAGCACCGCGAGCTGCGCCAGGGGCTCCGTGTAGCGAAGCCGCAGCCGGGCCTCCTCCAGCTCGCGGCGGAGCCCGAGGAGCTCGGCTCGCGCGTCCTCCATGTTCGTTCGTTCCATGTGCCTCTCGTTCGCGGCCGTCCGCTGGGAGTTCTTCGACACGGGGCGGGGCAAACTTGAACCACATTCGGCCCGTCAGGAACGTGGCGCAGCGCCGAAGCGCTGACGCAAGGCCCGGCTCAAGTTTGCAGGGGAACGCACCGAAGAGGCCGTGGCGACGGGCTGGAGCAGCGGCACGAAGGCTGCACAGCTGCGCGCCAAAGAGGTCACATGGTCCCCGCCCACATCCTGAACGAGCTCTGCGAAGCGGTGGTCCTGGCGGATGTCGAGGACGTGGGCGGCCTCCACCGCATCGCGTTCCTTCTGGAGGAGGTCCTCACCTCCAGCGAAGACGCGCCTGAGTCGGTGACGGAGCCGGTGGGCAAGGCGCGGGCCGCCCTGCTCGACTTCCTTCAGAAGGGGGCCCCCGCGCCCGGTCTGCTGACCGAGCTGTCGGTGGCGCTCCGGGCGGTCCAGGAGGCGAACGACGCCCGCCCTTCGGGTGGGGCAGCTGCCGCCCCTGGGTCAATCACGCGTGACCCGGAGACGCTCGAGCTGATGGCGGAGTTCCTCGAGGAGTCCACGGGCTTGCTCGAGCGGGCCGACGAGACGCTGCTCGCAGTGGAGGCGACCGGCGCCACGGCCGAACACATCAACGAGCTGTTCCGGGCCTTCCATTCGATCAAGGGCGTGGGCGGCTTCATCGACCTCGCGCAGGTCTGCTCGCTCGCGCACACGACCGAGACCCTGTTGAACCTCGCGCGCGAGGGCCGCGCCGCGCTGGCAGGTGAGGTCCTGGACCGGGTCTTCGACGCGACGGGGGTGATGCGCCAGCTGCTCGCCGAGGTGCGCCGGGCGCTGGAGACCCAGCGCGACCCGGCGGACCTGGCGGAGGTCGCTCCGCTGGTCGCGCGGCTCGAGTCCCTGACAAGCGTGCTCGAGGCCGGGGAGCCGGCACCGCAGCAGGCCCCTGCGGCCGTGGCGCCGAAAGGTCCCCGAAGCCCGGTCACCGCCGAGGTGCTTGGCGCGGGGCCCGCGGACGTGGCCGCGGCCGCGGCCGTAGACGAGGGCGGTGGCGAACCGAAGCGGCCCGGCGAGCGGCTTCGGGAGACGCTGAAGGTGGACGTGGGGCGCGTGGACAGCGTGGTGGAGATGATCGGCGAGCTGATCATCGTGGAGTCGATGGTGGTGAACGCCCCCGAGCTGGGCGGCATCAACTCGCTGAAGCTGCGGCAGCACCTGGCCCAGTTGACCAAGATCAGCCGGGACCTCCAGGACGTGGCCATGCGGATGCGGATGGTCCCCGTCCGCGGCGTCTTCCAGCGCATGAGCCGCCTGACCCGGGACCTGTCGCGCAAGACGGGCAAGAAGGTCTCCATGGTGATCGCGGGCGAAGACACCGAGATGGACCGCAGCATGGTGGAGCGGATCGAAGAGCCGTTGGTCCACATGATCCGCAACGCGGTGGACCACGGGGTGGAGCGCCCGGAAGAACGGCGGGCCCAGGGCAAGCCGGAGGAGGCGACCCTCACGCTGTCCGCGCTCCACGAGGGCGGCAACGTGGTGATCTCCCTGCGCGACGACGGCAAGGGCCTGAACACCGCCGCCATCCTGGACCGGGCGCGGTCCCGGGGCCTTGTCCCACCTGCGGAGACGCCCGCAGCCGCAGAGATCTGGGGCCTCATCTTCCACCCCGGGTTCTCGACGGCGGAGAAGGTCACCAACCTGTCCGGCCGCGGCGTGGGCATGGACGTGGTGAAGCGCACCGTCGAGGCGCTGCGCGGGCGCATCCAGGTCACCAGCGAGGCCGGGCAGGGCTCCACCTTCCGGATGGTGCTGCCGCTGACCCTGGCGATCATCGAGGGGATGTTGGTGGCCTGCGGGGAGGAGCGCTTCATCGTCCCTTCGCTGGCCATCGTCGAGTCGCTGCAGCCGGCGGAGGGGATGGTCCACAGCCTGGCGGACATCGACGAGGTGGTGGACGTGCGCGGTGACCTGCTGCCGCTGCGGAGGATGGGGAGGATGTTCAACATCCCCGAGGCCCAGCAGGAACCCACCCAGGCGCTGCTGGTCATCGTGGAGAGCGCGGGCAAGCGGATCGCCCTGATGGTGGACGACGTGCTCGCCCAGCAGCAGGTGGTGATCAAGCCCATTGGCGCAGGCATCGGCCGGACGGACGCGTTCATCGGCGCCGCCATCCTCTCCGACGGCAAGGTCGGACTGATTCTCAACGTGGACCAGGTGGTCCAGAGCGCGACCCGGGGGGCCGGGAACACGCCCATTCATCACAGCCTGGCCCCCGCCCCGGAGATTCGCGCATGAGCATCGAAACCGAGAAGAGCGCCGTCGCGGCCGCGGCGGGCCGTGCGCCCGAGGCGGCCCTGGCTGGAAAGTTCATGACCTTCAAGCTGGGCCGTGAGGAGTACGGGCTCGCCATCCTCAAGGTGCGCGAGCTGATCGGCCTGATGGACATCACCCGCGTGCCGGCGACGCGCGAGCACGTGCGCGGGGTCATCAACCTGCGCGGCAAGGTCATCCCGGTCGTGGACCTGCGGCTCAAGTTCCGCATGGCCGCCACCGAGCCCACGGATCAGACGGTGATCATCGTGGTCCAGCTGCAGAGCCCCAACGGCGAGCTGACCATGGGCGTCCTGGTGGATGAGGTGTTGGAGGTGCTGGACCTGGAGGCAGATCAGATAGAGCCGCCGCCCAACCTCGGCGCGGGCGCCTTCGACGTCAGCTTCATCCTCGGGGTCGGCAAGTCCGAACGCCGGGTCATCTTCCTCCTCGACATCGACAAGGTGCTCTCCACTTCGGAGCAGGCCGCCCTGTCTTCACTCGCCTCCTGACCCTTCGGAACTGGAATTCGCCATGAGCGCTCTTTTCACCATCAAGGCCCGCCTGCTGGGCTTCATCGCGGTCTGCGTCATCGCCTACTTCGTCGTGGGCACCATCGGCTACAACTCCACGGACGCCATCAACGTCTCCGTCGAGGAGCTGGGCACCCAGACGATTCCCGCGCTCATCGCGGTGGAGCGGATGAGCGAGGCCTCCACGAACATGCAGTGGCAGACGCAGCGGGTGATGCACGGCCTGGTCGCCAACGACGCCGAGCTGCTGCGGCGAGCCCGGGCGGGCTTCGAAGAGGCCGAGCGGCGCTTCGAGAGCGGACGGACGGACTACGAGAAGGTCCCCCAGGAGCCAGAGGAGATCCCGGTGTGGAAGGCGCTCGGTGACGAGCACCGCAGGTGGCGAGCGGCGTTGGCGCAGGTGTGGCGGGAGGTGGAGGCGAAGGACCACGACAAGGCCATCCGCTACTGGCGGGACGAGGCCCTGCCCATCGTCATCGACTTCAAGAAGCAGATGGAGACCATGGTCTCCTTGTCTGGCGACATCGGCCAGCGGAAGCTGGTGGAGGCGCGGGAGAAGCACCGGCAAGCCACCACGCTCATGTCGGCCGTTGGCCTGTGGGCCATCCTGGGGGCCATCGGGTTTGGCATCTACCTGCTGCTCTCCATCACCCGGCCCATGGAGAAGCTGCGCAAGGCCGCGGTGGCCGTCTCGCAGGGGGACGTGGAGCAGCGGATCGACCACGAGTCGAAGGACGAGCTCGGCATTCTGGCGGACTCCTTCCGCGCCACCATCGCCTACCTCCGCGAGTTGGCGGGTGCGGCGAGCGCCATCGGCAAGGGGGATCTGTCAGTGAAGATCACCCCCCGGTCCCCCCAGGACGCCGCGAGCAGGAGTCTGGCGGAGACCAACGAGGCGCTCGAAGGCCTCGTCAAGGAGACGCAGCGGCTCATCGCCGGTGCGCAGCAGGGGGACCTCTCCGTCCGCGGTGACGCAGCGGCGTTCTCCGGCGCCTACGCGGAGCTCATCCGCGGCATCAACCGGATGCTGGAGTCCATGGCCCCGCCCATGACCGAGGCGGTGCACGTCCTCGGGCGGGTGGCGGCGCGGGATCTGACGGCCCGGATGGGCGGTGAGTACCAGGGTGAGTTCGCGAAGATGAAGGGCTCGTTGAATTCCGCGGTGGAGAACCTGCACGAGAGCATGAGCCAGGTGGCTTCCGCGGCGGACCAGGTGGCCTCCGCCGCTTCGCAGATCGCCTCCACCAGCCAGTCCGTGGCGCAAGGCGCCTCCGAGCAGGCGCGCTCCCTGGAGGAGACCTCGAGCAGCCTCGAGGAGATGTCCTCGATGACGAAGCAGAACGCCCAGAGCGCCCACCAGGCCAACGACCTCGCCGCCACCGCGCGGCAGGCCTCGGACCATGGGGGCGCGGCCATGGAGAAGATGGTCCAGGCCATGGATCAGATCCGCGGCTCGGCGGAGGGCACCGCGGCGATCATCAAGGACATCAACGAGATCGCCTTCCAGACCAACC
>CAZQVZ010000207.1:0-10184 GCA_964596895.1 uncultured Myxococcaceae bacterium
GGCTCAGCAGATGGCGACGTGGAGCTCGCTGCCGTCATCGCGCATCGGGATTGAACTGCACGACGACCACGGAAGGCCTGCGTGCGTCGACGGTGACGGAACGGCGCTGTTCTGACTCTCCACTGCGCACGACCAACTCATGCGTCCCCACCGGAAGCCGCACGCGGGTGACGCGGAACTCTGCGGGGAGCGTGAGCCAGCCCTGCGCCATGCGGAGGGTGACCTCCACCGCGCGGCGGGTGAGCAGCACCGCGCCCACCGGCGGCAGGAGGAGGTACGAGCCCAGGAGCGCCGTGTTCACCCACAGGGAAGGCACGCGCTCCGTGTCGGTCAACGCACCGAGCGCGCCGCGGCGAAGGAGCAGGTTCTCGAGCGACGTCACACTCTCCGCGGTGACGCGCGCCTCGCCCACCTCCACCGTCGTCGGTGACCTGGGCCACGCGCGCGCGCGGACCGTCCAGAACCCCTGCCCCGGCGGACCGGCGATGAAGCGCTCGGGGATGCGGCCCACCTCCGCCACCACCACCACCTCCCCGGTGCCGCCCATCTCCTCCGGGAGCAGGTCCGGATACGCCGCCTCCAGCGTGGACAACTCCGGCCGCTGCAGCGCGCGTGCCTGGGTGAGGAGCCACGGGCCCAGGTGCTCCACGGACGTGGGCGCGCCGGGCGGAGAGGACCGCGAGAGCCGCCACGCGTCGTAGTAGTCGATGAAGGCGGAGTCGCGGTTCCCATCCAACTCGTGCGCCAGCCCCGCGAGGTAGCGGCCGATGACCAGGCGCTCCAGGTACTCGCGCACGCTGTCGTCGAAGGCGACGAGGGAGAAGCTGCGCTCCACCTCCTGCCTCAGCTCCTCTTCGAGCCGGGCCTGCAGGTGCAACGAATCCGTCAGCCGCGCCTCCACCGCCGCGGACTCGGTGTCTCCGAGCATCAGGTAGTTGAGCGTGTTGAGGACGTGCAGGCCCTGCCGCTCCAGCGTGCCCATGCGCCACGGCGCGCGGCCGAAGAACTCGTCCCCCAGCGTCACCACCTCCCGGGCGTCCGCGAGCCGGGCCACGCCGTTGAGGACCTTCGCGCTCTGTGCCCAGTCGCCTTCGCGGTGGAGCAGCGCGCCCCGGTCGGCCTCGACGAGCAGTTCGTCCAGCTTCTTCGCGGCGGCGGTCTCGTCCAGGGCAGCCAGCGCACCCCGTTCGTCGCCCCGGTCCGCGAGCTCGCGCACGTGCGCCGTGGCGTTCACGTAGTGCGCCGAGCAGCCGGCGCCGCACAGCGCCCACACAAAGAGAAGAAGTCTCGTCACCGCCGCGAAGCCTACTGCCCGCCGAGGCTGCGCTGGGCCGCGGCGACGCCTGCGCCCAGCTCCAGCTCGTGCCCGCCCGCGTGCAGCGCCCGCTCCAGCGCGCCCACCGTGGAGAGGCAGTCGGACGCGTTGACCGCGTTCATGTGGCCCACCCGAAAGGACCTGGCGCGGATGTCCGGGTGCAGCCCGCCGGCGATGACCGCGCCCGCCTCGCGCACGCGGCCCATCAAGGTCGCGTCCACGCCTTCGGGCAGGTAGAGCGCGCTCAGCGTGTTGGCGGCCAGGGCCTCCGACTTCGGCACCAGCTTCAGGCCCAGCGCCGCCCACGCCGCGCGGAAGGCCCGGGCGATGCGCGCGTGGCGGGCGAAGCGCTGCTCCAGCCCTTCGTCGAGGATCTGCCGCAGGCTCACGTCCAGCGCGGCGATGAGGTTCACCGCCGGCGTGGCGAAGTAGGAGGGCTTCCCGTCGGCGTAGGCCTCGTGAATGGGGAGCCACTCGGCGAAGTCCGCGTAGAAGGAGCGCACGGGGGTCGTGCGCCGGCGCCACCGCTCCAGCGCGCGCGGGCTCACCGTCAGCACCGCCAGCCCCGGCGGCACGCCCAGCGCCTTCTGGCTCGCGGTCAGGTACACGTCCGCGCCCCACGCCTCCTGCCGGAACGCCTCGCCGCCCGTCGCGCAGACGCCGTCCACGATGGAGAGCATCGTCCTGTCGTTCACCGCCTCGAGCAGCGCCTTCACCGGAGCGCGGACACCGGTGGAGGTGTCTACGTGGGTGAGGGTCATCACCTTGAAGTCGTCCTTCGCGAGCGCCTCGCGCACCGCGTCCACCGACGGGGCCTCGCCCACCTCTGCGGTCACCTTCGTCACCCTGGCGCCGTGCCGTTCGAGGATGGTGGCCATCCGGTCGCTGAAGTAGCCGGTGGAGACGACCAGCGCGCGCTCGCCCTCCTCCACCAGGTTCGCCACCGCCATCTCCATGGCCAAAGTCCCGCTGCCCGGGACCACGAAGGGCTGCGCGGAGGGCGCGAGGCTCACCTCCCGGAGCCTTGCGAGCACCCGCTGGAAGGTCGCGATGAACTCCGGGCTCACGTGGCTGCGCGCCGGCGCGGACAGCGCGCGGAGCACCTCCGGGTCGAAGGCCACAGGTCCGGGGATCATCAGGAGCTCGCGTTCGTTCATGGGCGGGTTCTACAAGACCCTCGCGCCGGGGCATCGCCGAAGTGCGGACGCCGCCGTGCCGCGAACATCCGCATGCGCGTGAAAGTGGCCCCGGTTACGCTCCGCGCCACCTTGAAGGCGTCACTCTTCTACGTCCTGGCGGTGATCTTCGGCGCGTTCGGCGCCCTCGGCTTCGCCCGATTTGCCGAGCAGGTGCTGTCCGCCGGAGGCCCTGGCCCAGGCCCGAACCCCATGCAGTTCGGCATAGGGCTCGGGCTGCTGTTCATGGCGTTCCGCATGTTCCGGCGCGGGCAGGAGCTGCGGTCCAGGATTCCCCGGAGGGCGACGCGCGGCTGAACCGGTCCCTGCGTACCGGCGCCGCGAGCGCGCGCCTTCACTACACCCGCACCGCCTCGACCCGGTGCTTGCGGCCCTTGATCTTCCCGGCGCGGAGCCGTTCGAGCGCGACCTTGGCCACGTTGCGCGCCACGGCGACGTACGCGAAGTGGTCGTGCACCTCGATCTTCCCCACGTCCTCGGCGCGCAGCCCGCCGGCCTCCCCGGTGAGCGCGCCGAGGATGTCGCCGGGCCGCATCTTGTCCTTCCGGCCGGCGTCGATGAACAAGGTCGCCATCGGCGCTTCGAGCGATTGCCCAGACCTCCCCGTGGGCGACGGTGAGAGCGTGGCGCGCTCCACCTTCACCCCCGTCAGCTCCTCGATCTCCTCCAGCTTGTCTCCATCCAAAGGCGTGGCGAGCGACACCGCGATGCCCTCCCGCCCCGCCCTGCCGGTCCGGCCGATCCGGTGGACGTAGCTCTCCGGCTGCTTCGGGAGCTCGTAGTTGAAGACCGCCTCCAGCGCCTCCACGTCTATCCCCCGCGCGGCGACGTCGGTGGCGATCAAGATCCGCGTGCTCCGGTTCCGGAAGGTGGCCATCACCCGGTCGCGGTCCCGCTGCTCCAGGTCTCCCTGCAGCCCGGCGCAGCTCACGCCGCTGCTCCGCAGCCACTGCGCCAGCTCCGCCACCGTCGCCTTGAAGTTGCAGAAGACGATCGCCGACTCGGGCCCAAGCTCCCGGAGCAGCTTCAGCAGCACCGCGGGCTTCTCCTCTGCGTCGCAGGTGTAGACGCGCTGGCGGATGTCGGGCGCGGACTCGGGCGCAGCTTCAATCGTCACCCGCACCGGCTTCTTCTGGAACGCGCGGCTCAAGGCCTCGATGTCCGGCGGGAACGTCGCCGAGAACAGCACCGTCTGCCGCGTGGCCGGCGTGGTGGCGAGGATCTTCTGCACGTCCTCGTGGAACCCCATGTCCAGCATCCGGTCTGCCTCGTCGAGCACCACCGTCGACAGGTGGCGACCATCCAGCGCGCGCCGCTCGATGAGATCCAACAGCCGCCCCGGCGTCCCCACCGCGATGTGCGCGCCGCCCTCCAGCGCCGCCAGCTGCGGACGGACGGGCTGGCCACCGGCGAGCTCGAGCACATGCACCCCCGGCACCCGCCGCGCGAGCCTGCGCATCTCTGCCGCCACCTGCGCGCCGAGCTCCCGCGTGGGACAGATGACCAGCGCCTGCAGCCGGCGCTCGCGCGTGTCGAGCTTCTGCAGGATGGGCAGCGTGAAGGCCAGGGTCTTGCCGCTGCCCGTCTGCGACTGGCCGATGAGGTCCTTGCCCTCGAGCAGGACCGGGATGCTCTGCGCCTGGATGGGGGTGAGCTCGGTGAAGCCCAGCTCCCGGACGACTTGCAACAGCGGCGGGGCGAGCGGGAGCGACGTGAACTCCATGACCTGGTTCTCCGAGACGGCGCGGCGGCGAGGGCGTGCAGCCGCGGACGACGGCGGTGTAGCCGATTCCGCCCGCCCATGGCCGGGGAACTGCGCGGCAGTAGCGGAGGTCATCGCGCGCGGCGGCCGGCTTCGCGAAGGGGGCGCTCGCCCGCCCCCGCAGGTCTACCGTGTCCGCCAGAGGCCCCCATGCACCGCATCCTTCAGAAGAGCCCCACCTGGCACGCCGTCGTCTGGATCATCCTCTACGTCGTCACCATGGGCGTGGGCGGCGGAGCCTCCTCCGCGCTCGGACGTGAGCACCTGGTGACGGCACCCGCGGTGCTTGGGCTCTCGGCGCTGGCCCTGCTCTACCTGCACCACCACCGCCTGCGGGCGTTCTATGGGGTGACACGGGTCTACCCCTCCCGGTGGCCCGCCACCCTCTGGTTCATCCCGCTGGGGCTCATGGCCACAGTCCAGCTCTTCAAGGGCTTGAACCTGCAACTCGCCAGCGTCGACGTGCTGCTGGTCGTGCTCCTGATGGGCGGGGTGGGGTTCCTGGAGGAGCTCCTCTTCCGCGGCTTCCTCTACCGCGCCCTCCGCGAGCGCAGCGGCGTCGGCAGGGCGGTGCTGGTCAGCGGGCTCACCTTCGGCCTCGGCCACATCGCCAATCTGCTGGGCGGGTACACCGGACCGCAGCAGGTCCTCCAGGTTGTCGTCGCCATCGGTCTCGGAGTCGCCCTGGCGCTGCTGTTCGAGCTGACCGGCAGCATCCTGCCCTGCGTCCTCTTCCACATCCTCTTGAACGTCAGCGGCAGCGTCACCGCCGAGGACCCACGCCGAGAGCTCGCCACCGCCACCGCCGTGATGGTCATCGCCGTCGCCTACTCCACGTGGCTCTGGGTTCAGCTCCGGCGCCGCAGCGCCACCGAGCCCTCGCCTCTCGCTCAGCCGACCACGGCGGACGCGCCCAGCGGCAGCCGCGCTCCGTTCACCAGCGCCTCCACCTGATTCCGGCCGGGCCTCGGAGATCCGCTTCCCCAGGTTCACCTCCCCGCGCGCCCGGCACGCCCACCCGCCCGAGCTTGAACACCTTCGCGCCGGTGCCGCTCACCTTGATGAAGTGCACCACCAGATCCACCGCCAGCGTCTGCGGCGCGCCCGCGGTGCTGCGCAAGTCCAGGCTCAGCCAGGTCCTCTCGCCGCGGCGGGAACTGCGGCCACACCGCGTGCAAGGACTCGCCCAGCCGCTGCACCACCGCGGGGGAGAAGAAGGTCTTCAGCTGCTCTGCCATGGCGTGCCCCTCGGCGGGGCCATGACCACGGCGCTACCCGGTGAACAGGTCCGTCCGGACGGGGTCCAGGTTCAGCACCTTCGCGGTGAGGAAGTACTTCTCCTCCTCGAGCATGTGCGCCAGCAAGAGCCTCGACAGCTGGGTCACCGCCGCCGAGACCTCGTAGACGTTCTGCGAGGACTTCGCCTTCGCCAGCGCGCCGTTGAGCGCCCAGTGCTCCGACTTGTGCTCGTGCTCCATCACCATCAGCCGCTCGGGGCCCCACGCGTCCACGCTCTGCAGCAGGGGCCCGAGCTCCTCCTCCTCCTGCCGCTGGTGCACCGCCAGCATCAGCCGCAGCTCCTCCAGCGAGGCGCGCACCGCGTCCAGCGGCGCCACGCCCTGCTCCGCGCGGCTGGCCGTCCGCCGCAGCCCGGCGATCATCGTCCGCAGCTCGGCGTGCTGCCGCAGCAGCTCCCGCCGGACTCCATCCAACTTCACCTGTTCGTCTCTCATTTTGCGACTCCCGGCCTACGGGCCCACCTTCTGGATGAACCGCGATAGCCGCTCCACATTCCTGTCCGCGTACGCCTGCGCCACCGCCACCTCCGCCTCCCGCCCCGGCCGCACCTGCGCCTTGCCGTCCACCCGCGTCACCAGATGGTCGAAGCGCCGCTGGTACGCGAAGTACTCCTCCACCTTCGGGCGCTTCGCCTTGTCCTGCGCGACGTGCTTGAGCTCTCCGCCCGTCGCCGCGCGGTAGCGGAAGCACGGGAAGAGCCCGGTCTGGCTGGCCAGCCTCCCCAGCTCCGCGGTCATCCCCTCTTCGAACTTCCACCCGGCGATGCACGGCGAGACCACGAAGATCACCGACGTGCCGCCTTCGGTGTTCAACGCCTCCTCCATCACCTCCGCCATCAGGGGCGCGAAGCCACAGGACACCTGCGCCACGAACGAAGCCCCCGCGGCGATGACGAGGCCGATGTGGTCCATCGGCTCGGCGGGTCCACCGCCCGGCAGCGTGGAGGCGTCCGCGAACGGCACCGAGGTGGGGCTGTACTGAAAGCCGGTGTTGGCGAAGACCTCGTTGATGTTGATGACCAGGGTGATCCGCGCCCGCCGGTGGAGGGTGTGCAGCAGCGTGCGCAGGCCAATGGACAGCGCCCCGCCGTCCCCGGAGATGCTCATCACGTTCGGCGGCGGGCCGCTCCACGCGCCCAACTCCTCCAGCGCCGTCGCCGTGTCCCGCACCCCTTCGGCCACGGTGGGCGCGCTCTCGAAGACGTTGTGGATGACGCCCAGTGAGTCCTTCACGTCGGCCGGTGAGGCATCCCCGCGGCCCCAGGCGACCACGTCCGGGAACATCAGCGTGGAGACCTCGCCGCAGCAGGTCCCCAGGCACAAGACCGTCTTGCGTCCGTTGGCGGTGGCGCGCCCGAGCGCGTGGAAGGTCACCGCCTCGCCGCACCCGGGGCACAGGCTGTGCCCCTCCTTGAAGGCGCTGGGGCGCAGGGCGTGCTGCTTGAAGGTCGGAAGTGGGCGGCTCATGGCGGTCACCTAGCTGTCCTCCCCGATGTGGCGGCCGTCGTGCAGAAGGTGCCACCGCCGCGCCGGCGCGCCCTTCTCTGCGGCCTCGGCGGTGAGCCGCGCCATCGTCCCCCAGGTGTCCGGGGACACGTCCGCGCCGCCCAGCCCGCAGAAGAACGACTCCACCGGCACGTCCAGCCCCGCCTCCGAGACCGCGTCCGTCACGTCCAGCGTCAGGTGCCCGCGCCCGTGGTGGTACGCGTGGTTCACCACCCCCACCGCGCCCACGCCACACAGCGCGCGCGCCAGCGCCTGCGAGGGGAAGGGGGTGACCAGCCGCAGGACCAGCACGCCCACGCGCACCCCCAACTCCATCCGCAGCCGGGGCAGCATCTGGATGACGGTGCCCGCGTCCGGCCCCAGGCAGACCAGCGCCACCTCGGGGTCGTCGTCCATGCCGTGCCGCTCGAACAGCGACATCCCCGGCCGGCCGAAGTGCGCCTCGAACAGCGCCGAGATGCGCGGGATGACGTCCAAGGCGGCCTGCATCCGGCGCTTCTGCCCCACCTTGAAGCCCTGGAAGTACGCGCTGGTGACGCAGTTGCCCATGGCGGTGTCGCCGTCCAGAAGCCCCGGCGGCGCGCCCAGCGTTCCGCCCGCCAGCGGCAGCGGGCCGCCCAGCAGGAGCGCCTCGTCGAGGAACTGGTTCACCGCCTCGTCCGGCTCCACGTCCAGCCGCCCGGAGCGGTGGCTGTCCTTGATGCCGATGTACGCGGGCATCGTCGGGGTCAAGACCTCGGGGTGCATCCCCACCGCAGGCAGTTGCAAGAGCGTGTCGTAGATCTGCTGCCGGCCGCGGCACATCATCTGGATGAAGCCGGCGTCTCTGTGCGCGAAGTGGTCCGACGGATCCCCCTCGATGCAGAGCGGGAAGTTCGCGGTGGCCCGGCACACGTTCACCAGGACCACGTTGCCCAGGCCGGACGCGCCCAGAGAGCGCACCGTCTCCGCCATGTGGTCCAGCCCCACCGACGACGTCGCGGTCCCGGTGATGAGCCCGCGCGCCGCGCCCGCCACGCCCACCAGGTAGTCCGCCACCGCGTGCTCCGCCTCGAGCAGCTTCACCCGCTTGGTGCGGACCTTCCTGCCGTTCACCTCCGCCACGTACCGGCCGGAGGCGACCTCCGCGGCGAGGTGCTCGAGCCATTTGGTGGAGGGGGTGATGGGGAACCCCGCGACGATGGGCGCGCGCCACCACTGCAGAAACGGCAGGGCGGCCGCGGTGTTGCCATCCACCGACACCTGCGTCCGCTCGGTGAAGAGCGGCTGGTGCGCGCGCCGCAGCGCGTCCACGTCCACGGCGTCAGGGTAGGCCGCGCCGTACGCGCCGGCAGAGGTGTTCATGCGCCCTCCAGGCGCCGCTCGGGAGGCGCCACCACCGACACCTCGTGGAACAGGTGCAATGGACAGGCGGCGATGCACTCCCGACAGGTCTTGCAGTGGGTGGCGAACCTCGCCCCGTGCACGATGGCGCCGCGGGAGGGGTCCGCTTCGAACTCGACGATGTTCTCCGGGCACTGCACCACGCACAGCGAGCACCCGTTGCACGTCTCTCCTTCGTCCCCGAAGACGATGGCCACCCCCGGCCGCCCGTAGCTGGCGGTGCGTTGGGTGACGCTGGTCCGCAGCTTCGACTGCGCGCCCACCGGCAGCTCGCCGTAGCCGGGGTGCGCCTTCAGCGGATGCGCGGTGTCTGCGCCGTCCGGCACCTCGGCCGTGTGGGTGAGGCACAAGGAGGCGTCATACAGATCCAGGTTCGCGTCGATGAGCCGGCGCGGCACCCGCCGCTTCTCCAGCCGGTGCTCCAACGACCCTCGCGCCTCGTCCACCGACACCAGGCCCGTGGCGCGCACCAGCGCCGCCAGCATCGAGACGTTGGCCAGGGGCCGCCCGAGGAACCTCCGCCCGAGCGCGTCTGCGTCCACCGTGACCACGGTGCCGCCCAGGCGGTGGCGGCGCGCGGCGTCCTGCGGCGTCCCGGTGGTGTTGATGAGGTACAGCCCGTGCTGCGTCCCTTCGGCAAAGTCGACGTCCTGCGCGGTCGCCTCGTTCATCAGCAGGGCAATGTCGGGGTGGGTGATGCGGGAGGCGTTCTCCACCTTCCCCTTCGCCACGCGCAGGTAGGCGCAGACGTTGGCGCCCTTGCGGGCCGAAGAGAAGTGGGGCCAGTCCTGCACATCCAGGGTGGTGTTGGCGCAGAGGGCCTCGCTGAAGGCCTGCACCGCCAACACCAATCCCCCGCCTGCCTTGCCGTGGCCTCGCAGATCGATGCTGTCTCCACGCTGGAGACGGTCTCGGATGCGGGCGGCCACGGGTACGGTCATGACGGGGGACCTCGAGCCTTCTTGCTGTGCCTCTCGACAAGGTGCGCGCGGGCGCCGCCGGGAGGTGCGGCGCCCGCGCTGCGGTGCGGGGAAGGTTCCCCGCGAACTACGGAGCCAGCTTGTGGAACTTCGCGGTGTCGTACGCGGAGCCCGGGCCGTGGCAGGTCGCGCAGCTCTCCACCACCTTGCCGGTGGGCAGGGTCTGCACGTTGGACCACGCGTGCGCCTGGGTGAAGAACCCGTCGTGGCACGAGGTGCAGACGGCGGTCTCAGGCGGCACCAGCCACTGCTCGGTCACCTTCCAGGCCACCGTCTCACCCGGGCCCGGCTGGTCGCAGAAGTCGTTGGTGTCATCGGCGGGATCCTCGGTGCAGGTGCGGACCTCCATGCGGGTGGGCTGCACGTTCTCGCCCAGCGGCAGGTTGAACGTCCCCGGCGCGTGGCAGGTGGTGCAGTCCTGCATGAAGCCGGGGATGGCGTGCTCGCTGAACTTGAGCAGGACGCCGGCGGGGTTGGCCGCGTTCGGTGCGGGGTTGGCGCCCAGCGTGTACGGCTGGGTCAGCTTGTTGCCCATGTGGATCTTGTGGGCCATCACCTTCAGGTCCACCGACTCGGGGATGATCTCGCTTCCCTCGAACCGCGAGATGCGGCCCTGGTTGGTCAGGTCACCGGTGTGGCACTGCACGCAGTTGTTCACGTCGTTGCGAGAGCCGTTGGAGTGCATGCCGAGCTTCAGGTGGCAGCTGTTGCAGTTCTCCATCGGGGTGACCACGCGGCGGGCCA
>CAZQVZ010000208.1:0-10175 GCA_964596895.1 uncultured Myxococcaceae bacterium
CGGCAAGCCGCTCACGCACAAGGGCGTGAACCAGGACATCAAGCGCTGGCTGTGGGAGCACGAGGACGAGGTCACCGACGGCCGCACGAAGGACGGCGAGAAGTGGGAGCAGCCCGCGCTGGTCCCCAACGTGCTGCAGCCGGAGACCATCTGGGCCTGCACCACCTGCGGCTGGTGTGAGCAGGCGTGCCCGGTCTTCATCGAGAACATCCCCCGGCTCGTCGAAATGCGCCGCTACAAGGTGCAGGTCGAAGCGGACTTCCCGCCCGAAGCGCAGCGCGTGCTGGAGGGCATGGAGCGCCAGGGCAACCCGTGGGGCATCGGCCAGGACCGCCGCAGCGAGTGGGCGGAAGGCCTGGACCTGCCCCACTGGAACGACGGCAACGGCCCCTACGAATACCTCTTCTACGTGGGCTGCGCCGGCTCCTACGACGACCGGCTGAAGAAGGTCTCCAAGGCGATGGTGAAGATCCTCCGGGAGGCGGGCGTGAAGTTCGCCACGCTCGGCAGCGACGAGGTCTGCAACGGCGACAGCGCCCGCCGCATCGGCAACGAGTACCTCTACCAGACGCTGGCGAAGACCAACGTCGAGACCTTCAACGCGATGGGCGTGAAGGCGATCATCACGCAGTGCCCCCACTGCTTCAACACCATCAAGAACGAATACCCGGACTTCGGCGGGCACTACGACGTCATCACCCACTCGCAGTTGGTGAGCGCGCTGCTCAATGAAGGCCGCATCAAGGTCTCGCAGGCCATGCAGGCGCTCGGCAAGGGCGGTGCGGACGCGGGCGCTGGCTCAGCCGCTGGGAACGCCGCCGCGAAGCCGCAGCAGGTCACCTACCATGACCCCTGCTACCAGGGCCGGCACAACGGCATCTACGACGCGCCCCGCGAAGCGCTGAAGTCCATCCCCGGGCTCGAGGTCGTGGAGATGCAGCGGGCGAAGCGGGAGAGCTTCTGCTGCGGCGCCGGCGGCGGGCGGATGTGGATGGAGGAGCACATTGGCCAGCGCATCAACCAGAACCGCGTGAACGAAGCCGCGCTGACGCTCGCGCACGCGCAGCACCCGTCGGTGCCCTTCCCGGACGCGGCAGACAAGAAGAAGCCCGGCCAGGTGGGCGACTACAAGGGCAACGAGGGCGCAGGCATCATCGCGGTGTCCTGCCCGTTCTGCATGACCATGCTCCGCGACGGCGTGAACGAGACCGGCCGCGAGGAGAAGCTGAAGGTCATGGACGTGGTGGAGCTCGTCGCGGACGCGCTGGTGACCTCCGGGCCGGCCACGGTGAAGGTGCCGGACGCCCGCTCGACCGAGGCAGTCCCCGTCCCCGCGCCCGAGGCGACCGCCCAGCCCGACAAGCCGCACGCTGAGTAGACGCTCGCCGCACGGGAAGGCCCCTGCGCGCGCTCGTGGAGGAGGGCCTTCGCCGGGTCCTGGACACGGAGCGTCGGCACACCAGGCGCCCGCAACCCGCTCGAGTCACTCTCTTGGCAGGACCTGCGCGACGAAATCCATGGAGGGTCGTGACGCGTGGACCCAGTGGACACCCACGTCCTCGCCTGCGAGCGACCGGGACTTCGGTCTCTTCCCCGAGCTGACGCTGGTGAATCCGTTCGGGTGAGCAGAGGCGCGGCGTAGACTCGCCCTCATGCAATGTCCGACCTGTCCCACCTTGCTGCTGACACTGGAGGTCGGGCCGCTGGAGCTCGACGAGTGCCCGCGCTGCCTGGGCATGTGGTTCGACAAGGGGGAGCTGCAGGGGATGCTCTCCCGCGCGCTGGATGCGACCCGGTCGCTTCAGCAGCGCTACCTGCCGCCCACCGGAGAAGAGCAGGTGCCCCACCGCGCCGCATGTCCGCGGTGCGTGAGCGGCCGCCTGGTCGCGCGCGAGGAAGGCGGTCATCAGATCGCCGGCTGCACCCGCTGCAGCGGGGCGTGGATCCCCGGGACCCTGCTCTCGTACATCCTCTCGGTGGAGGACGTTCCCGAGGACGTCGCGGAGCTCGCCGCCACCCCTCCTCCACTCCCCCTCGAGGAGGGCCCCGCCCCGCACGAGGGGAAGTCGGTTGCCCCGGCCGCCCTCTCCGCCGTCGCTCCGGCCCTGCCGGAGCCCGCCCCGGCTCCGGAGGTTCCTCTCGCCGCCGCGCCCTCACCGCGGGCGAGCCCCTCTGCCAGCGGCCCGCAGAGCGCAGCCGTCGCGGGCCGCTGCCTCGCTTGCAGCGAGCGCTTTCGGCCGGTTCGTCACGCAGGCCAGGCGTTCCACCGCTGCGAAGGCTGCGAAGCGCTCTACTTCCCGCGCGGCGGCCTGCCGCAGTTTCTCGCCCACCAGCCGAAGGGATGGCGGCCGCCGTTGAGCCTCACCGCCCCGGAGCCCGAGCTGGAGCGCCGGTGCACCTGCCCCGGGTGCGACGGGCTGATGTCACCCATGCGCTGGCAGAACCAATCCGTGCGCGTCTGGGCCTGCGAGACCTGCTGGAGCACCTTCGTCAGCGCGGAGGGCGTGCGCCGGTTCGTCGAGCCGGAGAAGTACCAGGACCCGACCAGCGGCGGCGGCGCGGCGGCCATGTGGAGGGCGTTCGACCGGTTCACGGACTGGCTGGTGAAGCCGCCGCGCAACGCGCGTCACCACTTCCGCTACCTGCGCGGCGGGCGCTACCAGTAGCGCCTTTCCCGTGCCGTCCGGCCGCAGCGGACCTTTCGGGACCTTGCGGCACCAGGCGCCCTTGAAGGGGCCGCTCAGGTGCCGCAACCACCCGGCAGGTCGCTTCCTCTACCTGGTACCTGCGCGGAGGCTGACTACCCGCCGCTCATCACGCCGCGGACAATCATCCCGCAGCCCATCGCCACCGGGTTGCAGGTGGGGATGGCGAAGATGCCGCCCACCACCAGCACCACCGCGGCGATGGCGCCGATGAGCGGCAGCTTGTAGCCGGGCACCGGGAGCCGGCGGTTCTTCGCCAGCATCACGTGGGCCACGCCGGCCGCGAGCACCATCATCACGATGTGCCCAATGAGCGCGGAGTACCAGACGCCGGTGGCGAGGACGCCGAGCCCGAGGAGGATCTGCAGGTCCAGAAGCCCCACGAACGCGGCGCCGGTGATGCGCACCGCCTTGCCCGCGGGCTGCCTGGACGTGATGCCCACGATGCAGGCCACGAGCAGCGCCACGAGGGCGAGGAGCACCAGGTACCGAAGGCCAGAGTGCGACATCAGCAGCGCTTTCATGCGCGCTGACCTAGCACAGGGCCGGGCCGGGGGGCGCTAGTTCGGTCCGAACCAGGGCTCGATGGCGGAGGGCAGCCGCAAGGACCCTCCCTGCTTCACCGCGGTGGCGGAGACCGTGTAGACCTGATCGTTCCCGCCGGTGTCGGAGGAGAAGGCGAGCTCGGAGGCGGAGGTCCACGACGGGAAGCTGTCGTTGGCGTTGGGGTCCGCCGGGTAGTCGGTCACCTGGGTCACCGCGCGCGTGGACAGGTTCACCACGAAGATGCGGGTCACTCCGGAGGAGAGCTCACCGTCGAAGGCGGCGCGGCTGCCATCCTTCGAGAGCACCACCCGGTTGCGAATGCGCGTCGCCTCGTTGCCCAGCCCGTTGAGCAGGTTCTCCGAGGCGCCGGTGGTGACGTTCACCCGCTCCAGCTGGCTGAAGCCCGAACCCAGGTTGCCCGCTGCCACCAGCACGCTCCGGCCGTCCGGGTACCAGGACGCGGACGCGTAGGAGAGCGCGCCGGAGGAGAGCGCCTGGAAGCCCGAGCCGTCCGCGTTGATGACCGCGAGCACCGAGCCGCCGCCGCGCTCGAAGGTGAAGGCGACCTGCTCCCCGTCCGGAGAGAAGGTGGGGTGGGCGAAGCGGCCGGTGGTGGCGTCCTGCGCGAGCAGCACCCGGGGCTCGCCGCCGGACAGGGGCACCACCAACAACTCGGAGCCGCTGGCCGCCTGGTGGACGAAGACGACCTGCGCTCCGTTGGGCGAGAGCGCGGGGTGCTTGTTGTCACCGTTGGAGGTGAGCCGGCCCACGTCGGTGTACCCGGTGGACCGGTCCGACGCGTAGATGTTCCGGTCATCCGAGCGGACGAAGACGAAGCCCTGCCTGAAGTTCGACACGCCGATGCCACCGCCGCCGCCGTCCTCCGGCAGCTCGCAGCCGAGCCCCAGTGAGACCAATGCAGCCAACCCCAACCGCCACATGTTGCGCTTCATGGACAACCCGCTCCTGTCGGCCCCGTCAGTTGAGCCGAGCTTTGAATCCGGCGGGGCGGACGTCAACGGCCCGCGGCGCATTCAGCGCGGGGCGGCGGACGGGGTGAGACGAGCGGGCTAGCGGTTGAGCTTGACCAATTCGTTGCGGCAGACGTTGCACAGGGCCGGGCCCTTGCGGTCCACGTCCTGCGGCGCCTGGGCGAGGAACATCACGCAGCGCGGGTCCTCGCAGTAGGACAACCCGAGCAGGTGTCCCACCTGGTGGGTGCCCTCCACCTGCAGCCTGCGCTTGAGGACCTCTGCGTCCGCGCCCTGGCGCAGCCGGAAGACCGAGACGAGGGCGATGTGCGCCTCGCGGTCCGCCTCGCCGAAGACGAAGGGGCTGTCCGGGACGAAGAGGTCCACGTCCAGGACGCCCAGCGCCGAGTGCTGACCCGGCTCGAGCAGCGGCACCAGCCTGCGCATGATGGCGTTGGAGTGGTACTGGCTCCGGTCCTTGTTGAACGCGTACGTCGGCGTCTGAAGCTGCGTCCTGCCCGCAACCGCCTGGACCCCGAGCTGCACCCGAAGCGGCTCCTCGAGGTCTTTCAGGAGGCTCGCGGGGGGATTGCCTACTGCCACGACTTGAAGAAGCCGGGTGCTCATGTACGCCCCCTCGCACTCGAGGATGAGAGCTGGGGCGCAAGGATTCGAACCTTGATAATCAGAGCCAAAGTCTGACGTCCTGCCGTTAGACGACGCCCCAACATCGTGTCGCCGCTGCCGTGAACGGGCATCTTATTCCCGAAACCATCGCGGCATAAAGGCGCGTACATCCTACACCTTCGGCCGCTTCGTTCGACAATCCCGTTGAACGACGGCCCATTTCGTTCGAGCGCGCACAGTCCCGTCCTGCTGGATGCCGGGGAGGCGCTCGACCGCCTGCTCGTGAAGGGGGGCCCGCGGGCCCGAAAGGGGGCCGGGCCGGGGGCTGCGCCTTCACGGTGGAGCTCGCTCAGGACGCCAGTGACTCCGACGACGTCCTCGCGGAGAGCCACAGCCGGGCGGACTCTGGCAGCCGCGCCGCGCGTGCGCCCAGCACCGCCTCCTCCGCGGGGCGAATGAAGTAGCGCTCGCGGCACGCGCGGCAAAGGCCGTAGCGGGTGCCCTCTGGCACCTGTGCAATCCACGCGGGGACCATGGCCCAGACGCCGCCGCCCGCCACGCCGTCGCCGGCTCGGGTGCGGCGGCAGGAGGTGCATTGCGTCCGGTGGTCCGCGCCCGCTGTGCCCAGCTGCCCGGCGCACGGGTCCACAGGCTCGTATCGCGCCTGCAGGTCTGTCTGCGACACCAGCGCGTGCATCACCAGCACCCATCCGGGCTCATCGTCGGGCGGGCTGTGGAGCGGGAGGAAGCGGTGCGCCACCACCCGCGCGAAGCGGGCGTCGTTGGCCTCCGTGAGGTGCACCAGCGCCCGAGGCGGCTCCTGGGACCCGAGCGCGAACGCGCGCTCGAGGAGCGCCGCGTAGTAGCGGCGGGCGCGGCCGCTGATGCCGTCGAGCCAGCTTCTGCCCACCATCTGCTCGGCACCCACGGAGGGCGACGCAAAGGCCGCGCGGGCAGCCCGGTCCCACGCGTCGTTCACGAAGACCAGGTGCCCCCGCCGGTCGAGCAGGTAGGCGGGCTCCGCTTCGCGCGGGAGCGCCTCTCTCAGGGCGTCTTTCAAATCCATGGGCCGGGGCGAGTGCAAGCAGACTGCCTGTTGCAACCGCCCGGAAAGTGGGGCCCACGGGTGGGTGCGGCGGGGCCTCGGGGTCTTCGGGCACCCGCCGCGTTCGCCGGGCTCAGATGTCGAGGTTCTGCACTTCGAGCGCGTTCTTCTCGATGAACTCGCGCCGCGGCTCCACCGCCTCGCCCATCAGCAGCGAGAAGATCTCATCCGCCTCCACCGCGTCCTCCACGCGCACTTGCAGCAGCGTGCGACGCGTGGGGTCCATGGTGGTCTCCCAGAGCTGCTCCGGGTTCATCTCGCCCAGTCCCTTGTAGCGCTGGACGCCGAGCCCCTTGCGCGCGTCGTCCTGCACGGCCTTGAGCATCTCCTGGACGCTGAAGGTGCGGACCTCCCCGCCGTCGAATTCCACCACGTAGGGGGCCGGCCCGAGCCGCTGCACGACCTCGCGCATGGCGACGAGCTCCTTGTACTCAGGGCCGGTGAGGAACGCGTGGTCGATGGCGGTCTCGCGCGGCGAGCCGTTGACCTCGCTCTTGAAGACGAGCCGCTTGGCGTGGTGCTCGGTGTCGTCGCTGCGGACGACCTTGAGCTGGTCGATGATGTCCGGGTACCGCGCCTCCAGGTACTCCTCCATCTTCGAGAGCTCTTCCTGCAGCCGGTCCATGTCCGGGAGCATCTCCGGGGAGATGTCGGTGGCCTGCACCAGCGCGTCCACCACCCGCGCGTCCTTGCGGACCGCGAGCTTCTCCAGCCGCCGCTGGTACGCCGTCACCCGCTCCAGCACCGCCTTCAGCTCCGCGCCTGCGAGCTCCGACTGGTGGGTGCGCACCCTGGCGCGGTCCCCGGCGATGTTGAGGAGGTACCGGTCCAGCGCCTCTTCGTTCTTGAGGTACTGATCCTTCTTGTTCCGCGTCACTTTGTAGAGCGGCGGCTGGGCGATGTAGAGGAACCCGTTGGCCAGGAGCTCCGGCATCTGCCGGTAGAAGAAGGTGAGCAGCAGCGTGCGGATGTGGCTGCCGTCCACGTCTGCGTCCGTCATCAGGATGATGCGGTGATAGCGGACCTTCTCCGGGTGGTAGTCCTCCTTGCCAATGCCGGTGCCCAGCGCGGTGATGAGGGTGACGATCTCCGCCGAGGTCAGCATCTTCTCGAAGCGGGCCTTCTCCACGTTCAGGATCTTCCCGCGCAGAGGGAGGATGGCCTGGTTCTTCCGGTCCCGGCCCTGCTTGGCCGAGCCGCCTGCGGAGTCACCCTCGACGATGTAGAGCTCGCTCTCCGCCGGGTCTCGCGACTGGCAGTCCGCCAGCTTCCCGGGGAGCGACGCGCCGTCCAGCACGCCCTTGCGCCGCACCGTCTCCCGCGCCTTCCGCGCCGCGATGCGGGCCCGGCACGCGTCGCCGATCTTCCCCACCACCGAGCGGGCCACCCTCGGGTTCTCCTCGAGGAAGGCGGAGAGCTGATCGTTCAGCATCGCCTCCACCGCGCCCTTGATCTCGCTGTTGCCGAGCTTCTGCTTCGTCTGCCCCTCGAACTGCGGGTTGGGCAGCTTCACGCTCACCACCGCGGCCAGGCCCTCGCGCGCGTCCTCGCCGGTGGGCGTCTCCTTGAGGTCCTTCCAGAGCTGGTTCTTCTCCGCGTAGGCGTTCAGCGTGCGGGTGAGCGCGGAGCGGAAGCCGGAGAGGTGGGTGCCGCCCTCGGGGGTGTTGATGTTGTTGGCGAAGGTGAAGATCCGCTCGTCGTAGCCATCGTTCCACTGCATGGCGACTTCGACCTGGACGTTGCCCTCGCGGTCGGCGCGGAAGAACAGCGGCTTGTCGTGCAGCACCTGCTTCGACTTGTTGAGGTGCTCCACGAAGGACATGATCCCGCCGTCGAACTTGAACTCGTGCGACTTGGCGGTGCGCTCGTCGTTGATGACGATGCGCAGGCCGGCGTTGAGGAAGGCCAGTTCGCGCAGGCGCTGCGAGAGCGTCTCGAAGTTGTACTCGGTGACCTCGAAGATGGTGGTGTCCGGCTTGAACCAGACCACCGTCCCGTGCTTGTCCGTGTCGCCGATGGCGGTGACCTTCTGCTGCGGGACGCCGCGCGCGTACTTCTGCTCCCAGACCTTGCCGTCGCGGCTGATCTCCAGCGTCAGCCACTCGCTGAGCGCGTTGACGCAGGAGACGCCCACGCCGTGCAGGCCGCCGGAGACCTTGTAGGCGCTGTTCTCGAACTTGCCGCCGGCGTGGAGCTTGGTCATCACCACGTCCACCGTGTCCCAGCCGGGCATGGCGGGGTGCGGACCCACGGGGATGCCACGGCCGTTGTCCCGGACGCTCACCGAGTTGTCGACGTGGATGGTGACCACGACGTCCGTGCACACGCCGGCCAGGGCCTCGTCCACGCTGTTGTCCACGACCTCGTAGACGAGGTGGTGGAGGCCGCGGACGAAGGTGTCGCCGATGTACATGCCGGGCCGCTTCCGCACCGCCTCCAGACCTTCGAGCACGGTGATGGACGAGGCGCCGTAGTCGCCAGTCGGCTTCGCCTCGGGCTTCGAATCAGGGGAGTTCTGCATGGGTTCTCAAGGTGGGGCGCGGAAGCACCGGAGGGTGCGGGCGCGCGGCCCGGAAGGGGCCTCGTTTTCTAACATCCAATCCCCCGGAATCACTCCGAAAAGTCGCCCACCCGGAGGGCTAGAAGGCGAGCACGGGGATGAGCGTGGTGGCGCCCCCGGTGGAGGGGTTTTGCGGGGTACGTGAGCGCAGGCGTTCGAGTTCGCGCTCGAGCTCCGTCCGCTCCCGGATGAGGTCGTCGCGCCGGGCCTTCGCCTCGTTGGCGACCGCGGTTCCGCGGATGAGGGCGAAGATGATCGCGCCCACGGCGGCGAGCCCCACCACCAGGCCCACCGCCCCCGCCGCGATGAAGGCGGCCCCCAGCGTGCGGGTGCCCACGTCCAGCGAGCTGAAGAGCAGCCCGTACGCGAGCAGCGCCCCGCCGCCAATGATGCCCCCGGGCGCGAGCACGTAGCCGGCATAGGCGAGGACGATGTAACGGGACGGCCAGTTGGTGTTGATGCCGCGGATCTGCGCGTTGAGGTCGTCGATGCGGTGCCCCAGTTCGACGTCACGCGTCGAATCGACGAGGCGGAGCGAGGACGCGCCTTCGCTACTGCCGGTGAGCAGGGAGCAGCCCCGGCAGGCGGCGAAGAGGGGTGCTCCGGGTTCTTCCGCGCGCGCGGGCGAGGCGGCGAGGAGTCCCGCAAGGAGGGCGAGGGCGACGACGGGCGGAAGCGAGGTGCGCATGCGAGCGCGCTTCTATCACCGGGCCCGCGCTCAGGCGTCCAGGCGCCGCTGGGGGGCCCGCTTCTCCAGCGCCTCGGCGAGGGCCTCGTAGCGGACCTTCGTGGGGAAGAGGTGCCGGCCGAGGAGGACGCGTCCCTCGGGCTGCAGCACCACCACCAGCTTGTCGCGCTTCTTCCCCTGACGGCGGACCTCGGCGACGTTCTCCCAGGGGATCTCCATCGGCGCGGCGCGGGAGAGCGGACGCGAGACGGTGATGCCCTCCGGCGAGAAGGACACGCCCCACCCCTTCCGCGGCCGCAGCTTGAGCAGCATCACCGCGAAGGCCATCCCCAGGCCCACCGCCACCCCGAGCCGCGCCCAATCCGTTGCGCCCGGCGAGAGCCCCGAGGTCACCGTGCTCAGCGCCCACGCCGCCAGCACCGCGCACACCGCCGCAGAAAAGAAGAGGGCGAACCGCATCCCGCGCGGGTCGTAGGGGAAGAAGTGCACGGGGCGAAGTTAGCCACCCGGGCGGCGCAGGGCTACGACGCGCGCCCGCAGCGGACCGCCTTGAACGTGCTTTCAAGGAGGCCGATATTCCAATGAGGAGACGAACACGGGATGACGCGCAGGCTGCCCACCTGAGCCCATCCGAACGCGCACGCCTCGTCGAAATCGCCTGCCGGACGGCGATGGTCCAGTTGGAGGGCCGGCCGGATCGAGAGGAGATCCTCAGGGCAGAGGATCCCCTTCCAGAGAGCTCCAGGATCCTCCTTCGACGCCTTCGTGACGAGTATCGGCCGGTCCATGGCTGAGCCTCCCCAGGAGGGCATGTTTCAGGGCCAGTTTGGTGACTTCCGAATCGACGTCTTCACCCCGAGCATCGACTTCTCCTGGGAGGCGCTTCGGACCAGGCAGCAGGTGAAGTCCGGCGGCGGAACTTCGCACGTCGCGGTGAGGAACTGGCACACGTGGTCGGTCGAAAGGGAGGCGC
>CAZQVZ010000209.1:0-10168 GCA_964596895.1 uncultured Myxococcaceae bacterium
GGCAGGTGGACTGGACGATGAACGTGTCGATGCCGCGCACGTTCTCGCCGATCTCGACGTTGATCTCACCGTCGCTGAACCTGCCCACCTCGGCCTGGCACAACGGCTGCCCGAGGTAGTCGCAGATCTTCTGCGCGAGCACGGTGTTGGAGTTGCCGGAGAAGACCTTGAACTTCGGCGCGTCGGGCATGCGCGGGAAGTAGACCAGTCAACGCCGGAAGGGAAGGGCTGCCTTAAGCCGCGCTTTCGTCGATGGCGTAGGCCGAAGGGCCCCGCTTCATCGCCCGGTCGTACTCGGCGAGGATCACCTTCTCCATCCGGTCCCGGGTGTCCGCGTTCAGCGGGTGGGCGATGTCCTTATAGGTGCCATCTTTTCTGCGCTTGGCAGGCATGGCAATGAAGAGCCCGTGGCTCCCCTGGATGACCTTCAGGTCGCGGACGACGAAGCAGTCGTCCAGCGTGATGGTCACGTAGGCCTTGAGCTTGTCCTCATCTACAGGGAAGACCTTGACGTCCGTGATGTCCATGCTGCCCCCCGGGCACCACCGTGGCGCCGCAAGGAGCAGTGTGGGTGACTCCTGACCCGCAAGGCAAGCGGCCGGCCGGGCAACCAGAAAACCCCTGTTCCGGGTGGAGGCCCAACGGGCTTGGTCGCCGCGGACTTCAGCGGCTGAGCACGTGGGCGAGGAACGCGAGGTGCCACGCGAGGAGCACCGCGTAGACCCCCACGGCGAGCTTGAGGGCGAGGTCCGCCAGCCGCGTGCCGCGGTATAGGCAGAGCACGAACAGCCCGGCGCTGACCACCGCCAGCTTCACCACCATGAAGGTGAGCGGCGAGGCCTCCCACGCCATCCGCATCAGGGGGTTCGCCTCCTGCGCCACGTTCAGGTGGAGGTAGACGCTGGTGAAGAGCGCGTCCGCGAGGTTCAAGAAGAGCAGCAGCACGGGAGAGGCCGACAGCTCGAAGACCCCCCGCTGCTTGAGCGCCCGAAGACCCTGCGCAACCTCGCCCACCGCCATCTCCACCTCCCTTTGTGATCACCCCAGGCGCGTCAGGGGGAGGTGGTTTCAAGAAGCCGGCCACGGTGCGCGGCAGGGCGCGCCAGAGCGCCGCGGAGGGCGATTTTCAGGCCCCGGACGCGGCGCGTGCAGCTTGACTCTGTCGGATGTGTGAAAGAGTATCCCGCCCCTCTTTCGAGTCCCCCGAGGGGGCGCGCCCCAGGCTCTCCACCGTGCAAGGATTCCCCAAAGATATCGGGTGGATAGAGGTGGTCTGCGGGTCGATGTTCTCGGGCAAGACCGAGGAGCTCATCCGCCGGGTGAAGCGCGCCGTCTACGGCCAGATGCGCACCCAGGTGTTCAAGCCCCGACTGGATGATCGCTACGACGAAACGCAGGTGGTGAGCCACTCCCAGCTTCGCCTGGTGAGCACCCCCATCGACCGGGCAGAGGAGATTTTTTACCACCTGGACCCTGAAACGAAGGTGGTGGGCATCGACGAAGTGCAGTTTCTCGGGCCGGAGGTGGTGGCGGTGTGCGAAGCGCTCGCCAACCGGGGCCTGCGGGTGATCTGCGCCGGGCTGGATCAGGACTACCTGGGCCGCCCGTTCGAGCCGATGCCGCAGCTGCTCGCCATCTCCGAGTTCATCACCAAGGTGCACGCCATCTGTGTGGTGTGCGGCAACCCGGCCAACCGCTCGCAGCGGATCATCTCCAGCGGGGAGCGGGTGGTGGTGGGCGCCACCGGCGCGTACGAAGCGCGCTGCCGCAAGTGCCACGTCCCCGAGCCCACCGAGGCCACGCCGCCGCAGACCCTGGACCTGTTCAAATGAGAGACGCCTTCTACGAGAAGATCCCCTTCCGCCTGAATGAACTGCCGCACCGCTACGGGGACCGGGTCCACCTGGTGGGAAACCCGTACCTGCTGTCGCAACTGGCCACGTTGTGCGCGAAGGGGACCCTGCAGCCGCAGATCAACACCCTGGTGGCGAACCTGTACGCGGACCTGGTGAAGCTGGTCATCAACCAGGAGTTTCCGCGCAAGGACGCGGCCATTCCCACGAGGATGATCGACCACACCCCCAGCGGCATCTACCAGGGGGAGATCATCGACCCGCAGGTCCGCGCGGTGACCGTGAACATCGCCCGGGCGGGCACCTTGCCGTCCCAGGTGGCCTACGACCTGCTCAACAACCTGTTGGCGCCGGAGTTGGTGCGGCAGGACCACATCATCATGAGCCGGATGCTCAACGAGGCGGAGTCGGTGGTGGGCTCGGCCATCGGCGGGGCAAAGATTGGCGGGGACGTGGACCACGCGTTCCTTCTCTTCCCGGACCCCATGGGCGCCACCGGCGGGTCGTTGTCCACGGCCATCAAGCTCTACAAGGAGAAGGTCCCGGGCACGGCGCGGAAGATCATCGCGCTCAACCTGATCGTCACGCCGGAGTACCTCAAGCGGATGACCACCGACCACCCGGACGTGGAGATCTACGCCCTGCGGCTGGACCGCGGGCTGTCCCCCCAGGAGGTCTTCGACACGCTCCCCGGCACCCACTGGGACCGGGAGAAGGGCCTGTCCGAAAAGCAGTACATCGTCCCCGGCGGCGGCGGCTTCGGGGAGATCATGAACAACGCCTACGTCTAGATCGGGGATGAAGCGCTTGGCCTTCTACAGCGACACAGTCGACGTGATGATCGACGAGGACACCCTGCAGGCGCGCGTGCGCGAGCTGGGTGCGCAGATCACCAGGGACTACCAGGGCAAGGACCTCATCCTGCTCGGCATCCTCAAGGGTTCGGTCTTCTTCGCCACCGACCTCGCCCGCGCCATCGACCTGCCCTTGCAGATGGAGTTCATGGGCGTCTCCTCCTACCAGGGCGGCACCGAGTCCACCGGGGAGGTCCGCATCACCACGGACGTGTCCCGGCCTTTGGCGGACAAGCACGTGCTCATCGTCGAGGACATCGTCGATACCGGGCTCACCATGAAGTTCCTGCTGGAGAACCTGCAGGCCCGCCACCCCGCGTCCATCCGCCTGGTGACGCTCCTGGAGAAGCCCGCGCGCGCGAAGGCGAAGCTGGAGCTGCACTACAAGGGATTCGTCATCGAGGACCGGTTCGTGGTGGGCTACGGGCTCGACTACGCGGAGAAGTACCGGAACCTCCCGTTCATCGGCCAGATGAAGGGGACGTAGGGGAGGGGTGATGACGCCGGAGGTCTCCAGGGGCAGCTACAAGCGGATCCTCGGCGTCCTCTTCCACCTCACCAAGCTGGTCAACGAAGGCGTCGGGCTGCAGACGCTGCTGCGCGCGGTCTCCGATGCTTCGGTGGGCCTGGTGGGCGCGGACAGCTGCAGCATCATGCTGCTCGACGAAGGGCGCGAAGAGCTCCTCTGCAAGGCGGCCAGCGGCCTGTCCGACCAGGAGGAGGACGGCAACCACTTCCGGGTGGGCGAAGGGCTCGCCGGCTGGGTGGCCCAGCACGGGCAGGCGGCGCGGGTCCCGGACGCGGCGGCGGACGCGCGCTTCGTGGCGGTGCCCGGTCAGGCGCTGCAGATCCGCTCGCTCCTGGCGGTGCCGCTCTCCACGCGCGAAGGCGTCATCGGCGTGATGACCGTCACCTCGCAGCGCCCCAACGCCTTCCTCGAGGACCACGAAGAGCTGCTGATGTACCTGGGCACCTCCATCGTGAAGGACATCGAGAACGCGCGGCTCTACCGCCTGTCCATCACCGACTCTCTGACCAAGGCCTACAACCGCCAGTACCTCTACCAGCGCCTCCCGGATGAAGTGGACCGCTGCCGCCGCTTCGGGGACCCGCTGTGCGTGCTCCTCTTCGACGTGGACCACTTCAAGAAGCTCAACGACTCGCATGGGCACCCCGCAGGCGACTTCGTGCTCAAGGAGCTGGTGCGGCGGGTGGGGCAGACGGTGCGCGGGGTGGACGGGCTCGTGCGGTTCGGCGGCGAGGAGTTCCTGCTCATCCTCCCCCGCACCGAAATGGACGGCGCGAAGGACCTGGCCGAACGCGTCCGGGCGGCGGTGGCGGACGGGCCCTTCGGCTGGCACACAGGCCCCCTGTCGGTGACGGTGTCTTTGGGCGTGAGCGCGCTGAAGGGGCCTGAGGACACCGACGAAGGGCTCCTCAAGCGCGCGGATGACGCCCTGTACGACGCGAAGTCTTCCGGCAGGAACACGGTCCGGGTCCGCTGAAGCCATGGGGCGCTCCGTCTTCATCGGCTTCGTGCTGCTGCTCGTCGCGCTCTTCGCGCTGTGGGCGTACCGGGTGTGGTCCGGCAGGGGTGAGGTGAAGCGGCTGCGCGAGGCGTACCTGCACCGCACCGGGCTGCCGCTGGGGCCGGCCTATGACGCCCTCGAGCGCCACCTCGAGCGGATGATGAAGCAGCGCCCGGGCCGCAGCATGCGCGAGTACCTCAGGGCCGCGCTGGCGGAGCTGCAGCGGGATCGCCGCTGAGCCTGCGCGACAGCGCGGTGCTGCGCGCAGGTGCCACGCAGACGTCGTAGCCGTCCACCCGGCCGCACACCGCGCCGCCCCTGCGCATCGCATGGCCGGAAGGGCCCCGGGCCACGTAGACAGAATGCGGCTCCAACTCCCCGCGCGCGGTCTGGGCCTTGACCTGCGCGCACTGCGCGTGCGCCGCCTTCGTGGACAGCCGGGCGACGCTGCCGCTGTTGAAGGTCATCCGCTGTTCGTAAGCGAGGTACGCGAGCGGGTAGCGCGCGTGGCCGGGGATCTCCCCCTCGCAGGGCGCGCCGGTCCAGGCGATCTGCGGCGGCACCAGCACCAGGTGCCGGTACTCGGCGCCGAAGGTGCGCCAGATGTCGCTGCGCAGCCCCGCGTCTACCGGTTTCCGGTGAAAGAGGCCGCGCTTGTCGTAGCTGGTGTCAAAGGCCTGCAGCGCGGCGGCGGCGACGAGCACCACCCCCGCGAGCCGGGTGAACCTTCCCGCGCCGCGGAGCAGCGCCGCCACCGCCGCCAGGCCGACGGCGTAGTGGAGCACCCAGATGAAGCGGCCGGAGGAGCGGAAGGGGCCGGTGAGAAAGCCCAGGGGCTCATAGAGGTCACCGGCGCGAAAGAGCACCGTGGTGCCCGCCTTCACCTCCGGACCGAGCGCGAACACCAGCGCGCCCAGGGTGACGACGGTCAGCGGCAGGTAGCGAAGCCACCTCACCCGGCGCAGGCGCCGGAAGCCTGCGGCCCAGAGCACGAGCGCCACCGCGCAGATCCCGAAGGTTCCGGCGCCCAGATAGCCGTAGCCCTCGTAGTGGCCCCTCGGCGAAGGGAGCGCGGGGAGGAGGCGCGAGAAGTTGCGTGGGTTGAAGAGCGCGAACAGGTCCGAGTCGAAGAACCCGAAGCCGTGGGCGCCCAGATCTCCTTCGCCGGTGAAGAACCCGAAGACGAGGAAGGTGAGCGCGAGCGCGGCGATCATCGCTGCGGGCCACACGAGCGCGGTGAGGGGCGGCGCTGTGCGATCCACCAACGCCCGCTGCACGGGCAGGGCCATGGCCAGGGGCAGCGCCATCGCCGCGAGGTAGGGGTGGATGCCGCCTGCGAGCACCACGAGGCCCAGCGCGAGGAGCCCGTCCCGCCGGTTGGAGGGCCACGGCCGCGGCGGCGAGAGGTGCAGCCCCACCAGGAGCACGAGGATGAAGTGCGCGCACAGGGCCTCGTGTCCCATGCGGTTGAGGAAGATGGGCGTCGTCGCCAACAGGGCGCCGGTGCCGACCTGCGCCAACACCCCGCCGCCGAGCCGCCGGGCCACCCACGCGCCGGAGGCGCCATTGGCCGCGAAGCAGAAGCCCAGCCACAGGCCGATGTAGTGGAAGCGGTCGGGTAAGAGGGGCGACAGCGGCTTGAGCAGCACCGCCACCCACGGGATGGCGTCTGTGAATCCGACGGTGGTCCCCAGCGGGAAGAGCAGCCCGTCGATGCGGCCGAGCGGGAGGGCCCAGGGCTCGTTGCGGAAGAACCACCAGCCGAAGGCGTGGCCCGTCCAGTCCTCGCCGGTCATCACCCAGCCGGTGTTGAGCGGGTTCAGCGCCTGCGGGCCCGCGAGGAGGGCGAACCAGGCCACGCCCAGCGCCGCGGCGACGAGCAAGGGCGCGTTTCGGGTGACGAAGCGCACCGCGGCGCGCGCAGACGGCATACGGCGGCGGACCCTACTGCGCCATTCCCGCGTCGCCCGCCGGCTGTTTCAGGGACGGCGCCTGCAAAGGCGCGACGAGCGCGGGCGGCTCCACTCCGCTTTCGGCCTTCGGTGCAGGCGGGGCCTCCTCTGGCGCTGTGTCCGGCCGCGGCGTCTGGTCGGGTGAGGCTGGGGCCTCCCGCGTGTCGCTCCTGGGGGGCTGCTCAGCATCGAGCCGCGCCGGCGGAGGCACCGTCTGCGCGCCGGAGCCACCCAGGACGGACTTCAGCGCCTGGTCGAACTGGCGGACGGGGCCCGTGAGCCCTTGCGCCATCTGCCGCGCGCGTCCCGCATTCGCATCCCGCGACCGCGTGGCGAGCTCGAGCTGGTCCATGGCGTCCTCCACGAGCTGCCGCGCCTGCTCCAGCTTCAGCCGCGCCTGGTACCAGGCCACTTCGGCCTGCATCTGCGTCAGCGTCTCGCGCTGTGAGCCGGTGAGGCCGGTCAAGAGCGCCGCCCGGCGCAGATAGTAGACGCCGCGCTCCTGCTGCCTGGGGTCATCCGAGGTGATGCGCGGCCGCGCGAGCTGCTCGAGCAGGCCAAAGAGCGCGCGGTCCAGTTCGTCGCGGTCCTGAAAGTCGCGCTCGAGGAAGGTCTGGGAGGGCGTGTGTCCTTCGAGCGGGATGGGCGCGTAGGCCTCGGCCTGCACCGCGTCCTGCGGCTGCCAGGGCTCTTCGCCCAGAGGGAGCATCCGCCCCTTCATCACCACGAGCTGGCCTTCGTCGGCCAGGAAGCTGAACGTCCGCGCGTTGCGCTCGGCAGCCAGGTACCCCACCAGGCCCAAAAGCGCGATGACCACCAGGGTCATCAGAAAGCGCACCAGCCCCGAGACCAGCTTCCCTCCCGTGGTGCGAGCAGTCGGTTGCATTGCCATCCTCCGGTTACGTCCCCGCCGCCTGGCGATTGCTTCCCTGCCCGCTGGGGCAGCTTTCATTGGGGCGCGGCACTTGGAGGCTATACTCCCGCATCTCCGGCCATGTCCGCCGCTTTCCGACGCCTGGGGCAGAGCGAACTCTTCCCCCGCTACATCTTCGTTGAAGGTCTCTTCGTCCGCCGGCGGGTGCTGGAGGTGGGCGCCGTGGCCTCGACGGGTGGCGAATCTGCGCGCTTCCTCCTGCACCGCGGCGCCCGCGCGGTGGTCGCGTGTGACGACGACGTGGCCGCGGTGGAGGCGGCGCAGGCGAAGCTCGGCGCCACCGCCGATTTGCGCTTCCGCACCGCGGACCTCTCGGATCTCGAACCGGGCGGGTTCGACCTGGTGCTGGTCGCGGACCTCGCGCCGTACGTGCGCGCGCCGGCGCTCTTCAAGGAGCTTGCGCGCTGCGTCGCGAAGGGCGGCGCGCTGGTGGGCGCACTGCGGAACCCCGCCGGGCTCGCGCTCTCCCAGGTGATGGAGCCGGAGGACGGGGAGGCCCCGCCCACCTACGGGCAGCTGCTCGACGCGCTCTCGCCGTACTTCCCCCAGATAGCCGTCGCCACGCAGAGCCCGGTCCTCGGGTACCAGCTCGCGTTCGACCACGCGGAGGACCTGCAGGTAGACGGCACGCTGAGCGGGGCGCCGGAGGCCGCGTGGTGGGTCGTGTTCGCCAGCGCCGAGGCCCTGCGCGCGCCTTCGCCCGCATGGGTGCAGCTGCCGCCGGAGCCGCTCGCCTTCACCAGCGGCAAGCTGGACGAGGCGCGGGCGCGGACGCGGGACTGGGAGGACCGGGCGCGCAAGGCGCGCGAGGCGCACGAGCGGGCCCGCGCGGAGGTCGAGGCGCAGACGGCACAGCTCACGGGGCTGCGCGCGTCTTTGGAGGAGGCCCGGGACGAAGCGGCGCGGCTCGGCGCCCGCCTGGAGGCGCAGAGCGGCGCGCGCGAAGAGCAGCAGCGGCGGGACGAGCAGACCCTGCGGCTGCGCAGGCTCGAAGGCGAATTGGCCGCGCTCCGTGAGCGTGCGCTGGACGCGGAGCGGCGCGAGGCCGAAGCGAAGTCCCGGGTGGAGAAGGCCGAGGCCGCGCGCGCGGATGCGCAGGCCGCAGCGCTCTCGGCGCAGGAGGAGGTGCGGCGGGAGCGGGCGCGGCGTGAGGAGGTGGCCGCAGGCCTGGATGAAGCCCGGGCCCGGGCGGACGCGCTCTCGGCAGAGCTGCAGCGGGCCATCGACGAAGCGGCCTCCGTCCGGCTGGACGCGGACCGGGCGCGGCGGGGCGCGGACGGTGAGCGCGGGCGGGTGGAGGCGCTGGAGTCGGAGCTCGCGCGCGCGAAGGACCGCGAGCTGGCGCTCGCCTCGCAGAAGGCCCAGGCCCAGGAGGCGCTCGAGGCGCTTCGGGTGGAGCTTCTGCGCTCGCAGGCCGCGGTGGAGGCAGCGCAGGAGGCGGCACAGCTCAAGGAGGCGGAGCGGATCTCCGCGCTGCGTTCGGCCGAAGCCCTCCGCGCGGAGGTGGACTCCGAACGCGCTTCTGCCGAGAGGGCCCAGGCGCGGACCCGGGACGCGGTGGGCGCGCTCGAGGCGCAGGTGCTCTCGCTGCAGACCGAGCTCGCGGGCGCGCAGGCGGCAGGGGCCCGGCTCGAGGCGGAGGGAGCGGTGCTCGCCCGCTCCGAGTCCGAGGCAAAGGCGCTCGCGGCGTCATTGGAGGAGCGGCTCGCGGCTGCCCAGGCAAGCGCGGAGGAGCAGGCGCGGGAGCTCGAGGCCCGCGCGCGTGAGCTCGGGGATGACCGCGAGACGCTGCTGGCGCGGGTCGGGGATCTGGAGGCGTCCACCCGTGACCTGATGCAGGCGCGCGAGGCCGCGGCCGCCGCGTTCGAGGCGGAGCGGGCGGGCCTTCTGGCCGCCCTCGCGCAGAAGGAGGAGGGGCTCGGGGAGCTCGGGCGGAGCCTCGATGTCTTCCGCGCGGAGGTGGCGCGCGCGGAGGCGGCGAGAGACGAGGCCCGGGCAGATGCGGACGCGCTGACGGCGTCGAAGGAAGAGCTCGCGCGGGCGAAGGAGCACCTGGCCCAGGCAGTGGCCGAAGGCGAGGCGCGCGAGGCGGCCCTGCGCGGAGAGCTGGCTGCGGCGCACGGCGCGGCGGAAGGCCAGATCGCAGCGCTGCGGCAGGAGCTGGGCGCCACGGTGGAGAAGGCGCTCGCGGACGCGGACGCTGCGCAGGTAGACGCGGCCGAACGTGAGCGGACGCTCCTGGAGGAGCTTGCCGCGCTCAAGGCGCAAGTCGCCGAGGGGGAGTGGAGAGAGGGCACGCTCCGTGAGCAGCTCGCGGCCGAGAAGGCCCAGCTCGCGGGCCTTCAGCAGGCGCTGACGCAACGCGAGGCCGAGCTCGAAGAGGCACAGGCGGCGCTCGGCGCTTCGCAGCAGATCGAGGCCGCGCTCCGGGCGCAAGTCGAAGAACTCGAAGCGAGCGCCGAGGCGTCCGCGAGCGCGCTGGCCGAAGCGCAGTCGTCCGTGTCGCAGCAGGTGTCGTCGCTCCGCGGGAAGCTGGAGGAGAAGGAGCGGGCCCACGCGCAGGTCCTGGAGGCGGCGACGGACGAGACCGCTGCGCAGGCAGAGCGCCACGCTGCGCTGCAGGCGGAGCTTCAGACCCAGCTCGCGCAGGCCCAGGCGACGGGGGCGGCCCTGCAGGCGGCGCTCGAGGACAAGGACGCGCAGCTCGCTTCGGTCGCAGCGCAGGCGGCGCAGGTGCAGGTGTCAGCGCAGGAGCGGGCGGCGGCGCTTCAGGCCCAGCTCGACGCGGCGCAGGCTGCCGTCGCCGAACGCGAGACAGCGCTCCGGACCCAGCTCGACGGGGCGCAGGCTTCCGCTTCTGAACGTGAGGCGGCGCTCCGGGCCCAGCTCGAGGCGGCGCAGGCAGCGGTGGGCGAGCGCGAGGCAGTACTCCGGACCCAGCTCGAAGCGGCGCAGGCCGAAGCGTCCGAGCGCGAGGCGGCGCTCCAGGCGCAGCTCGACGCGGCACAGGCGGCGGTGGGCGAACGCGAGGCAGAGCTCCGCACGC
>CAZQVZ010000210.1:0-10121 GCA_964596895.1 uncultured Myxococcaceae bacterium
TCCAGCTCCACGACCTTGAGCTGCTTGGACTTCTCCTGCAGCGCCTGCTGCAGCCTCGAGACCTCCTGCGCCTTGAGCCCATCACGCCGCTCGAGCTCCGCCTTGTGCCGCGCGGCGAGATCCTCGTGGTCCTTGTGCAGCCGGGCTTCGACCTCCTTCCGCTCGCGCAGCGCGGCCTGAAGCTTCTGCAGCGCCTCCTGCGCCTTCCCTTCGGCGGCCTGGGCCCGCGCGGTCAGCTCCTTCTCCGCGCGCACCTTCGCGGCGTGGGAGTTCTCCACCGCCAGCTCCATCTCCTGCACCTTCCGCGCGCGGGCGGTGAGCTGGGCCTGCAGCTCCTTGAGCTTCTGATCCTGCTCGCCAATGCGCGCCTGCGACTCGGAGGTCACCTGCGACAGCCGCGCCTCCACCCGCGCGAGCTTGCCCGCGGCTTCGTCCAGGGCGCGCTTGGTCTCCGCCTTCTCGTGGGAGAGCTGGCTGTGCAGCTCCTTCTCCCGCGCCTGCAGCTGCTGGAGCTGCTGCCCCGACTGCGCGCGCACCTGGTCGCGCTCGTGCAGCGCGTGGGCGCGCGCCTGCTGCGTCTTCTCCAGTTCACCCACGCGCTCTGCCAGCTCCGTGCGGGTGGACTCGAGCGCCTCGTGCATGGCGCGAAGCTGCGCGCCCGCGTCCTCGAGCTTCTTCTGGGCCTCCTGCGCCTGCGCCTTGAACCGCTGGTCGAGCTGCTTGACCTGCTCCTGCCGCGCGTGGGCCTCGCGCTGCAGCTGCTCCTGCGCCCTCTGCCGGTCCTGCTGCGACGCCTGGAGCTTCCGCTCCAGCTCCGTCTTCTCCCGCGAGAGCTGGGCGAGATCGTTGTGCAGGACCTCCTCGCGCCGCTGGGCCTCTTCGCTGAGCGTCTGGATGCGCTCCTCGAGGTGGGCCCTGGCGTCCTCGCCGTGCGCCACCTGCGCGGTGAGCTGCGTGACCTCCGCCACCCGCTGGCCGAGTTCGTGCTTCACGTGCGCGAGCTGCTCGCCCAGGTCCAGGCCGTGGTCCTTCGCCGCGTCCAGCTCCCCTGAGAGCTGCGCCACCTGCGCCTCGAGCCCGGCGCGGACCTGGGAGGCCGCCTGGTTCTCGTGTGCGCGGCCGCTGCGCTCGTCGTCGAGGTTGGCGCGCGTGGCCGCCAGATCCACGCTGGTGGACTCGAGCTTCCCGCGAAGTTCATCCCGCTCGGTGGTGAGCGCCTCGATGCTCGCGGAGGTTTCCTGCTGCAGCCGCTCGTGGGCGCCGCGTTCGGCCTCGTAGTTGCCCTGCGCCTCCGAGAGGTCCGCGCGCAGCTGGCCAATCTGGCCGGAGAGCGCCTCTTCGAGCGCGCCCATTTCGGCTTCGGTCTTCTGCAGCGCGTCCTGCAGGCGGGAGAGCTCCCCGTGCGCCGTCCGCAGCTCTGCTTCGCGTTCGGTCCTGGCCTGCACCGTGCGCTGCAGCTCCGCGCGGGTGTCCTCGAGCACCACCCGGGTCTTGTTGAGCTCGGTGTCCAGCGTGTCCCGCTGGCCCACCGTCCGCGACAGCTCCACCTGCGTCTTCTGCAGCTCCTCGCCGGTGGCCTCGAGCTCCCCGCGCGTCTGCGCGAGCTGCCCTTCGGTGTCCGACAGCCGCCCTTGCGTCTCTTCGAGCGCGCGCTGCGTCTGCCCCAGCGTCCCTTGCGTCTCGGTGAGGGTGCCCTGCGTGAACGCGAGCTCCCCCTGCGTGGCCTCCAGCGTCGCCTGGGTCTGGGCGAGCGTGTTTTCGGTCTGGCCCAGCACCGTCTGCGTTTGGGCCAGGGTCTTCGAGGTGGCGTCCAGCTCGCCGCAGAGCTCGGCGATGCGGCCGTCGCGCTCGGAGACGTCCCCTTCGAGGCCGGAGATCCGCTCGTCCCGCGCGGCGATGGTCGCCTTGTGGTCGGAGACCTCGTCGTGCAGCTTGCTGATGGCCGCGTCCGCCTGGGACAGCCGCCCGGTGAGGTCGTACTCGAGCTGGTCCTTCGCGTCCTTGAGCGCGGCCAGCTCCCCGGAGAGCTCCTCTTCGCGGTCCTGGGCCGCGGCGCGCGCGGCCTCGAGCTCGCCTTCGAGGTCGCCGATGCGCTCCATGTTCTGGGCGATCTGCCCGTTGAGCTCGGCCTCGGTCCGCTCCGACTTCTCGACCGCCTCCTGCAGCTCCCCCTCCAGCCCGACGATCTTCTGATCCCGGTCCGCGAGCCGCTCGGTCATCGTCTGGATGACGCCGTCCCGCTCGATGCGCAGGGCCTCGCGCTCCTGGCGGGTGGTCTCCAGGGTGGCCTCGAGCTCCAGGGTCTCCTGCGCGACCTTGGCCTCGTAGTCCTGCCGCTCCTTCTGCAGCCGCGCGATCTCCTCTTCCGCCTGATCGCCGCGTTCGGTCTGCGCGGTGAGCTTGCCCTCCAGCTCCCGGACGGTGGACGCGCGCTCCGCCTTCGCCGCGTCGAGCTCCGACACCTTCTGCGCGAAGTCCGCCTCCCACTTCGCGACCTGCGCGGCGCGGTCCTCCTGCGTGGCCAGCAGCTCGTCGCGGGTCGTGTTCAGATCCCCGTCCAGCTCCGCGATGCGCGCGTCGCGCGCCTGCAGGGACTCGTGGAGGGTCTTCTCCTTGACCTCGAACTCCAGCGTGGCGACGCCGTACTCCTTCTCCAGCTTCTGGAAGTCGCCCCGGGACTGCTCGAGCTCCACGCCGCGGCGGGCCAACTCTTCGTCCCGGTTGGCGAGCTCCTTCTTGAGGAGGTGGATCTCCTTGGAGAACTTCGAGACCTCCTCGATGAGCTCCTTCTCGCCGAACGCCTTCTGGAGGTACATCTCCTCCAGCGCCGCCCCGTGCTCGCGCTCCTTGCGCGCGGCCTCCTGCTGCAGGCCGTTGAAGCGACGGATCCAGTCGTCGATCTGATCCTTGAGCCCCTGGACCTCCACGTCCTTGTCGTGGAGCCGGTCTTCGACCGAGAGCAGCTCGCGCTCGCGGACGCTCCAGATCTCGGAGATGCGCGCCACCTGCGCTTCGCGGTTCTTCAGCTCGTCACGCAGCAGCTGGAGCTTGCCCTCCGGCGTGCCCAGCTGGTCACGGCGCGCGGCCGAACGGCGCGGCTGCCGGGACTCGGCGAGCAACTCCGCCTTGCGGTCCGCGATGGAGGTGAAGGCGCGCTCGAGGAACTGGCGGTCCTCGTCGGTGATGGCGCTGCGGCGCTCGCGGCGCGGGAGCCGGGGCGGCCCGCCCGCGGAGGTCCGGATGGGCGGCGGCATGGGCGCGGCGGAGGAGGGCGCCGGGCCGTCTCCGCTCAAGGCGGAGTCCAATGACTGGTCGAGCTCGTCCTGCGCAGCGGGTGTTGCAGAGGTGGTAGGCATCAATTCGGTGACAAGCTCCGCCAGCTGGTTGATGTCCACGGGCATGGTGAAGTACCCGTCCGCGGCTTCCGGCCTGCGCGCGTGCTGGTCGAACCCGGCGCGGTCCATCTCCGACGAGACGAGCACCACCGCCGGCGGCTGGCCGAACTTGCCCTTCTTGATGTCTCCGCACAGGACGAACCCGGATTGATCCGGCAGCTCGGCGCGCACCACGACCACGTCCGGACGGCGCATGCCCAGCTCGCGCTGAGCGTCAGCGGAATTCTGCGCCATCGCGGTCTGGTAGCCCGCGTTCCGCAGGACCGACGCCATGGAGAGGGCGATGTTGTTCTCGGCTTCGACGATGAGGACGCGGCGTTCCATGGGCCCCTTTACAGGAAGGCCGAAATCCTAGCCGTCGTCGGAGGGCCTTGGAAGGCTTGCCACCGTTGCAGGCGGGGGGCCGTCACGCCCAGGAAAGTTGGTGGGCGGGGTGGGCCGGGCGAATTGCGCGCCCTCCGGAGGGCACCAGCCGTGAATGAGCTGCGCGAGCCAGGGGTCGAGCCGGGAGGCGACCGCTTCGTCGTACGGCTGGTCGCCGAGCGGCTCCATCACCGCGTCATCCGCGGATTCGATGCGCTCCGGCAGCGGCGGCGGGATGGGCGCGAGCGTCACCACCGAGTAGATGTCCTCCTGGGACACCTCCTCGAGATCGTTCAGATCGTCGTCGGCCCGGGCAGTGGACGCGGAGAATGCGGGCGCCTCCTCCACCTCGTCGGCGCTGATCTCCTCGGGCTCGAGCGGCGGCGGCAGGGGCGGCGCGGCGACTTCGAACGACGGCTCCTCCGCATCCGGCAACAGCGTGCCCATGACCACCTTCGGGCCGTCCGCGTGAGGGATGGCGGGATCCGTGGGCGGCATCTGCGACAGCTCGGGGCGGCCAGGCGCGGCGCGGGACGGGCGGACCGACAGCTTCTGCCGCGCCGTGCGGGCCTCGAGCGACTCCTGCGAGAGCTCGGGGTCGGTGCCTCCTCCGTCAGCGAGCCCCGGCAGCTTCCCCGTGGGCGTGCCCGCGGTGGGGACCCCTTCTGCGGCCTGGGCGGTGTCGGGACGGGAACTGGCGGAGAGCCCCGCGAGCTCCCGGTAGATCTGGTGGAGCCGCGCGCGCAGAGCCCCCGCGTCGTGCAGGTGGCGGTGCGCGAGCGCGGCGGCGCCGAGCCGCGCGCGCAGGGCGGGATCTTCGGCCAACTCCACCAGGCAGTCCGCGAGATCCTCCGGATCACCGGGCGCGTGGAAGCGGGTGGCGTCAGCGGGGAGCAGCTCGCGGGTCAGCGGCAGATCCGACGCGACGAGCGGCCTGCCCGCGGCGAGGTACTCGGCCGCCTTGGACAAGGGCCCACCCTGCAGGTGGTTCCGCTCGAGCTCGTCGAGCGGGATGACGCCCACGTCGGATGCGCCCAGCACCTTGTGCACGTCCGCGTGCACCACCGGCGGCTGGAACGACACCTGGCCGCCCAACTCGAGGTCGCGCACGAGATCTTCGAGCAGGGGCTGCCAGGCCGAGTGACTGGGGCCGACCACCGCGAGCTGCAGGTCCACCTTCTTGCGCGCGTGCGCCATGCCGCGCAGCAGCGTGGGCAGGCCCTGCCACGCCACCTGGCTGCCGAGGTACAAGAGCCGCATCGGGTGGGAGGTGGGCGGCGGGGAGGGCATCGAAACGAACGGCGCCAGATCCACCGGCTGCCGCAGCACCTCCACCGCGTCCCCGGAGACGCCCAGGGACTGGATGAACCCGTGGGTCACGTTCGAGCCGGTGAGGACCCGGTCCGCGTTCATCAGGCAATACAGCTCCTGCCTGCGGACGCGCGCGAGGAAGCGCCGGTCCCCTTCGAGCTGCGGATGGGTGAAGCGCAGCTCCTGGGAGGGGAAGGACTGCGCGTCGTAGACGATCTTGTAGCCGTAGCTCTCCCGCTCCTCGCACAGCGCGTAGCCGCCGAAGGGGTCGGTGAAGTGGACGACGGCGTACTCCTCGCTGTCGAGCTGGCGCCGCACCGCGCGGTCGAAGGCCTCCACCCGCGCGGTGAGATCGCCCGCGCCCACCGGGACCCGCAGGAGCCTTCCGCCGTGGAACTTCTCGATGTGCGGATGGTCCGGCGTCTTCAGGGTGAGGGCGACGACGTGGAAGTGCTCGGACAGGCCCCGCAGGTACTCGGTGAGGCGGCGGGACTGGCCGGTGGGACCGGGCAGCACGTCGAAGCTGCACAGGAGCAGTCTGGGCAGGTCGCTCAAGCGCGGCGGAGGATAGCAGACAGACCCGGCCGGCAAGGCCGCGTCTGCGGAAGACACCTTCCCGGCGAGGTCGTTGACCCCCGCGCGCCCGACGTCTAGACGCGGCAGAGGATGCCGAGCCTCAAGAACCTGACCGTCCGCTACCTGCGAGATCTCGCGCGCAAGCACCTCGGGCGCGGACACAGCAAGCTGAAGACCCGAGATGAGCTCCTCGCCGCGCTGCGTAAAGTCGTGCCGGGCCTGGCGCAGGAAGCCCCCCCAACGCCTGCGGGGGATGGCCGGGCGGTCGCGCCGCTCAACGCCGCGAAGGTGCCGCCGGCGGAGGTCATCCACTTCGACAAGCGGGTGGGGAGCGCCGCTGAGAAGCGCGTCGACGACCAGCGGCTCAAGGTGATGCCCCCGCCCGCCGGGTCCGCTGCGCCGCCGCCCGCTGGACGCGCGCCCGCGGCGGACCGCGTCGAACGGGCGGAAGCCCCGCGGCCCGCTGCCCCAGAGCCCACGCCGCCCAGGAGGCCGGCCCGGTCATCCGCGCCCAATCGTCGCTCACCGCCGCCGCCGCCCACGCCGGCGGAGCCGGTGGTGGAGGGCTTCTTCGTCGCCCGCGTGGCCGGCGAGGACGAAGTGCGCAGGCACCACCTCTCCGCGGTGCACCCGCCCCGGGAGTCCTCCTCCGGCGCGCACGTGGAGGAGGCCCTGCCGCCCCTGCCGCTGCGGTACGACGAGGACCGGGTGATGCTGCTCGCGCGGGATCCGGGGACGGTCTTCGCCTGCTGGGACCTGTCCGCCCAAACCCGCGGCGCCGCCGCCCGCGCGGAGCTCCGCCTGCTCGAAGGCGAGGGGATCCTGCGGGCGCTGGAGGTGCCGCTGGACGCGCCGTCCTGGTATCTGCAGGGCGTGCCTGCGGGCAGCACCGTCCGGGTCGCGCTGTTTGACACCTCCTCCCATCCGCCCCGGCAGCTCGGGCCTTCGAGCAACACCGTCACCGTGCCCGCAGATGATCTTTCCTCCGATACCCAGGCCCGCTTCATGCGGGTCCCCTGGGACGTCCACCTCCTGCGCCTGCGAGACCGCAGGGACCCCGCTTCAGAGCGCGCACCGGAGCCTTTGCCTGAGCCCCTGAGCCTCGAGGTCTGGCGCGAGAAGTGGGAGCCTTTGGCCAACAGCGGCTCGTGGCAGCTCCGGTCCTGGATGGAGCGCATCCCCCTGCCGCCTCCGGGCGCGCCGAAGGGTGAAGAGAGGCCGGGGGGCGAGCTCACCACGCGTCCCCATCCGCTGGGCGGGTCCTCCAGCTTCACCCTCACCAGCTCGTTCGGGTGGGGCAACCCGTCGTCACGCTCCGGCAGCGGCCGGGGAGGGAAGTCATGAGCCGGGGAGACTTCTGCCTGGTGCTGCACGCGCACCTGCCGTTCGTGCGCCACCCCGAGTTCGACGACTTCCTCGAAGAGGACTGGCTCTACGAGGCCATCACCGAGACGTACCTGCCGCTGCTGGAGGCGTTCGACCGGCTCGCGGACGAAGGCGTGAAGTACCGCGTCACGATGACGCTCACCCCCACGCTGGTGTCGATGCTGCGGGATGAGCTCCTGATGAACCGCTACGCGCAGCGGCTGGACCGGCTGTGCGAGCTCGCGGACAAGGAGGTGCGGCGGACGGCGAAGGACGCCACCTTCGCGCCGCTCGCCGCGTTCTACCAGGAGCACTTCGGGAGGCTGCGGCGCCACTTCCACGAGCGCTACCACCGGGACGTGGTGGGCGGGTTCCGCAGGCTGCAGGACGCAGGCTACCTGGACCTCGTCACCTGCGGCGCCACGCACGGCTTTCTGCCCTTGATGCAGCGGCGCCCGGAGGCGGTGCGCGCGCAGATAGCGGTGGCCGCGAGCCACTACCGCCAGCACTTCGGGCGGGACCCGAAGGGCATCTGGCTGCCCGAGTGCGGCTACTTCCCCGGGCTGGAGGCGCACCTCGCGCAGGAGAACATCCGCTACTTCTTCGTGGACACCCACGCGGTGGTCCGCGGCACCCCGAGGCCACTGTTCGGCCCCTACGCGCCGGTGTTCACCGAGGCGGGCGTGGCGGCGTTCGCGCGGGACCCGGAGTCCTCCCAGCAGGTGTGGAGCGCCGAGCACGGCTACCCGGGGGACCCGTGGTACCGCGAGTTCTACCGGGACATCGGCTGGGATCTCGACGACGACTACGTCCGTCCGTACATCCAGCCCACCGGGGACAGGAAGAACACCGGCATCAAGTACTACCGGATCACCGCGCGGGGCTCGGAGCACAAGGCGCCGTGGGAACCCACCGTGGCGCAGGAACGCGCGCGGGTGCACGCGGCCAACTTCCTCTTCAACCGCGAGCGGCAGCTGGAGCATCTGGCGTCCCAGATGCCGGGGCGCAGGCCGGTGGTCGTCGCGCCGTATGACGCGGAGCTGTACGGGCACTGGTGGTTCGAAGGGCCGTGGTTCCTCGAGGAGCTGCTGCGGCTCGCCGCCGCGCAGGACCGGGTGTTCAAGCTCGCCTCGCCCTCCGACCACCTCCAGGAGAACCCGGAGCAGCAGGTGGTGACGCCGTCGTACAGCTCCTGGGGTGAGCGCGGCTACGCGTCCATGTGGCTGGATCCGTCCAACGACTTCATCTACCGGCACCTGCACCACTGCGCAGACCGGATGGTGTCGCTGGTGCGCGAACACCCGGACCCGCCCACGCTGCAGCGCCGGGCGCTGAACCAGGCGGCGAGGGAGCTGCTGCTCGCGCAGTCCTCGGACTGGGCCTTCATCATGAAGACCGGGACCATGGTGGACTACGCGCTGAAGCGGACGCAGGAGCACGTGGCGCGCTTCCAGAGGCTCGACGAGCAGCTCTCGAAGGGCCACATCGACGAGGCGTGGCTTGGGTGGGCGGAGACCCGGAACAATCTCTTTCCGGAGATCGACTACCGGGTCTACGGTCCTGCGCAGGCGTGACTGAACGGATCCCGAAGCACAAGGCGCTGAAGCTCTTCGAGCGCGCGCAGGGGCACCTCGCGCGCAACGAGTTCGCGCAGGCCGAAGTCCTCTTGCGGCAGGTGGTGGAGCAAGGCCCCTCCCTCCCGGGCGCCTCGTCGTTTCTGGGTGACGCGCTGGCGGCGCAGGGGCGCGAAGACGAGGCGATGGCGCTGTGGGAGCGGGCGCTGGCTGAAGAGCCGCGGAGCCCGGAGTTGGCAGCGCGCATCGGCGCGTCCCTGTCTCGCAGGTCCCGGCCGAAGGAGGCCCTGCCGTTCCTCGAGCGCGCGCAGGCGGAGAAGCGCAAGGATCCGGGGACCCTCATCCACCTCGCCATGGCGCTGTTGCACCACGGGCGCGTGGACGAAGCGGAGCGCGCCGCCACCCGCGCGGTGACCTTCGGCGCGGGGCCCGAAGGCCGCGTGGTGCTGGCCATGATCCGCGGGCAGCAGGGCCGCTACGAAGACGCCGAAAGGCTGTGCACCGAGGCGGAGGAGGCAGGGCGGTCCCCGGACGTCATCGACACCGCGCGCGCCATCCGGGCGGACGCGAGGCTCTTTCTGGGAGACGCCTCCGGCGCGTTGGCGCAGTGGAAGGCCCTGCGGGCGGCGGAGCGGCTGGAGGGGGTGCACCTCGCGCACATGGCGTATGCGGCGCAGCTCGCCGGGGAGCCTGCGCTGTGTGACGAATTGGTGGCGGAGCGCGCCGCGTCCGGCCCCACCGCAGAGGACCTCCTGCTCTTCGCGCAGATCTCCAACCTGCGCGGCCGCCCCGAGCGCGCGCTGAGCGAAGTGGACGACGCCGCGAAGTCAGAGGGCGACACCACCCTGCCCGGGCACGCGTTCGAGGTCGCCGCCACCCGCGGGCGGGCGCTGCGGCTTCTGGGCCGGCAGGCCGAGGCGCGCGCGGTGCTGCAGGCGCTCCTGGACGCGCCCGAGGCCCACAGCCGCAGGCTCGGGCCGAAGGTGCGGGTGGACCTGGGGCACCTGTGCGCGGAGGCGGGCGCCTTCGAAGACGCGCAGGCCCACTTCGAGGCGGCGCTGGCTTTGGACCCGGACGAACCGGAGGCGCGGCACGGGCTGGAGCTGACCTTGCGGCGGGTGGCCTGGCGGGACGAACTGGAGAAGTCCGCGGAGGCGCGGGTGGAGGCGGCGCGCGCCGAGGCCGAAGCGCTGCGGCGCAGGTTCTCCTCGCGCGACGGCGAACTGGAGGCCCTGAGGGCGGAGTTGGCCCGGCTTCGCACCGAACAGGAGGAGGCGCTGGAGCAGGCGCGCCGGGCGGAGGAAGAGGCGAAGGCCGTTTCCGAGCGCGCCGCGCAGGAGCAGAAGGCGAAGCTGCGCGAAGAGTTGGCCGCGCGCGAGGCGGACGCGGAGGCGAAGGCGGAGGAGGAGATCTCCCGGGCGCTGGGGGACGTGAAGGGCGCGTGCCCGCCTTCGGTGCTGCAGGGCTTTTTGGTGGCGGAGAAGACCTTCCAGAAGGCGCTGTACACGGACCTGCCGGCGGCGGCGGTGGCGGTGCT
>CAZQVZ010000211.1:0-10007 GCA_964596895.1 uncultured Myxococcaceae bacterium
TCACCACGTTGTGCAGCGCGCCGGCGGGGACGATGACCGCGAAGTCGTCCTCCACGCGGTTCTTCTTCCCGTCGATGTGGATCTCGCCCTCGCCCTGCTCGATGCGGAAGAACTGGTCCCCGTCGTCGTGGGTCTCCTCGCCGATCTCCTCGCCCGGCTGCAGCGTCATCAGCACCAGCTGCATGTACTTGCCGGTGTAGAGGACCTTCCGGAACAGCTCGTTACCGACCGTGGCCTTCTCGATGTCGTCGACGTAGCCCTGCTTCGCCATGTGCCCGCTCCCTTGCGCCAGCGTTGATGGAACGCTGAGCAAGGAAGCACCGGCGGCTGACGGGCACAACGCAACATTGGGGCGGCCGTTCGCCGCTGGCCAAAGCCCTGCGCGCCTACGGCAGCTGGTGGAAGAGGGGCAAATCCTCCTGTGCCGGATAGAACGCCAGCCCGCGCCGCTGCCCGAGGTTGTCGCCCTGCAGAACGACGTCCGGCGCCACCTCCCCGCTGCCCAGGAGCTGCCCCGGCCCCATCCTCGCCAGCCTGTTGTTGCCGTGGACCGTCCACAGCCCCTTGCCTTCATCGAACGCGAGCCCGGCGAGCTCGCCTGCGGGCAGCCGGAGCTGGATCTGCGGCGTCACCACCCGCGACCCCGAGTCACCGCGGTCCGCCGGTGCCAGCCGCGCCAGCGTGTTGGCGCCGGAGTAGGCCACCCAGAGGTTGTTCGCGCCGTCGAAGGCGAGCCCCACCGGACTGCCCAGCGTGGTCACCACCGGCTGTGGCGTGCGCGCCTCGAGGACGAGGTCCGGGGCGTCGTTGTTGGTGGAGAGCCGGTTCGAGCGGAACCGGGCGACGCGGCTGGACCCGAAGCCCGCCACCCAGAGGTTGCCCTCCGCGTCGAACGCGAGCCCCGCGGGCGCCCCCAACTCGCTCTGCGGACCGCCGAGCACCACGTCCGCCTCCGGCTGTCCGCTCTGGTGGAGCTTGTCGGCGCCAAAGCGCACCACCGTGTTGGACGGGCGGACGCTCACCCAGAGATTGCCCGCCTTGTCGAACGCGAGGCCATACGCGCCCGGTTCGCCCGCCAGCGCCGGCCCTGACAACTCCACGTCCGCCGTCACCGTCCCGGTCTGGCCGAGCAGGTGCCCGGGGAACCGCCGCACCCTGGAGGCGCCCGAGCGGCGGTCCACCACCCACAGGTTGCCGTCCGCGTCGAAGGTGGCGTCCGTCACCTCGTTCACGCCGGGGGAGGCGGTCACCTTCACCGCGAAGCCGACGTCGGTGCGGCTCTCCATCAGCACCTCCTCCGACAGCGCGAGGATGGAGCCTGCGCCCTCGGAGCCCACCGCCCACAGCTTGCCGCCGGAGAGGATCTCCTCGTACCCCACGCGCACGGGCTCGAAGGCGCCGGCGCGAACACACACCTGCGTGGTCTCCACGAACGGCCGGAAGGCGCGGCGCACCCGGTCCTCCGGCGCGGCCACGATGCGCGCGGTCACCGTGTACGCGCCGGTGGGCAGTTCGCCCTGCTCCCCCAGCCCCTCCAGCGAGATCTCACCCTCGTCCGAGGTCAAGGTGACGGCCGGCGCCGCGGTGTCCGGCAGCCCGGAGGCTTCGATGAGGACGCCGCCTTCTCCGCCCTTGGGACAGGGGTCTTCGTCCTCTCCACAGGCGACGAAGAACACGGCTCCGACGGCGACCAGGGCAGCGACGAGCGCGGGACGCTTCATAGGCCCTTCATCATGCCCCAGCGCACGCTCGCCCGCTCACCCTGCGGGGCGCGACGGCCGGGCCGTCCGGTGCGAGCGGATTGGGATGCGGCGCCTCCTGTGGTAGGCGCACGCCCCAGCAATGGCGTCCTCACAGACCATCGGCGTGGGCAATGTGCTCTTTCGCTTCCGGAGCTTCACGCCGGTGCCCGTCATCGCGCTCGCGCTCGGCCTCTTGTGGTGGTCCCGCGGCGAACCCGGCCCGGGCGGCGCAGGGGTGGACCGGGCGCTGGATGTGCTGGGGCTGGTGATGGCGCTCGCGGGCCAGGCGCTGCGGTTCTACACGCTGGGGCTCGTGCCCGAAGGCACCAGCGGCCAGGGCAGCTTGCTGCAGGCCACCGAGCTCAACACCCGCGGCCCCTACGCCTTCGTCCGCAACCCCCTGTACGTCGGCAACCTCGGCATCTGCCTGGGGCTCCTGCTCATCGCCCACGACCCGTGGGTGTACCTGCTCGGGCTGGGGTTCTTCTTCGGCGAGTACTTCTTCATCATCCGCGCCGAAGAGAGCTTTCTGCGCTCCCGCTTCGGACCTGCCTTCGACGCGTTCCGCAGCAAGGTCCCGCGCTGGGTGCCGCGCCTTTCGCCCGCGTACGAAGGGCACCTGCGCCACTCGTTCGACACCGCGCGCGCCTTCAAGAAGGAGCACAACCCGTTCGCGGCGTGGGCCACCGGCGCGCTCGTCCTCTGGGGTTGGGAGCGCTGGGCGCGCGGAGAGCTGGCGGGCTCGGCGCTGTGGGTGCTGGTGGGGCTACAGGTCGCGGTGCTCGTCCTCTTCGTGGGCATCAAGGGCTGGAAACACCGCTGGGCCCAGCGGCTCTTCGGCGCCTGAGCGGCCCGCCAGGCGGGCTCTCATGATCCCTTCCGTGCACGCCTCCATCTCGAGGCTAACTTCGAGGTAGAGCGCTCGCGCATGGTCCGGCGCGGCAGATGCGACCGGGGATGCGCCGAGCGCTATTCTGATTTCCATGGCATCGACGAGCCGCTTCGAACACCACTTCGAGGGTGCGGAGCTTCTAGACGGTCTGTTGGACCTGGCGGGCAGCGCGCTCGACTCCAACGAGGTGCTCGCGCGCTTCGTGGCGGGGCACCAGGCGGGGGAGACGGCCGCCACCCTCATCCCCACGCTCTTCGACGGCGAACCGCAGTTCCCGTCTCCCGAGGTGGCCCGGCGGCTGTACCAGAACCTGCTCGGGCTCTGGGACCTTGTGGCCTCCGGGCGCAAGGTGGAGCTCGAGCCCACGAAGCGGCCGCCGCGGGAGAAGCGCGAAAAGCCGCAGCCGCCCCCGCCCTTCGACCCTGCGAGCGGTCCGGATGCGGCCTGGCCTGACGCCGCGTGGGTGGACGCCGCTTCGGCCTGGCTGGAGGCGGTGCCCGAAGGAGATCCCCGCACGAACGAGCGGCTCATCCACACGTTCGAGAACCGCCAGGACGCGCTGGTGCAGTGGCTGGAGGAGCACGGGCTCGACGACGCGGAGTACGAGGCCCTGCGCTACCTCCTGTTCGAATTGTCTGCCATGCTCGAGCTCGGGTGGCCGCACGGGTTGGGCAGCGTGGGCCAAGAGGACCTGCAGCAGGCACCCGACGCCGGAGCGGAACTCCCCGCCTCGCTCCGCGCCTATGTGGAGGACGCGCTGGCGGAGAGCGACCTCGACGACGACGCGAGGGTGAAGGCGCTGGCGTTGCGCGGACTTGGGGCGCTCTGGAGGGCGCGCCGCGCGGGAAGGACGTAGGCAGATGGCGAAGAAGGACGACGACTCGACCGGCTTCACCGGCAAGCGCAACAAGAGCTACCGGGAGCTGGACGCGCAGCGGGGCAAGAGCAAGTACCACTCCCGCCACGACGACAAGGACCAGCAGCGCCTCGAGCGCTCTGCGAGCTACCAGAAGTACAAGACCGCCGCGGACGCGCTCTTCTCCGGCGGTGAGCTGCCCGAAGGCCTGGCGAAGACGTTCGATCCGGACGGCAAGCGCAAGGCCCAGAAGGAGGCCATGGGCAAGCTGCGCGAGCTGGACCGCAAGGCCTGGGTGCAGGGCGTCATCGACTTCCTGGAGAAGTACCCGGAGCTGCCCGAGGACCCCTACTTCCTCGACTCGCTCCTGGACCACCCGCGCGAGCGCATCGTGGACAAGGCGCTCGGGAAGCTGGAGACGCTCGAAGAGGAGGGCCGGCTGAAGGGCAAGGTGCCGGGCAGCCTCTCGGAGCGGCTCAAGTCCATCGAGCTGACGAGCATGGACACCGAGCTGCAGGGCCGCGCGAAGACGCTCCGCGAGAAGCTGCGCGGGTAGAGTCGGAGGCCGCATGGGAAAGCTCTTGCTGTGGGTCCGCCGCAACTCCCGCCGCGCCGCCGCGCTCGCGCTGGCGCCGGGGCTTCTGGTCCTCGCCGGTGATGCATGGGTGGAGCACTACCTCGGCCGCGAAGGCGAGAATCCGCTGCAGTTCGTCCCGGTGGGCTACGGCGTCGCTGCCTTCGCGTTGCTCGCGCTCATCGTCTGGCCGCGCCGCCGCGCCGTCTTCACCTGGGGCACCCGGTTCGTGGGCGCCGCGGGCGTGGGCGTGGGCCTGTGGGGCGCGTACCTCCACTTCGGCATCCTGGTGGCAGACGTCGACGGCAAGTGGACCACCGAAGAGGGTGGCCTGAACTGGAACGTGCTGGAGGGCGCCGTGGAATACGCGCCGCCGCTCGTCGCGCCGCTGTCCTTCGCCGCGCTGGGTGGGCTGCTGCTCGTGCTCACCTGGAGCAGGCTGAGCCTGCGCGTCCGCGTGGGCCAGCCGGAGGTGCGCGTGGTCCCGCTCGTCCTGCCCGAGGTGCCGGCGCCCTCGGAGGGGGAGCGCAAGGCGGGCTGAGCCGGTTGCACTCGCCGGCGTCACCCGGGGTAAGGCAGGGACATGCGCACGCTCGTCCCCCTTGCCCTCGCGGTGCTGCTGGCTGGTTGTCCACAGGATGGCGCGGTGGTGGGTCCACCGGGTCCGGAGGGGCCTGTGGGTCCCCCCGGCGACGCCGGACCGAAGGGCGACAAGGGCGACCCGGGCACGGCCAGCGGCTCCGTTCAGGTCACCGAGCTTCCGCCGGGTGAGGTGTGCCCCGCTGGCGGCGTGCGCCTCTCCGTCGAAGGCCAGGCCACCTCACAGGTGGTCTGTCACGGCGCGCCCGGCGAGCCCGGTCCGAAGGGGGACATCGGCGCGCAGGGTGCGCCGGGCGCCACCGGGCCGCAGGGACTGACAGGCCTGCCGGGAGCGACGGGCGCTGTGGGTCCGGCGGGTGCGGTGGGGCCCACCGGCGCGGCGGGTGCGACTGGAGCAACTGGAGCAACTGGAGCGACCGGACCTGCGGGCGCCACCGGGCCGACGGGGGTCTCGGTGACGACCACGCCCCTCCCCTGGGGCGACAACAACTGCCCCTACGGCGGCGCGCGCTTCTCCGTGGGCAGCGTGCACACCTTCGCGTGCAACGGGGCGCCCGGACCGGCGGGACCTCCGGGCACCGGCGGAGGGAGCGGGGGCGGCGGGGGCCTCGAGGCGCCGGTCGCGCAGGCGGCGTATTCGTTCGCCGGCTTCACCTCCGCCACGTTTACCGGGGACCTGGGCGGCATCGTCGGCGCGAACGCGAAGTGCGACGCCGAGTTTCCCGGCGCACACCTGTGCACCAGTCGCGAGTACCAGTGGGCAGGCGTCTCTTCGCCCACGCCCTCGGGCGGGGCGTGGATTGACGGGGCGGGCTCCGCTTCGTCCAACTCCCCGAACGTGTTCCCCCGAGACCGCCACGGCTCGTACACCTGTGACCACTGGCGGGCGGCCTCGAATCAGTACGCCAGCGTGCTGGACGCGACCGGGTACCGCGACACCTCCGGGACCGACTGTGGGACGCCGCGTCCTCTGGCCTGCTGCCGCTCCAACGTGGCGCGCTTCCGCGGGTTCACGGGGGCTACGTACACCGGGAACCTGGGCGGCATCGTGGGCGCCAACGCGAAGTGCGACCTCGAGTTCGCAGGCGCGCACCTGTGCACCGACCGCGAGTACCAGTGGGCAGGCGTCGCCTCACCCACGCCCGCGGGCGGCGCGTGGATTGACGGCGCAGACGGGGACGACTACCCGCGCGACCGCCACGGCTCGTACACCTGCGACCACTGGCGGGCGAGCTCCGGGCAGTACTCCAGCGTGCTGGATGCGACCGGGTACCGGGACACCAGCGGCACCGACTGCGGCACGGCCAGGCCTCTAAGCTGCTGCGGCGGGTAGCTCCGCGCGCGCCGCGCTGGAGAGAGCCAGCACGTCGTCCACGCTCCACTGGTCACCCGCGTGCGCGCCGTCCTTCACCGCCAGCACGCGCCCGTCAGGCGCCACCAGGAAGTCCGCGGGCCTCTGGACCTCATCACCCCTCATCCGCGGTGACCAAGCCCGGCTATGGTCGCGCGCCATGTCTTCATCGCCGGCGCGGTCCTCTCTGTGGCAGGTGTGGCGGTGGCCGCTGCACTGGCAGATCTTCCTCGGCCTCGCGCTCGGCGCGGCGCTGGGACTCGCGCTGGGTGCGCACGCCATCTCCCAGATTCCGGCGGACACGCCTGCCGACCAGCGCGGTGTGGCCGGCGGCGAGTTGGTGCGGGACGGCGGCGTCTTCGCGGTCATCTCGCTTTTGGCCGACCTGTTCCTGCGCGCGCTGTTCCTGATCATCATCCCGCTCATCACCACCAGCATCATCCTGGCGGTGGCGCGCATCGGCGGGCAGCGGGACTTCGGCCGGCTGGGCCTGAAGGCGCTGGGGTTCTACCTGTGCACCAGCCTCGCCGCGGTGGTGCTGGGCCTGGCGCTGATGAACCTGGTCACGCCGGGCATCTCGGACGGCGCGCCCATCCTGCAGGGACAGGACCTCTCCGCGTTCACCGGCGCGCAGGCGGAGGTGGACAAGCGCGTGGAGGGCCGGCAGCTCGCGGACTTCCTCAACGTCTTCCGCACCATGGTCCCCAACAACCTGGTGGGCGCCGCGGTGGAGGGGAACTTCCTCGGGCTCATCGTGGTGTCGCTGGTGGTGGGCTACTTCTGCAGCCGGCTCATCGACGCGCGGCGGGACACCTTCCTCTCCTTCGTCGAAGCGGTCTACGACCTGACCTTGATGGCCACCGAGGCCATCCTCCGGTTCGCGCCGGTGGGCGTGCTCTTCCTCATTGCCCGCACCTTCGCCGAGCAGCACGCCACGCTCTGGCCGGACGGACGCTTCGCGGCGTTCATCACCGGCATCGCCACCTTCGCCGCCGTCGCGCTGGCGGCGCTGTTGATCCACGTCTTCGTCACCATGCCGCTCATCCTGCTGCTGGTGGCGCGGGTGAACCCCCTGCGTCACTACCGGGCCATGGCGCCGGCGCTCATCACCGCCTTCAGCACCGCCTCCTCCGCGGCGACTCTCCCCCTGACCCTGGAGTGCGTGGAGAAGCGGGCCGGGGTGTCGCCGCGCATCGGCGGGTTCGTCATTCCCCTGGGCGCCACCGTGAACATGGACGGCACCGCGCTCTACGAGTGCGCCGCCGCCATCTTCATCTGCCAGGCCTTCGGCGTGGAATTGTCCCTGCTGCAGCAGGGCGTCATCGTCCTGGTGGCGCTGCTCACCAGCGTGGGCGTGGCCGGTGTGCCCTCCGCCTCCCTGGTGGCCATCGCGGTCATCTTGCAGACGGTGCAGGGTCAGCTGCCGCCGGAGCAGTCGGTCAACCTCCTGCTCGGGATGGGGCTCCTCTTCGTGTTCGACCGGCCTTTGGACATGGTCCGCACCGCGGTGAACATCTTCGGGGACTCGGTGGGCGCGGTGGTCCTGGCGAAGAGCGAGGGCGAGACGGGCGTGCTGGCAGATCCGCCCGTTGCACCCGGCGGCGGCGCGTGAGAGACGGTCTCCCCCATGGACCGCACCCGCATCGAGCTGTTCAGCGACTTCGTCTGACCCTTCTGCTTCATCGCAGAAGCGAGCAGCCTGGTCAGGCTGCAGAAGACCTATGACGTGGACGTGTTCTGGCGTCCCTTCGAATTGCACCCGGACACGCCGAAGGGCGGCATCCCCATCGAGCAGTACTTCCCCGAGCCGCGGCTGTCGGGGATGAAGGCGCACCTGCGTGCGTTCGCGAAGTCCTTCGGCATCGAAGACCTGGAGACCGCGCCGAGGCTGTCCAACACCCGCAGGGTGCTGGCGGTGGCGGAGTGGGCGCGGGACGAAGGCAAGCTGGACGCGGTGCGCGACGCGGCCTTCGCGGCCTACTGGCGCAAGCACCAGGGTGTGGAGACGGACGAGGAAGTGCGCGCCATCGCCCGCGCGGCGGGGCTGGACGAAGACGCCGCGGTGAAGGCGGCGGAGGACCCCGCGTTGCAGGCGCGCATCGACGCGCACGCGGAGGAGGGAAGGCGCCGCGGCGTGAGCGGCATCCCCACCTGGTTCATCGGGCCCTACCGGGTGGTGGGCTGCCAGCCATTCGAGGTGCTGGCGCAGGCCGTGGAAGCGGCGGGCGGCAAGAAGCGAAGCTGAAAGGCAGGGTCACGTTTTCATGCGCTTCCACGAACAGGTCCACGGCGTCTTCTTCGATGATCTGGACGCGTTCCAGATCCTCCACAACGCGCGCTACATCCTCTACTTCGAGCGGACCATCGGCGGGTTCTGGCGGCACCTCGGGTGGGGAAACCTGCTGGACGCGCAGCAGAACCCGGACCAGTTCCACCTCGTCGCCTCCAACCACATCGACTACCTGCGGCCGGTGATGGGCGTGGACGAGGTGCGCGCGCGGGTATGGGTGGAGAAGCTCGGCCGCACCAGCCTCACCTTCGCCTTCTGCCTGCTGCCCATGGACGAAGACGTGCCCTACGCGCGCGGGACCCGCACCATCGTCCGGGTGGACCCGAACACGCGCAGGCCCACCGAGTGGACCGAGCCGTTCCGCAAGAAGCTCCAGCCCTACCGCAAGGACTTCGACCCCAGCGCGGGCTAGCGGTTGATGACGAAGCCGGCGGCGGAGTCCAGGGCCACGGTGAGCTTCCCCGCCGCGTCCAGGAGCCGCTCGTAGTGGGCGCCCTCCGCGTCCAGCTGCGCCTGCACCGCCGCGGTGTCGAGCCCCTGGTGGCGCAGGCTCAGCGCGAGCCTTTGCAAGGTCTCATCCCGCTCCACCAAAATGGCCTTCCGCGCGCGCGTGGCCAGCTTCTGGGCCTCCGCCTCCGCCGCACCCTGGGCCACGCCGAGCGCCTCGGGCACGAAGGCGTCGAAGCCCTCGAACGCCGCCTCCACCTCGTCGCCGCGAAGCCCGCGCCCCGGCTTCTCCAGCGCCGGCAAGAGCGACGAGTCCACCTTCGGCCGCCCGTCTTCATCCTGCGTCACCGCGACGTGGAGCAGCCACCGGTCAATGAAGCGGGAGAGCTGCCGGGACGGCACCTGCGCGCCCATCCGCGTGTCCTCCGGCTCCGGCGGCACCACATGGAAGAGCGTCTCCAGCCCCCGGGCCCTGAGGGGCCCGCGCCGCTCGAGGAAGCGGAACGCGTTGCGCCCGTAGGGCCCGTCACGCAAGAAGCCGAAGAGCGCCTCCACGAGCGAGTGGCCGGTGGCGAAGTACTCAATCTCCTCGCGCTCCACCGCGGTGTCCCGCCAGAAGGTCCCGAGCAGGGTCTTCTCCGCGGAGAGGTCCATCCCGGGCAGGGCCTCCACCTTCAAGGCGTGGCCGAAGTGGAAGGCCGCGTGGAACGCGTCCACCTGCTCCTCGGTGTCCACGTTGATGCCCACCCGCCGGCCGAGTTCGCACACCGCCTCCTCCAGCCGCTCGTCGAGGTCCCGGGCGATGGCCCACAGCCCGTCCTCGAGCCCGCCCTCCTCCGTCTCCTCGTCGATGCCCATCCGGTGCTGCGCGCGCTCCACCAGCGCCTGCACCTGCGCCTCGTCGAAGGAGCGAAGGTCCAACAGCGGGTCGTACGCGCGCTTCACCTGCTCTCGCGCCTGCGCGACCCTCGCCGCCAGCGCCTTCGCGTAGTCCGCGCGGTCCTCGGGGGACTGCAGCGCGAGGTCCAGAAGCCTCGGCTCCACCTCCTCGAGCACCGCGTCCAGCCCGCCCACGGTCTCGCCGAAGACGCCCACCGCGTCCGCGAGCATCGACAGGACGTCGGACGCGAGCGTGCCCTTCGGGTCGAACACGTGGATCTCCACCGGCTTCGTCTGGCCGATGCGGTCCAACCGGCCGATCCGCTGCTCCACCGTCGCGGGGCTCCAGGGCAGGTCGTAGTTCACCAGGTGGTGC
>CAZQVZ010000212.1:0-9968 GCA_964596895.1 uncultured Myxococcaceae bacterium
TCGAGGTGAAGGTCGTCCACTACCTCGACGAGGCGGTGGAGCGGATCCGCGCGGGGGACCTGGACCTGTTGATGACCGCGGCCACCTCCCACTTCGACGGGGAGACCCTGTGCCGCAAGGCCCGCGAACTTCTACCGGGCCTGCCGGTGGTGCTGGTCTACCCGCCGGACGAAGTGGACCCCGAGCCGCACGCGGCCGGGGCGGGCGCGGACGCCTTCCTGGTGGGGCCCCTCAAGCGCGCCACCGTCGTCTCCTGCGTGAAGGCGATGCTGCGCATCCGCGAGCTCCAGGAGCTGGTGGAGAAGCTCGAGGCGGACCTGCGCACCCACAGCGCGCTGCCTCCCGCTTCCCCGGGAGCGGGCGCCCCCCTCGAGCCGGACCCGGCCGCACCCTCGTCGAGGGCCGGCGCGCCCGGCCCTTCGGGCGACTTCGAGTTCTTCAAGAAGTTGCTGCTGATGGAGGTGAAGCGCTCGCGCCGCTACCGGTACCCGGTGGCCTTCCTGCTCGTCTCCCTGGACCACTTCACCGAAGCCCAGGGCCGGCTGTCGGGGGCGGGGCGCACGGCGGTGCTGGCGGAGGCGCTGGCCACGGTCTCCCGCTGCGTCCGGGACATCGACCTGGCGGTGCCGTTCGGGGACGAGCGGTTCCTCATCTTCCTGCCGCACACGCCGCGGGAGGGCGCGCTGATCGTCGCGGGGCGGCTTCGGGACAACCTCGCTGCCCTGAAGACGCTGCCCGAGAGCACCGCCTCGGTCGGGGTGGCGGCCTACGAGCCCGGCGGCGGCGTCCCCGCACAGCAGGTCAGCTTCGGCTCCCTGATGAAGGACGCCACCTTTGCGCTGCGCCGGGCGCAGGCGCAAGGTGGCAACGCGGTGGACGCCGGAGAGCGCAAGGCGCGGGACCGGATCTCCCTGGGCTAGGCCTGGCCCGGGAGGTTGAGCCTCTCCCCGCTCATCTGCGCCACCACCCCGTCCACGAAGGACAGAAGCTCCAGGCCGCGGCCCTTGTCGTCCCGCCAGGTTTGCGCCGCGTCATCCCAGGAGAAGTGGATGCCCTCTCCGCCGCCGGCCACCCAGATCTGCCGGACCGCGCGCTGGGTGTTGATGATGCACTTCTCCCCGGTGTGGGAGGTGAGGGTGACCATGTCGGCGGTGGCGTCCGCCTCGAGCCGGTCCGGGTCTGCGCCGTCCACCGCCGTGAGGATGCTGCGGAAGGCCTGCGCCACCAGCCCGTCGTAGAGGGACTCCTCCAGAAGCGGCATGGCTACAGCGCGTCCACCACGGGGCTGTTGAGCGCCGCGTAGAACAGGAGCTTCGCGGGGGCCCCGGCGTCACCGTCCGGCTTCTCCAGGCCAATCACCGTGCCCGGGGTCACCGTCTTCGGGAAGGTCTGCATGCCGAGCAGGTGCGCGGCCATGGCGCCCATGGACGGCGAGTGCCCCACCAGGGCCAGGTTCTCTCCGGCGTGGTCGCCCAGCACCGACTCCAGCGCCCCCACCGGCATGTCCGGCAAGAGGCTCCGGTGTGCGCGCAGGGGGCCTTCGTGCTTGATGGCGAGCGAGAAGATCTGCGCCGTCTGCACCGTCCGGACGAGCGGGCTGGTGAGGATCAGGTCCAGCTTGTCGATCCGCCCCGCCAGGTTGATGAAGTGGGCGGACGCCAGGGGCCGAGCGCGAGCGGTCAGCGCGCGCGCGTCGTCTCCCAGCCCTTCGGGGATGTCCGCATCTGCGTCCGCGTGCCGAACCAGAAAAATCCGCAAGTTCCCTCCACCCGCTGCAGTGGGCCCGACTCGTACACGAGCGGCCCGGCAGCGGTCAAAGGATTCGCAACGACTGTTCAGGTACGCGCTTTTCTTTTAGGGTCCCCGGCCCGTGCACCGTCGCCTTCGCCCGTTCGCACTGCCCGCCCCCGCCCTGCTCGTCACAGGCGTCCTCGCGGGGCTCCTCGGAGGGTGTCCAGAGCAGGCCCCCATCTCGCGGCCCTCCTCCGCCGCGCTGGATGAGCCGCTGACGGACCTGCCCGCGGACGGCACCGAAGAGGGGGCCGGCCCGTACCAGATCCACCCTGCGCGCCTGGACAAGTTCATCGCCTACCAGGAGCAGACCCTGGCGCTGTACCAGCAGATGCTGGCGGAGCTGGGCAGGGTGGAGGGGACGGACGGCGGCGCTGCGGCGGCGGTGGGGCTGGTGAAGAAGCACGCGCAGGCGCAGGAGAAGGCGCGGCGCTCGTTGGGCCTGTCCGAACGGGACGTGCGGGAGTTGGAGCGGGTGGTGGGGGACGTCATCGCCCGGCGGGCGCTGGCGCAGAGCCTGGAGGGGGAGAAGTCCCTCCAAGAGCTGGAGGGCCTGGCCGCGCGCCTCTCTCCAGAGCAGCGCGGGGAGGTGGACAAGAGCATCGCCGCGCGGCGGGCGGAGTACGCAGGGACCCTGGCGCTCACCGAAGAGCGCAAGAAGTACGGGGACGAAAACGTGGACCTGGTCCTCACCCGCGAAGAGGTCCTGACGCAGCAGTGGCAGCAGGCCATCGCCACCTTTGCCGGGAGCCCGCCGCGGCAAGCGCCGTCGCCGAGCCCCACCGGGGCCGTCACCGCAGGAGCGACGGGCCTGGAGGAGCCTGCCACCCGGCCCGCGGTCGCGGAGCCGAACGGGGCAGGGGCGGTGCCGGCGGTGGCGGGCAGCCCCGCCCCGTAGGCAGCGGCACCCCGCCTACGCCCGGACCGGGAGCTCCCGCAGGCGGTGTTGCATCACCCAGCGGGACTCCCGAAAAGACACCATCAGGGCGAGCGTGAACCCGAACGCCGCGTGCGCGAGCACCCACGGCACGGGCATGATCTCCCGACGCATGGGCGGGCTCAGGTGCGGCGCCACCAGCCAGTTCATCACCACGTAGAGCGCGAACGCGAAGAGCAGGCCCAAAGGCAGGCTCACCCGCCGCGCCTCGGGGACCCGGGGCATCACCAGCGCCCAGGTGACGCCCAGGGCAATGGCCACGTTGAAGTGGACGAAGAGGCCCACCAGCACCGCCTCCCAGGGCATGGCCAGGGAGGGCAGGTCCCGCCAGAACATCCCGGCGATGAGCTTGGGCAGGGTCCAGAACCCCTGGCCGAACGCCGCGGACAGGCCCATGTACAGAAGCGCCATCAGCGCGCCGCCGAGCAGGCCGGTGAGGGCGCCGGGGACCATCACCTCGTGCAGGAAGCTGCGGCCTTCGCCGGGCAGGGTGCGGCTGACGGGGTGACGGGAGGCGTGGGCTGAAGGGTGGTGGGTGAGGTGCTTCTTCATGTCGTGCTCCAGGTGTGGGCCCAAAGAACGGGTCAGGGGATGACCGGCCGGTCCGCGGTGAGGCCGCGGGAGATCTGCCGGCGGAAGGGCACCGCGAGCGGCAGGAGGAGGCCGAAGAGGAGGTGGTAGGCGAAGAACACCCAGCCGGGGACCGCGAGCAAAAACGCCGGCTGCACCTGCGGCAGCACCAGCCAGGTCATCACCAGGAAGACGACCAGCCCGAAGATGAGCCCCATCAGGGCCGCCGCCGCATAGGGCGCGCCGCGCGGGACGAGCGCCACGAAGAGCACACCCCAGACCGCCGCCACCGCGAGGTGGACGAGCGCCCCGACCACGGCGTTGCCGACCGTCGGCGCGCCCGCGCCCAGGGCGGCCTCGGCCACCCGGTGCAGCGGCCACAGGGCGCCCTGGCCGACGAGGGCCGCGTGCAGCATCGCGAAGAAGGCCATGGGGACGCCGGCCATGAGCCCGCCCGCCACCCCCGGGGTGATGATCTCCCGGAGCGTCCGCTGCCAGCCGTGCGGCCCTGGGGTGGCCCCGGAAGGAGGAGCGGGTCGGGGCGAGCGGGTCTTGTCGGGTCGCGTGTCCACGCCCAAACGTTGGGGGCGCAAGCTGTGAGCGGCAGCGGCCATGCGGACAGGCGGCCGTGCCCTCGTGCAGGGACGCGGGCGGCGCCGCCTGGCCGGCCGCGGCGCCCGGTGGCGAACGCACGTCAGGAAGGGGCGGCCGGCGGAGCGTGCGGTCCCTGGGGTAGCATGACGGCCCGTGAGCCCCCCGAAACCGACCGTCCTCGCCATCTCCTGCTACTTCAAGGGCAACGCCTTCCTCGAGCGCATCCGGCGCGAAGGCGCGAAGGTGATGCTCGTCACCACCGAGTCCACGACGATGGAGCCGTGGGCGAAGGAGCACCTCGACGGGTTCTTCGTCACCCCATCCTTCGAGGACCGCCGGGCGCTCGTGAACACCGTGGCGTGGCTGTACCGCGAGCGGCCGTTCGACCGGATCGTCGCGCTGGACGACTACGACGTGGAGCTGGGCGCGCACCTGCGCGAGCACTTCCGCCTCCCCGGCTTGAGCGAGAGCGGCGCGCGCCTGTTCCGGGACAAGCTGGCCATGCGGGTGCGCGCGAAGGCGCTGGGCATCCCGTGCCCGGCGTTCACGCCGCTCTTCCCACACGTCCGGGTCACCGAGTTTTTCGCGGAGGTCCCCGGCCCGTACCTCATCAAGCCGCGCTTCGAGGCGTCCGCGGTGGGCATCAAGAAGGTCCACACCGCGGCGCAGGCGTGGGAGGTCATCCACGCGCTCGGCGACGAGCAGTCCTTCTATTTGATGGAGCAGATGATCGACGGGGAGATGTTCCACGTCGACTCGCTGGTGGCGCAAGGGAAGGTCGCCTTCGCCGAGGCGTCGAAGTACCACCGGCCGCTCCTGGAGGTCGCGCACGCCGGCGGCATCTACGCCACGCGGATGCTGGACCGGACCTCTGCGCAGGCCCAGAGGCTGCTCGAGGCGAACCGCGCGGTGCTGGAGGGCTTCGAGCTTCCCCTGGGCGCGTCCCACACCGAGTTCATCGTCGGTCGGGAGGACGGGGTGCCGTACTTCATCGAGACCTCTGCGCGGGTGGGCGGCGCCCACATCGCGGAGATGGTGGAGGCGGCCACGGGGGTGAACCTCTGGTCCGAGTGGGCCGCGCTGGAGCTGGGTGGAGAGGGCGCGCCGTACACGCCGCCTGTGACGCACCGGGAGTGCGCCGGGGTGATCATCTCGCTGGCGCGGCAGGAGCGGCCGGACACCTCTTCCTTCAATGACCCGGAGATCGTCCACCGCATCGACAAGAAGCACCACGTGGGGTTCGTGGTCCGCTCGAAGGATCCGGCGCGGGTGGAGGCGCTCTTGTCCTCCTACATGGCGCGCATCGCCGAGGACTACCACGCGGCGCTCCCGCCCGCGGACCGCGCCACCGCCTGAGCCGGGATCTTCGGCCATGACCTTCGCGGCCGCGCTTGCGTCCACGCTCGTGCCAGCCGCGCCTGAAGCTGCGCCCACGCCTCCGAGCCTCGCCGCGCCCCGGGGTCGGGGGCGAGCGCGCGACCAGTGATGCGGAGCAGGCGCCCATCATCCCCACGGACGAGAGCTCCCTCTTGATGAAACGGAACCTCAACTTCTGGGTCTCTTCGACACCACGCCGCATCCCCTGAAGATCGAGGGCGCCTTCACGGATGCGGGCGTGAACCAGCTCCAGTCGCTGCGGATCCTCGCGGCCCCTCCCTGTTCATCTACGGCTATTGGCCGCCGGACGGCGAGAACCGCTGGCTCGTCGCGCCGCGCGTCGAGTAGGCGAGCAGCTCCGCCAGCGCCGCCACCGGGGCGCCTGTGGCCCGGCCGTTGGCCCAGTCCGGCGGGTTCAGCGCCACGCCGGAGATGTCCAGGTGGGCGAACGGCAGACCGCTGCCGTGCAGGCCGCTCGCCAGGTCGATGAAGGCGAAGGGCCCCTGGTGCCCGCGCGCGGTGTCCACGCTGGCGAGCCGGTTGGAGGACACGAGGTCTTCGTCCGCGAACTTCGGCGCGCAGAACAGATAGTCCTCGCGCCGCGGCCGGGTGAACTCGAAGGGCTCGCCCACGCGCTCGCCGGCGTCCTGCAGCGCCTCGAGGAACCCCGCCTGCCGCGAGGCCTCGTTCTCCAGGGACGCCACGCACGGCCCGAACGCGCGGTAGGAGTGCCCGGTCAGCGTGGCCAGGGACAGAAGCTGCGGTGAGGGGAGGCGCTCTCCCTCCGCCTCCTCGCGCAGCGCGCACAAGAGGTCCGCGAGCAACAGGCGCCCTTCGGCGTCGGTGTTGCCGATGCGCACCCGCCTACCGCTGCGCGCGCGGATGACCTCGTCGGAGAGGAAGGACTCCTCGCCCACGCTGTTGCGCACCCAGCCCAGGAGAGCCACCACCCGAAGGCCAGGCAGCTTCAGCTCCGCCAGCGTCCGCAGAAGGCCCGCCGCCGCCGCCGCGCCGCCCTTGTCGCGGCTCATTCCGGCCATCCCGCCGCCGGTTTTCACGTCCGCGCCGCCGGTGTCGTAGGTGATGCCCTTGCCGGCGATCAGCAGGGTCCGGGTGACCTTCCCCGAAGGCACAAGCTCCAGCCGCGTCACCCGCGGCGCGTGGCGCTTCACGGTGGCAGACGCGCGGGCCACTGCGGCCAGCAGCGGATAGCCGCGGACACTCTGCTCGGTGGTCACCTTCACGCGGGTGCCGCGGAAGGCGGACTCGCAGAGCGCCGCGATGGCCGGCGGGTCCGCCTCCTCCGGGCGCCCGGTGATGAGCGTGCGCGCGAGGGCTCGGCCCGCCTCCACCGCGAGGAGGTGCGCTCTTGCGGACGCGTCCAACCCCACGGCGGTCACGGCTTCGGCGCCGGGGACGGCCAGGGCGCCCAGGGCCGCCACCTCCCGCGCCCGGATGAACCGCTCGTCCTCCTCCGGCGCCCACGCCACCACCACCGGCCTTTGGGCGCCTGCCTGCACCGCGCGCTGCGTGGCCGCGAGCGCGGCGTCCGCGATGCGGCGGACGTCCTCCGCTTCGTGTTCGAGCCTGCCGCAGGGCGCCAGAACCACCCGGCCCCCCGGCGCGCCGGGCACCGCCAGCACCTGGGGCCCGACGTCCCCCTCCGCCAGGGCGCGGTCCACCTTCAGGGCGGCACGCAAAGACGACGTGAGCCCATCCGGCAGGCCGGCGCGGTCCAGGTGGCCGAAGAGCGGGGTGGGCAGGAGCAGGACGAGCGCGTCACCTTTGGCGCGCGCCACGTCGGAGGACACCGTCAGACGAGGAGACTTCGGCACGCGGGCACCATGCTATGTTGGCCGACCTCTTTCCATGTCCGACAGCAAGAACCCCGACGCGGTGGTGTACGGCGAGCCGCCGCTCCTCGGGAAGGAGCCGGCCGCCATCTGGCCGCAGGGAGATGTCTCCCCTGACGCCATCCTTCCCATCGCCGAGCGGCTCCATGTGGATCCCCGCTACGCCGGCCGCGGCGTCACCGCCGCGTTCCTCGACTCCGGGTTCTTCGCCCACCCGGACCTGACGAAGCCTCGGCAGCGGATCCGCACCTTCGTGGATCTCATCAACGAGAAGAGCGGGCTGCGGCTCATCGAGAAGCCCGACGACTCGATGTGGCACGGGATGATGACGTCCACCGTGGCCGCCGGGAACGGGTTCCTTTCGGATGGGCGCTTCCGCTCGCTCGCGCCGGAGATGGACGTGGTCCTGGTGAAGGTGGGCCACCTCTCCCGCGTGAAGCACGACGACATCACCCGCGGCATCCGGTGGGTCATCGACCACAAGGAGGAGTTCGGCATCCGGGTGCTGAACATCTCCGCCGGCGGCGACTACGAGAAGCCCTACCTCTTCGATCCGTTGTGCCGGGCCGCCGAAGACGCGGTGCGGGCGGGCATCGTGGTGGTGTGCGCGGTGGGCAACGCGGCGGGCGGGCGCAACCGGGTCATCGCCCCGGCGAGCACCCCGGCGGTGATCACCGTGGGCGGGCTGGATGACCGGGGTGACCCGCGCCAGGGCCGGATGGGCACCTACTGGTCTTGTTATGGCCCCACCATCGACGGGCTGCAGAAGCCGGAGGTGATGGCGCCGGCGATCTGGGTGGTGGCGCCCATCCTGCCGGGGACGCGCACCGCGCAGGAGGCGGAGTTGCTCGCCACCTTGTCCCGCGCGCCGGATGAAGCGCTCCCCGGCGTGCTGGCGCAGCACCCGGGCATCCTGCCCACGCTGGACGCGGTGAAGGACGACGAGCCCTACCTCATCCGGCAATTGGTGGAGAGCCTGCAGCGGGACCAGAAGGTGATCTCCGGCGAGTACAAGCACGTGGATGGGACGAGCTTCGCGGCGCCCATCGTCGTCAGCATCGTCGCGCAGATGTTGGAGGCGAACCCTTCGTTGGGTCCGCAAGAGGTGAAGCGCATCCTCATCGACACCGCCAGGCGGCTGCCGGGGGTGGCGGTTGAACGGCAGGGTTGGGGTGTGGTCAACCCGCGAGAGGCCATCCGCGAAGCGGAGCGGCGCAGGAACAGGTGATGACGGCGAAGACGACTGAAGGCCTCAAGGTGGGCCTCGTGGACATGAACAACGGCGTGCCCAACCAGGCGGTGCGCTCCTTCAAGCGGCTCACCCAGACCTTCTTCGAGAAGGTCCGGGCCCAGAACCCACAGCTCGCCACGGCGCTGCACCACGTCCAGCCTCGCAACACCGACGAGGCCCCGCCCAAAGACTGCGACCTCTACCTGTGCACCGGCGGGCCGGACTCACCGGTGGATGGGTTCAAGGAGGGCTGGGTGCCCGGGGTGCGCGCCTTCTTCGACGGGGTGGTGGAGCGGCAGATCTCCTCGCACCCGCGGGCGCCTTCGGCGTTCTGCGTCTGCTACTCGTTCGAGATCGCCGTGCTGCACTTCGGCGTGGCGCGCATCGGCCCCCGGCCGCGCAAGTTCGGGATCATGCCGGTCTACCCCACTGAAGAGGGGCAGCGCTCGCCGCTGTTCGCGCCCTTCGGGGACCGGCTCTTCGCCTGGGAGCACCGGAGCTGGCAGGCGGTGGATCTGGACGAAGCGAGGCTTCGGCAGCTGGGCGGGGAGCTCTACGCGCGGGAGAGCCGGGATGGCGTCAGCAAGGGCGAAGGGCTGATGGCGTTCCGGTTCGCGCCGGGCATCGAGGGGACCATCTTCCACCCCGAGGCGGACCGCGCCGGCGCCCTGGCGTGGATTGAACGTCCCGAGCAGGCACAGGCGGTGGTGGACACCTACGGCGAGGAGACCTACCGGCGGATGTTGAAGACGCTGGATGACCCCACCCGGCTGGCGCGGACCTACGCCCTTCTGTTGCCTGGATGGCTGGCGCGGCGGTTCAACGCCATGGCCCCCGCGCGCGGTTGGAACCCCATCACCGAGCCCAGCTACGATGGCGTCAATGTCGGCGCCTTTGCGGCGCCCGAATAGCTCGCACGACAAGCAGCGCCCCACGAAAGGCAGAACGAAGCGCATGGCATACCGGATTGGAATCCTGGCGGGGATGGAGTGGGACTTCTTCCCCCTGGCGCTGATTGAACGGCTGAACGCGCTCCCGGGCTTCGAGGCGGAGTTGGCGAAGATTGACGCCACGCCCGAGGTCTTCACGAAGAAGTACGACGTGCTGGTGGACCGCATCAGCCACGAGGTCCCGTTCTACCGGTTCCACCTCAAGGCGGCGGCGCTGGCCGGCACCTACGTCATCAATGATCCGTTCTGGTGGAGCGCGGATGAGAAGTTCTTCGGCTTCTCGCTCGCGGCGAAGCTCGGCGTCCCCACCCCGAAGACGGTGCTCCTGCCGCAGCGGGAATACCTGCCGTCTTTGGACCCGCAGCGGTCCTTGAAGAACCTCGTCTACCCGCTGGATTGGGAGGCCATCACCTCCTACGTGGGCTTCCCGGCCATCCTCAAGCCGGCGGACGGCGGCGGCTGGAAGCACGTCTACAAGGTCGACGACATGGGCGAACTGATGCGCGCCTACAACGAGACCGGCCAGATCCCGATGACGCTGCAGGAGTTCATCGCCTTCGACGAATACGTGCGGTGCCTGTGCATCGGCAAGGACCACATCCGGCCCGTCCGCTACGACCCCCACCGCCGCTGCTACCTGCCGGACCAGGGCTACCTGCCGCACG
>CAZQVZ010000213.1:0-9956 GCA_964596895.1 uncultured Myxococcaceae bacterium
AGGTGGTGGAGATCCCCATCCAGCTCCAGGAGAAGCGCAAGCCCTCCATCCACCTGTTCCGGCGGGTGCCCAACGTGCTCAAGAACGTGGGCAAGCTGGTCTACGTCATCCGCATCCGCGGGGAGTAGCCGTGCGAAGCCGCGCGCTCGCCAGCATCTCGGTGGACCTGGACTCGCTCCACCACTACTGCCGCATCCATGGGCTGGACGAAGCGCTGCTCGACGAGCGCGCGCGAAGGCTCGTCTACGAGGTCGCGGTGCCCAGGTTCCTCGCGCTCTTCGCAGAGCTCGGCTGCGCGGGGACCTTCTTCGCCATCGGTGAGGACCTGGAGGATGAGGCCGCGCGCAAGGCGCTGGCGGCAGCGCGAGCGGCCGGCGTGGAGGTGGGCAACCACAGCTTCTCCCACGACTATGCGCTGAGCCGCCGGACGCCCGAGCAGATGGAGGAGGAGCTCGCGCGCGGAGAGGACGCCATCGCCGAGGCGACGGGCACTCGTCCCGTGGGCTTCCGCGCGCCGGGCTACACGCTGTCCGCGCCGCTGTACGCAGCGCTGTGCCGGCGCGGCTACCTCTATGACTCCTCCACCTTCCCCGCGGCGCCGTACTACGCCGCGAAGGCGCTGGTGATGGGGGCGCTGGCGGCCGTGGGCCGGCCGTCGAAAGCGGTGCTGGATTCGCCGCGGGTGCTCGCGGCGCCCGTGCGGCCGTACTTCCCGTCGGTGACGGCGCCGTACAGGCGCGGCGACGGCGCGGTGCTGGAGTTGCCCATCACCTGCGCGCCGGTGACGCGCCTGCCCTTCATTGGCACCTTCGCGGTGATGGCCCCGCGCGCCGCGGTGCGAGCCGCCTATTTCACGCTGCAGGGCGAGCCGCTCTTCAACTTCGAGCTGCATGCGGTGGACGTCCTGTCGGTGGAGGACGGCATCCCGCCGGAGTTGGCGGCGCGGCAGCGGGACCTGCGCATCCCGGCGGCGGCGAAGCAGGCGCGCCTGCGCGAGGTCTTCTCCTGGCTGGCGCGCGACTTCGAGCTGGTCACGCTCGCAGACGCCGCGCGCCGCCTGGGCTGAAGCGTCCCCAGGCTCGTGGCTCGCGTCGCGGCGCGCACCCTGACGCACACGGTGTTCCGGCAGGCGTTGCGCGCGCGCGGAGCGCTTTCGGCAGTCGCTGCGCGCGAGGGTCTACCCATCGTCTCGGCGGCCAGGCAGGGCGTGCGGCTTGCAGCCCGGGCAGACCACAGGAGCGGTGGATGACCCAGCAGGCGATTCGGCATTGGATGACGCAGGCCCCCTTCACGGCGCGGCCAGACCTCCCGGTGGAGGTGGCGCGCCGGTTCATGGTGGAGCGGCGCATCCGGCATCTGCCGGTGGTCCAGGACCGGCTGGTGCTGGGGATCATCTCCGACGTGGACGTGGAGCGCGCGCCGAAGCGGGACCCGCTGCTCGCGGTGAGCGCCCTCATGCGGCCGCCGGAGACGGTGGACGCCTCCGCGCAGGTGTCCGAGGTGGCGCGGGACATGGCGCGGCGCAAGACGGAGAACGCGGTGGTCGTCGTGGAGCGCGGCCGGGTGGTCGGCATCTTCACGACGGTGGACGCGCTCCTGCTGCTGGCGCGGGTGATGGAGGACGCCGCGCCTGCGCGCGTGGCCGCCACCGGGACGTAGGGTGCGTGCTATATCCCGCGCATGCTGCGGCGCGTTGGGGACAAGGTGAAGGACCGCATGCGCGGTTGGACCCTGAAGCTGGCGGGGGACGACGCGCAGGCGCGGCTGGATGCGCTGGAGAGGCCCCAGAACGAATACGGCGTGGACCCCTTCGGGTTCAGCATCGACTACGCGCTCTCCGCGGTGGCGCCCCTGGTCTGGATGTACCGGAACTACTTCCGGGTGCAGACCTACGGCATCGACAACGTGCCCCGGGGCCGGGTGCTGCTGGTCTCCAACCACTCCGGGCAACTGCCGTGGGACGCGACCATGATTGGCGTCTCGCTCTTGTTGGAGGCGAAGCCGCCGCGCGCCATCCGCAGCATGGTGGAGAAGTGGACCGCCCGGCTGCCGTACGTCTCCACGTTCTTCTCGCGGGTGGGGCAGATCGTCGGCACGCCGGAGAACTGCCGCCGGCTGCTCGACGCGGATGAGGCCATCCTCGTGTTCCCCGAAGGCGTGCGCGGCATCCTCAAGCTGTGGCCGCAGCGCTACCAGCTTCAAGACTTCGGGCTGGGCTTCATGCGGCTGGCGCTGGAGACCAACACGCCCATCGTCCCCATCGCGGTGGTGGGCGCAGAGGAGCAGTCTCCCGCGCTGATGGACTTGAAGCCTCTGGCGAAGCTGTTCGGCTTCCCCGGCCTGCCGGTGACGCCGACGCTGCTGCCGTTGCCCCTGCCGACGAAGTACCACATCTACTTCGGCGAACCCCTCCGCTTCACCGGCCGGCCGGATGACGAGGACGCGGAGCTCGACAAGAAGGTGCGGGTGGTGAAGGCCGCCATCCAGTCCATGATCCAGGACGGCCTGCGGGCCCGGAAGTCGGTGTTCTTCTGATGGCTGGGGAGAAGGAAGGCAAGGACACGCGGCCGGCGGTGGTGGTGACCGGCATCAGCGGGAACCTCGGGCGGACGCTCGCCAAGCAGCTCCACAAGCGCGAGCGGATCATCGGCATCGACCGGCGGCCGTTCCCGGGCAAGCCCAAGGACATCGAGATCCACCAGCTCGACCTGCGCAAGAAGAAGGCGGAGGACCTCTTCCGGCGCGGCAACGTCAAGGCCGTCATCCACATGGGGATCATGCACGACCCCCGGATGAGCGAAGAGGAGCACCACTCCTTCAACGTGGTGGGCACCACCCGCATCCTCAATTACTGCGCGAAGTACGGCGTGAAGAAGGTGGTGGTCCTCTCCTCGGCCAACGTGTACGGGCCGTCGCCGGAGAACTCCAACTTCCTCACCGAAGATGCCCCCTTGATGGCCGCGAGCCGCTTCTCCGGCGTGCGGGACCTCATCGAGGTGGACATGCTCGCCCACTCCTTCTTCTGGCGGCACCCCGACATCCAGACGGTCATCCTGCGGCCGGTGCACATCGTCGGGCCGTCCATCAAGAACGCGCCGTCGCAGTACCTCCGCAAGAAGCGGCCCTGGGTGGTCGCGGGCTTCGATCCCATGGTGCAGCTCATCCATGTGGAGGACGCCGCGCGCGCCATGGTGGAGGCGCTCCGGCCCCAGACCCGCGGCGTCTACAACGTGGTGGGCCCAGGTGAGGTCCCGCTCTCCGCCATCTTCCGCGAGCTCGGTCACACCGCCATCCCCGTGCCCCATCCCCTGGCGCGGCCACTTCTAGGGATGCTGTTCAAATACCGTCTGGCGGATTTCCCGCCGCCGGAGCTGGACCACATCCAGTTCCTCTGCGCGGTGGACGGTTCGCGGTGGGTGAAGGAGCTCGGCTGGAAGCCGTCCTTCTCCATGAAAGAGACCATCCGCTCCGTCATCGGCGACTAGGCAAGCCTGCAGGATCTGAGGTTTGCCGAGTCCTACCTGACACCGCTGTCGCGGCCTGGCCCGGCGTTGCCAGCGCGGTGACACCTCCCGGTGACGCAAGTCCGCAGAATGAGGGGCGCGGCGCGCAGGCGTTGCGTGGCACCTGCCTTGCTCATGGGTATGGGCAGGACGGCAACACAGTCCGCAACTGGGTAGGGGGTTCCATTGGGGAACTCCCGACGCCCGCCGCCTCGGCCGGCCCCGAGACGGCGGGCGGTTTTTTTTCCGGCGTCTTCTACGGGCCCGCGTCAGCCGCGGGACCGGGGGGCGCAGGCGGCTCGTAGGGCCCCGCGAGCTCTTCGTGGAAGGGGCCCAGCTCCTGCCGGGAGACGAGCCAGGCGCCGTCGCGCCAGACGAGCTCGGTGACCACGGTGTCGTCGTGCTGTGACAACGACGGCAGCCGGTGCCAGCCCACCTTGGAGATCACGCGCGCGGCGAGCCCGTCTGCAGAGAGGGTGAGCTCGTCGAGCTGGTAGTCCGAGATGGACAGCTCGCGGTCGTCTTTGAGCAGGCGGCGGGCCTCTTCGAAGGCCGCTCGCTTCTCAGGCACGACGAGCAGCGCCGCGCCGCCGAAGTCCTTCCAGCGCGCGCGGTGATGGAAGAGCTCCGCGGCGGTGCGCGCACCCTCTGCTCCAGAGGAGCGGCGCGTGTGGGCGCAGGCGGAGACGAGGAGGAGCGCAGACACACCGAGCAGGCAGACGAAGCGCGTCACGGCGCGCGACCGTAGCATGCGGTCTGCTAAGTTCGCCCGCCCATGGCCAAATCGTTGGTGGACAAGTACGAGCAGATCCTTGCGCAGGATCCTGCCTCCACCGTCTTCGTCGAGCTCGCGCGGGCCTTGATTGAAAAGGGTGACAACCCCCGCGCCATCGAGGTCTGCGAGAGCGGGCTCGCGCACCACGTGGAGTCGGTGGTGGGACGGGTGTTGTGGGGCAAGGCGCTCATCAACCTCGGCCGTCCCGCAGAGGCGATGGAGCAGTTCGACCTGGCCATCGCCGTGGACCGCGAGGATCCGCACGCCTACAACCTGATCGGCGAGGTGCTGCTCCACAAGGGGCTGTACCGCTCCGCGCTGCCGCTCCTTCGCAAGGCGGTGGCGCTGCAGCCGAACGACGGGCGCGTGCGCCAGTGGCTGGAGCAGACCCAGGTTGCGCTCTCCGGGGGCCCCGCGCCCATCTTGTCGGACCCGACGCAGGTGGACCTGCAGGCGCTGCCCCAGCAGGACGACCCCGCGGTGGACCCCACGGCGCAGGCGCCTTCGTCTGGGCCCGCTGGCGAACCCGCTCGCGAGCCCGCTGGCGAGCCACCGACGGACGTGTTCGCGCAGGTGCCGTCCGAAGGCAGCGACCCGGCGATGCCCACGGTGGTCACGAAGGCGCGCGTTCCGACGCCCGTGCCCGACGCCACGCGGGTGACGAAGGCGCGGGTGCCCACGCCCCAGACGAGCCCGCGGGTGACGCCGGTGATGACGCCGGAGCAGCTCGCGCCCCTGACCGGGGCCGAGCCCTCTCCGCAGCCGCCCGCGCCCGCAGACCCCGCGGCCCCTTCGGATGACCCGTTCGCGCAGGTGGTGAAGCGCACGTCCTCGTCGGAGGTCATCGGCGGGCTCACCTCCACGTTCGACGCGCTCGCGGAAGGAACGCCCAGGGGTCAGGGGCCGGCGTCCGGTTCGAAGGAGGAGCGCGGGGTGACGGTGCAGCTCCCCATCCCCCAGGAGCCTTCGGTCTCGGTGAGCGAGTCGCTCTTCGAGAAGCCTCAGGCGGGGACCGGAGGGGGGCTGCTCGCGGAGTTGCCCACGCTGGATGAGGCGCCGGCGTCAGCGCCTTCGACGCCTGCCCGCGCGTCGCCCCTGGCTGAAGCCTCGGCGCGCGCCGCGCGGCCCGCGGGCGGGGCGATCCCCGTCTTGACCCCCGCCGGCGCCGCCCCATCCAGGGGAGGTGGGGGTGGCGGGGGATTCCTGGATGACCTCCCGGAGCTGCCGGAGCCCACCTCCAGTCTGGAGGTTCCGAAGGTCGAGGTGTCGTCCCAGGCGGCGGAGGCCATCGCCCGCGAATATGAGCGGGAGCTGCGGGAGAAGCTCGCGCAGAGCAAGGCGCAGAAGTCCTTCTTCGCACGCCACTGGGTGAAGCTGGCCGCAGGCTCCGTGGCGGTGCTGGCCGTGGTGATGGGCGCCTGGGTCTTCGTGAACATCCGCGAGGAGCGCGAGGCGACCTTGCGGCTCCTGGGCGAGGCGCGCCGCGGCATCTATCAGGACACGAAGGAGAGCCTGACCTCCGCGCTGGAGGTCCTGGGGCGGGTGACCGCGCAGCACCCCGGCAACGCGGACGGCCACGCGCTCTCCGCGCTCGCGCACGCGGTGCTCTTCGCGGAGCAGAGCGGCGAAGGTAGACACCGGGAGAAGGCGCTGTTCCACCTCGCGCAGAAGGAGGTGGAGGCCAGGCACCCCGCCATCGCCCGGGTGGTCCGCTACCACGTGGCGGACGCCGGAGACGACAAGGTCAACCGCGCGAAGGCGCTGGTAGAGGCGGAGGTTTCGGACCCGGATCTGCACGAGCTCGCCGGGCGGATCCTCCTCGAGGAGGGCCAGGCGGAGGCGGGTCTGAAGCGGCTGGAGGCGGCGCTGGAGTCGCAGGCGGGCCACGTGCGCGCGCTGGTGGCGCTGGGAGATCACTTCCGGGGGACCGGGCAGCACGCGCGGGCGCTGGAGTTCTACGACGCGGCGAAGGACGTCTCGCCGTTGCACCCCGCGAGGACGCTGGGCGCGGCGGAGTCCCGGCTGGAGGAGGGCGAAGGGCTCGAGGCCTCATTGGCCGACGTGCAGGCGCTACCAGAAGAGGCGTCGCTGCCCGAGGCGCTGCGCGCGCGGCGGGTGCTCGCCGAAGGGCGGCTGTACGCGGCCGCGGGTGAGGCGGAGAAGGCCGCCGCGTTGCTGACGGACGGGCTCGGCCGTCACCCCGGGCACGCGTTCGAGTTCCAGATCGCGCTGGGGCAGGCCCACAGGCGCGCGGGGAAGATGGCGGACGCCGAGGAGGCGCTGGAGGCGGCGGTGAAGCTGCGGCCCGGGAGCGAAGAGGCGCGCGAGGCTTTGGCGCGGGTGCTCATCGACCGGGACAAGCCGCGCGAGGCGCTGGCCAGGGCGCCGGCGGATCCCCAGTCCCGCCGCATCTCCATGGTGCGCGCTTCGGCCTACGCGAAGCTCGGCTTCTGGAAGAGCGCCCGCACGGAGCTCGAGCGCACCCGCGTGGGCGGCCGCTACCCGACCGAGGCCGTCATCCAGCTCGCGCTCGCGGACGCGGCGGAGGGCGAGCTTCCCCGCGCGCAGGACGCGCTGGAGAAGACCCTGGCGGTGGCGAAGCGCGCGCGCAGCGAGGTGCTGGTGGCGCTGGCGCAGGTGCACCAGCAGAAGGGGGAGCTGGACCTCGCGCGCAAGCGGTACGAGGAGGCGGCGAAGGAGAACGACGACTTCGAGGGCGCGTGCGCGTTCGGGCGGATGCTGGTGTCCCTGGGGTTGCCGGACCTCGCGGTGGAGCCGCTGGAGCGGGCGGCGGCGCGCAATGACTCGCACGAAGAGGCGCACCACGCGCTGGCGCAGGCGCTCCTGATGACCGGGCGCGCGCAGGACGCGGCGGCGCGGACGGAGCAGTGGGTGGAGGTCACCCCTTCGGCCGCGGCGTACCGGATGCACGCGCGGGCGCTGCTGATGGCCGGGCAGGCGAAGGACGCGCTCAAGGCGGCGACGCAGGGGGCGAAGAAGGACTGGAAGAGCGCAGAGGTCTACCGCACGCGGGCCATGGTGCACTTCGCGCTCGGTGACGCGAAGGCCGCCTTCACTGACCTCGAGCGCAGCAACAAGCTGGACGCGAAGGACGCGGAGACCTTCTGCGAAATCGCCCACGCGTTCCTGCGGCAGGGCAACGCGGCCCACGCCCACGCGGCCTTCGAGGCGGCGCTGCGCGAGTCCGCGGAGATCCCCTGCGGCAAGGTGGGCAGGGTGTACGCGAAGCTGCAGAGCGGGAGGCAGCCTCTGGACGGGGTGGAGGCGGTGGCGAAGTCAGCGACCACCGCCTGGGAGCGCGGCTTCGCGCAGGCCACCCGGGCGAAGGGCCTGCTGGCGCTCGGCCGGTTGAAGGATGCGCGGGCGGCGGCGGAGGAGGCGGTGAAGCTGTGGCCGTGGAGCGGGGTGCCGCATCTGGTGCTCGGGCAGGTGCAGGCCCGGCAGAAGGACAAGGACGCGCAGGCCACGCTCGGGCGGGCGGTGGAGCTGGACCCGGCCCATGGCCCCGCGCGCGTGGCCCTGGCGGACGTGCTGGCGCGCGGCGGCCCGGAAGAACAGGCGAAGGCTGTGGACGAATACGAGCGCTTCCTGCAGATAGGGGGCGACGACGGCGACATTTCGCGCGTCAAGCGGACGCTGCCGGTGCTCAAGAAGCGCGTGGCGTCGAGGTAGCGTGGAGCAACAAGGCCCCCAGATTCCGCTCTTTCGCATCATGTTCGGGAACGCCACCCTGCTGTCGGTGGTGTACCTGGCGGTGGGCTTGCTGGTGGAGCTGGTCCGCCGGTTCTTCCCCATGATGTGGGTGACCCGGGCCACGCTGGTGCTGGACTCGCTGCCGGGGCGGACCCTGGAGCTCCTGGGCGTGATGGAGCCTTTGCGGCTCGCCTACGTCTACGGCCACATCGGAGAGGGCGGCCTCCGCATCATCTTCGCCTTCACCACGCTGGTCATCATCTTCGCCATGGCCCTGGTGGTGGGCGCAGGGATGTGGATGCTGCGGCGGTTCTTCTACCGGCGGTTCGCGGAGACCTAGCGGCGCCGCGCTCGGGGGCGGCGCTGGGGCACCGGCTGCGGCGCGTGCCCGGCGGCCCGCGCGAGCGTGCAGATCTCACAGACCCTGGCGCCAAAGCGCTCCCAGCGGGCGGGGCCCGTGCCCTTGACGCGGAGGAACTCGTCTTCGGTGACCGGCAGCGCGGTGGACAGGGCCATCAGCGTGGCGTCGGTGAAGATGACGTAGGCGGGTACGCCCAGGTCCTTCGACAGGTCGCGCCGCCAGGCCTTGAGGTCGTTGTAGGCGAGGTCGCTGTGCGCGCCCGGCGTCAGCGCCGCGGGCCCCGCCAGGCCGTCGCTCCCCGGCGCCGCCGACTCCAACCGGCGCACCTTCACCCGGGGCCCGGCGCAGACGTCACAGGTGCCGCAGCTCTCGTTGCGTTCTGCGGCCTCCCCGAAGTAGCGGAGGATGAAGGTGCGGCGGCAGCGCTCGGTGTACGCGTAGTCGGTCATCCGCCGCAGCAAGAGCAGGCTCCGGCGCTCCTGTTCGCGCACGCCGGTCAGGTCGAGGTCCAGCTCCCGGAACGCCACGTGCTCCACCACGCGGATGGCGCGCCCGGAGAAGGGTCTGCGCACCTCCACCGCCTGCGCCTTTTCGAGCAGCGACAGGCCGTGCCGCGCCTGCGCTTCGCTGAGGCCGGCCCTGCGCGCGAGGAGGGGCAGCTCCGTGGTGATGGGGCGGCCCTTCGGGTATCCCTCCAGGAGCGCGCCGAGGAGCTTCCGGGCCTCTTCGGCGTGCGGGTGGGCCTTCTCCGCCTTCTGCGTGAGCAGCAGCTGCCAGGGACCTTCGCCCCGGCTGCCGCGGACCACCTTGCCTGCGCGCTCGAGGATGCGGACCGCGGCGGAGACCTCGAACTCGGTGGCGCCCACCTGCAGGGCGAGGTTCGCGAGGCCCCCGTCGTATTCATCCACCAGCTGCAACTGGGCCCACACGTCCGAGAGCACCGAGTCCGCCGGGTGGTTGCCCTTGATCATCCGCTCCTGCGTGTAGACGTCCGCGTGGTTGAAGAGCAGCAGCGCCCGCGCGGCGAGCCCGTCACGCCCGGCCCGGCCTATCTCCTGGTAGTAGGCCTCCACCGCCCGCGGGATGTTGGCGTGCACCACGAAGCGGATGTCGGGCTTGTCGATGCCCATCCCGAAGGCGTTGGTGGCCACCGCCACCGTGTCCTTGCCGCCCATGAACGCGTCCTGCGCCTTGCGCCGCGCCTCGTCGTCCATGCCCGCGTGGTAGAGGACCGACGCGTGGCCTCGGCGCTGCAGCGCCTCGTGCATGGACTCGCAGGCCTTGCGGGTGGCGCAGTAGATGATGCCGGAGCCGCCGGTGTCGCGGATGAGCGCGTGGGTGACGCTGCGGCGTTCGTCGTCGCCCTTCACCTGCGCGACCTCGAGGAAGAGGTTCTTGCGGTCGAACCCGGCCACGAACACCTGCGGGTCCTTCATCAGGAGCGAGCGGACGATGTCTTCGCGCACCTCCGGGGTGGCGGTGGCGGTGAGGGCCACGGTCCTGGGCGGGCGCAGCCTCTTGCGCACCTGGCCCAACAGCGCGTAGTCCGGCCGGAAGTCATGGCCCCACTGCGAGATGCAGTGCGCTTCGTCCACCGCGAAGA
>CAZQVZ010000214.1:0-9768 GCA_964596895.1 uncultured Myxococcaceae bacterium
GAGACGTCCCGGGTGATGGACGGGTTCTCGCTCTTGCGGGCGATCTTGTCGATTTCGTCCACGTAGACGATGCCCCGCTGCGCGCGCTCGATGTCGTGATCCGCGGCCTGCAGCAGGTTGACGATGATGTTCTCCACGTCCTCGCCCACGTAGCCGGCTTCGGTGAGGCAGGTGGCGTCCGCGATGGTGAAGGGGACGTTGAGGATGCGGGCCAGGGTCTGCGCGAGCAGCGTCTTGCCGGAGCCGGTGGGGCCGAGCAGCAGGATGTTCGACTTCTGCAGCTCCACGTCGTCCATCTGGACCTTGGACTCGATGCGCTTGTAGTGGTTGTGCACCGCCACCGAGAGCACCTTCTTCGCCCGGTCCTGGCCGATGACGTACTCGTCGAGGATGGCCTTGATCTCCGACGGCCGCGGGATGCGCAGCCGCGTGTCCTTGGCCTCCTCCCGGTCAATCTCCTCCGCGATGATGTCGTTGCACAGGCCGATGCACTCGTCGCAGATGTAGACCGTGGGCCCTGCGATGAGCTTCTTCACTTCCTTCTGGGACTTCCCGCAGAAGGAGCAGCAAAGAGTCTGGTTGTCCTTCCGCTCGATGTTCTTCCCCGCCATGTCTTCCTCTCGTTCCCCGCGTCATGGGGCGAGCCGCCCACGATCCGAAACCGAATGTAGTCAGTCGCCTCTGGAGGCGTCCATCAAGCCTGCGGGTACTTAACAACGCTTCTTCACAACCGCAGGAATCCGAACGCCCGGGGGGACCTTGTCAGGTCGCCTCCCGGGCGCGGAGCTCAGCTCCCCTCTCCCTGAGAGAGAGGGTTTGGGGGGTAGGGGCCGCCTGGTCTCCGAGGGGGCGCGAACACCCTCACCCCGGCGCTCTCCCAGCAGGAGAGGAGGAGCGACCTACTTGTCCTTCCTGGTCTCGCCCCCGACGGCCGCCTTCTTGTGGGCGACGACCTCGTCGATGATGCCGTAGCTCTTCGCCTCCGGCGCGCCCATGAAGTAGTCGCGGTCGGTGTCCTTTTCGATCCGCTCGATGGGCTGCCCGCTGTGCTTGACGATGATCTCGTTCAGGCGGGCCTTCATCCGGAGGATCTCCCGCGCCTGGATGTCGATGTCCGTGGCCTGCCCGCGGGCGCCGCCCATGGGCTGGTGGATCATGATCCGCGAGTTGGGCAGCGAGTAGCGCTTGCCCTTCGCCCCTGCGAGCAGCAGGACGGCGCCCATGGAGGCCGCCTGCCCGATGCAGATGGTGGACACCGCGGGCTTCACGTACTGCATGGTGTCGTAGATGGCGAGCCCCGCCGTCACCGACCCGCCCGGCGAGTTGATGTAGATGCTGATGTCCTTGTCCGGGTCTTCGGACTCGAGGAAGAGCAGCTGCGCGACGATGACGTTGGCCACGTCGTCGTCGATCTCCGTGCCCAGCATGATGATCCGGTCCTTCAGGAGCCGGCTGTAGATGTCATACGACCGCTCACCGCGGTGGGTCTGCTCGATGACGTACGGGACGGGCATGTAGGGCATTTCTGAGGTTCTCCTCGGAAGGACGGCTGAAAGTAGGCCCTACGGATACTTCGCGTGGGCCTTGAGGAATTCAACGGTCTTTTCCTCCCGAAGACGCATGGCGAGCGCTTCTTTCGCCTCCGGGTCCCGCAACTGTTGGCGAACCTGCGCAATGTCCAGGCCGGACTCGCCCGCCAGCTCCTGCAGCTTCTTCTCCACGTCCTCGTCGGTGGCCTTGATGTCGTGCTTGTCGGCGATGGCCTCCAGAAGGAGGGTGCCGCGGACCTCCAGCTCCGCCTTGGGCCGCATCTCCTCGCGGAGCTTGTCGAAGTCCAGCTGGAGGTAGCGCGGGTCGATGCCCTGCTGGGTGATGGAGCGGAGCGCGCCGCGCAGCATGGCGTCCACCGCGCGGTCCACCATGGCCCGGGGGACGTCGAACGGGTTCTTCTCCACCAGCTTCTCGAGCACCTCTTCGCGGGCCTTCTGCTCCGCCTGCGCCTTCTGGCTCTTCTCGAGCTGCCCGCGGACCTTGGCCTTCAGATCCGCCACCGTGTCACCGGCGCCGAGCTCCTTCGCCAGGTCGTCGTTCACCTCCGGCGTCACCTGGTGCTTGAGCCCCTTCACGGTGAACTTGAAGGTCGCCGCCTTTCCGCGGACCTCCTCCACCGTGTAGTCGGCCGGGAAGGTGTACGAGATCTCCTTCGTCTCACCGACCTTCGCGCCCTCGAGCGCCTTCACGTTGCCTTCGGTGAGCTCGCCGTCCACCACCTCCACGTGGGTGTCCTGCGCGGACGAGCCGGGGAAGGTCTTGCCCTCCACGGTGCCCTCGAAGTCCACCACCGCGTAGTCACCGGCCTGCGCCACGTCCCGGCCCTCCACCGGGACGAGGTTGCCCATCCGCTGCCGCATGTCCTCGATGCGCGCGTCCACCTTGTCGTCACCGACGGTGGTCTCCTGCGGCGTGAGCGCCAGGCCCTCGTAGTCCTTCGGCTCCACCTTCGGGCGGACCTCGACGCGGGCCTCGAAGGAGAACGGGGCTTCGGGCTTGATGCCGGAGGGGTTGGTGATCTGCGGCGCGCTCACCGCCTCCACCTTGTGCTCGCGGATGGCGTCCACGTACGCCTTCTGCACGAGCTGCTGCACCACGTCGTCCTCGACCTGCTCCTTGTAGCGCTGCTCGAGGATGCGGCGGGGGACCTTGCCCGGGCGGAAGCCGGGGATCTTCACCTGGCGGGAGAGGGTGCCGTAGGCGCGCTCGAGCTCCTTCACCACCTGCGCGCTCTCGACCTCGATGGAGAGCTTGCGCTCGATGGGGGAGAGTTCCTCGACCTGGACTTTCATGGGGGCAGAGCGTTTAGGCAATGGCCCCAGCGAGTGCAACAGCAATGGGCGGGGAGGGATTCGAACCCTCACACCTTGCGGCGCCAGATCCTAAGTCTGGTGCGTCTACCAGTTTCGCCACCCGCCCTGCTTCGCCACCGCTCTGGACGGCGGCGGGCACAGAACCGGACCCGGTGCCCCTCCGTCAAGCCGCATCCGCCCGCCCCCCTGCCGGGCGGGGGTGACGCCGCGCGCGAGATTGAGTCCCGTGCCCCGTCGGATTATGGAGGCGCCTGTGACCCTCCCCGCCGCGCACCGCGTCTCCTCGCCCCTGACGGCGGCGGTGGGGATAGTTGCGGCGCTGTGCCTCGCCTTCGGGCCGTCGGTGCCGCAGGCGCTCCCCCCGCTCCCCGACCCGGGTGGAGAGGGCGGCAAGATCAGCGCGCAGGCCGCGGGCGGGCCTTTGCAGGTGCTCGCGGCCGAACCCGCGGAGCTCCACAAGGCGTCGGGCGGCTCCGCGTCGTCTTCCGGCGGCGGCCGCAGGTGGAGTGACACCTTCGCGCCGCCGCTCTTCGGCCGGCGGGATGTGGCGCTGCAGCTTCGACTGTCTTTGTCGTCAGCGCCCGCGCCGTCCATGCACCTGTCGGCGCACGCGCGCCGCGTGTTGTTCCCGGAGCAGGGCCCGCCGTCACGCAGGGCGTAGCGCCCGCTTCACGAGAGCAACCCTTCCCTGCAGCGCCTTCCTTTTTCAACGCGCCCGACGTGGCGCGATGGGTGTGTCATGAATCCGTCTACCGAGAAGTCTGAAGTCCCCAAAGAGCCGTCCGCCTCCCACAACATGCTCGACTGGAAGAGCATTGTGGTGGCGCTCGCGCTGGGCGCAGCTGTCATCGTCGCCGCGATGTTCCTGGTGTAGCGGCAGGCAAACACCGACCCCGATTGCTGGAGAAGACATGGACTGGAGGGTCATTGGCCTCGCTGTAATCGGGTTGGTGCTGTTGGTGGTCGGGGCGGAGGTGCTCATCAAGGGCGCCTCCCGCCTCGCCACCTCGGTCGGGGTGAGCCCGCTGGTGGTGGGGCTCACCGTGGTCGCCTTCGGGACCAGCGCGCCGGAACTGGCGGTGAGCCTGTCGTCGGCCGCTGCCGGCCAGGCGGACATCGCGCTGGGCAACGTCGTCGGCTCGAACATCTTCAATGTGCTGTTCATCCTCGGCATCTCGGCGCTGGCGGCGCCGCTCGTCGTCGAGCAGAAGCTCCTGCGGCTGGAGGTGCCGCTGGTCATCGTCACCGCCGGGGCGGTCTGGCTCCTGGGCCACGACGGGCAGATTGGCCGGTTGGACGGGGTGCTGCTCGCGGCGGGGATCATCGCCTACACGGTCTTCGCCATCCGCCAGAGCCGCAAGGAGAGCGGCGCGGTGAAGGCCGAGTACGCCCGCGAGTTCGGCGCGCCCGAGCAGCCAGCGGAGGCCGCGAAGGGGCTGCTCGCGAAGTGGCCGGGGCAGGTGCTCTTCATCCTCATCGGGCTGGGGATGCTGGTCCTGGGTTCGCAGTGGCTGGTGGACGGCGCGGTCAACGTGGCGCGCGCCTTCGGCGTGAGCGAGCTCGTCATCGGCCTCACCATCATCGCTGCGGGGACCTCGCTGCCGGAGGTGGCCACCTCCGTGATGGCCAGCATCCGGGGCGAGCGGGACATCGCCGTGGGCAACGTTGTCGGCTCCAACATCTTCAACGTGCTGGCGGTGCTCGGGTTCACCAGCGCGCTGTCACCGGACGGCGTGGCGGTATCACCGGCGGCGCTCGGGTTCGACATCCCCGTCATGCTGGCGGTGAGCGTGGCCTGCCTGCCCATCTTCTTCACCGGCGGCGGCATCTCGCGGTGGGAGGGCGCGGTCTTCTTCGCCTACTACGTGGCGTACGCAGGCTTCCTCGTGCTCGCGGCCACCGGCAGCGACCTGCTACCGCCGATGCGGACGGCGATGTTGTTCTTCGTCCTGCCCCTGACCGCCTTGACGCTGGGGGTGGTGGCGCTGCTCGAGGTGCGCCGGCGCCGCGGAAATGGCGCGGGAGATCCCACCTGAAATTCCCCTCCGCGAAGGTGTCTTCTCCAGGTGGCAGCGTCGCGCCCTGGGCGGCACCCGCGCGGATCCTCAGGTGTAGGGCTGTCTCTGGGAGAAGACAGTGGAAACCCGGCGCCAGCCCCGCGCAGACGAGGGGCGAGCGCAGCGCCGCGGTGCTCCGCTCCGAAAAGCTCCTGCGGAAGCTCGGCTACGAGAAGGTGAAGGCGGACGGCGTGTTCGACCAGGCCACCCAGCAGGCGTCCCGCGCCTTCGAGCGGCGCTTCGGGGGGCTCGGGAAGGACGGGGCCATTGGCGAAGGCCAGCTCCTCCGGATGAAGCAGGTGGCGCGGGCAAAGGCAGGCCCGGGCTCCGGACCCGTGCTGAAGAAGGGCTACCGCGGCGGGCCGGTGCGTTCGCTGCAGCGCCGGCTGACGGCCATGGGCTTCTCCACCCGCGGGGTGGACGGCCACTTCGGAGCGAACACCCGCGCGGCGGTGAAGCGGTTCCAGCGGGCGTTCAACCTCGAGGTGGACGGCGTGGTGGGCCGGGGCACCTGGCGGATGCTGGGCATCGACGTGAAGGGGAGGGTCCGCAAGCCCGGCGGCGGCGGCAGCCTCTCGGCCGGTGGTGGCTGGGGCGGCTCCGAAGGGGTGGCCCGGACCGCCAGGCGCGTCGCCGCGTCGATGGGCATCCCCGTCACCAGCCAGAAGCGCTCTTTGGCGGACACCCTCCGCGTGGGCTCCTCCCGCGTCCGACCACTACGTGGGCAACACCACGGCCTTCGCGGTGGACTTCGGGGTGGCGGGCTCGCGCGGGGATGAGCTGGCCCGGCGGCTGTGCAAGGCGTACGGGATTCCCACGAGCGCCATCGGCACGTTCAACAACTACGACGTCAACGTGAAGGGGACCCGGTACCGCGTGCAGTTGTTGTGGCGGGTGGCCGGGCACTTCGACCACGTGCACATCGGGATCCGGCGGGCGTAGCGCGGGGTAGGCTTCGCGCCGCCCATGGATCTGCTCGAGAACGTCATCCAGCCGTACGCCTGGGGCTCTCGCTCCGCCATCGCCCGGCTGCAGGGGCGGCCGCATCCCTCCCCCACCCCCGAGGCCGAAATGTGGATGGGCGCCCATCCGGCCGCGCCGTCCACGCTCACCTCCTCCGGCCAGAGCCTCCTGGACGCGGTGCGGGCCGAGCCCTCGGCGCTGCTGGGCGAGGCGTGTCTTTCGCGCTTCGGCCCGCGGCTCCCCTTCCTCTTCAAGGTGCTGGCGGCGGGGACGCCGCTGTCCTTGCAGGCGCATCCGTCCACCGCGCAGGCCGAAGCGGGCTTCGCGCGGGAGGACGCGGCCGGCATCCCGCTCGGCGCACCGCACCGCAACTACAAGGACCCGCATCACAAGCCGGAGATCCTCTGCGCGCTCGAGCCCTTCTGGGCGCTGTGCGGCTTCCGCGCCCCGGCTGACACCGTGCGCCTGCTGGAGTCGTTGCAGGTGCCGGCCCTGGACCCGCTCCTCGCGCCGCTCAGGGCCGGTCCGGGTGGGCTTCGCAGCTCGTTTGAAACCTTGATGACCCTGCCCAAAGACGCGCGCGTACCCCTGGTGGCCGCGGTGGTGGCGGCGTGTGCGGACGCCCAGGCCGGCGCGGGCTCGCCGTTCGCGGACGAGAAGCGCTGGGCGCTGAGGCTGGGCGAGCTGTACCCGGGGGACGCGGGTGTCGTCGGCTCGCTGCTGCTCAACGTGCTGAAGCTCGAGCCCGGCGAGGCCCTCTACCTGCCGGCCGGCAACCTGCACGCGTACCTGGAGGGCGCAGGCGTGGAGCTGATGGCGAGCTCGGACAACGTTCTGCGCGGCGGCTGCACACCCAAGCACGTGGACGTTCCGGAGCTTCTGAGCGTGCTCGACTTCCGACCGCTGGCGCCGGAGGTGCTACGGCCCGTGCCGGTGGCGAGCGGCCTGTGGCGCTACGACACCCCCGCGCCGGACTTCTCCCTGCGAAGGGCGCGTCCGAAGGAGGCGGGCGCGCCGCTTCGGTTCACCCAGGGCGCACCCCACCTCGTCCTGTGCGTGGAGGGCGCGTTGCAGCTCACGTCCGAAGCAGGCGGGCGGCTCGAGCTTCGCTCCGGGGCGTCCGCCTTCGTCGCGGCTTCCGACGGGGCCTGGGAGCTGGCGGGAACGGGCGCAGGCTTCCTGGCGAGCCCGGGCGCATAGGGGACCATCCGCCCGACTGCTCCACCCGTTCCAATTCGGAACACGGCGGCCAGGCGGCCGGGGGCGACACCGGGGGCAGGAAGCGCGGCACGCCCGCTGCAGTTGGGCGTCTTCATGAGTCAGCTCTTCGAGGCGAACGTCCTCGCGGTCCACCACTGGACCGACACCCTCTTCAGCCTCGTCACCACCCGGGACGAAGGCTTCCGCTTCGACAGTGGCCAGTTCACGATGCTGGGCCTCCAGGCAGGCGGGCGGCCGCTCCTGCGCGCGTACAGCATGGTGAGCGCCCCGTACGACGACCACCTCGAGTTCCTCAGCATCAAGGTGCCGGACGGGAAGCTGACGTCGAAGCTGCGGCACCTGCGCGAAGGGGACGCCCTCTTCGTGGCGCGCAAGCCCACCGGCACGCTGGTCAGCCACCACCTGCGGCCGGGGCGGAACCTGTTCCTGCTGAGCACCGGGACCGGGCTTGCGCCCTTCATGAGCCTCATCAAGGACCCGTGCCTGTACGAGCAGTTCGACAGCGTGGTGCTCACGCACACCTGCCGTCAGGTCGGGGAGCTCGCGTACCGGGAGCAGCTCGAAGGCGGGCTCTTTGAGCACCCGCTGCTCGGCGAGGAGATCCGCAAGAAGCTCCGGTACTACCCGACGGTGACCCGGGAGCCCTTCCGCACCCGGGGACGCATCACCGGGCTCATCGAGAGCGGGCAGCTCTTCCGGGATCTCGGCCGCGGTGACTTCAGCCCTGCGCATGACCGGGTGATGCTCTGCGGGAGCCCGTCGATGCTCGCGGACTGCCGGGCGCTGCTCGAAGCCCGGGGACTTCGCGCCGGCTCGCCCGGCGAACCCGGCGAGTACATCTTCGAGAAGGCCTTCGCCGAGAGCTAGGCCAGGGACATGTTCAAGCACGCGCTGTGGCTGGTCGGGTTCCGGCCCTTCTTCACCGTCGCCATCGCCGCCGGGGTGGTCTTCCCGGTGCTGTGGGGTCTCATCTTCAGCGGCGTGCTGCCGTGGCCGGCCGGGGCGAGCACGAGCCCCATCGTCTGGCATGCGCACGAGATGCTGTTCGGCTTCGGCTGGGCGGTGCTCGGCGGCTTTCTGCTCACCGCGAGCAAGAACTGGGTGAACATCCGGGGCCTGCACGGCGGGCCGTTGGCGCTGGCGGTCCTGTTGTGGTGCGGGGAGCGCGGCGCCCTGTTTCTGCCCACCACCGGCGCCTTCGGGCCCCTCCGGCTGGTGCTGCTCAACGCGTTCGGGCTCTACGTCATCGGCTACCTGCTGTGGACGCTGGTCTGGCACCGCAAGCAGGACAGCTACAAGGACAACGGGTTCTTCGTGGTGGGGCTGCCGCTGTTCCTCGTGGCCCGGTGGCTGATGCTGGACCCTGCGACCTGGCACGTCGGCATGCCCATGGCGCTGGGGCTCTTCCGGCTCGCGTTCGCGGTGATGTTCGAGCGGACGATGACCCAGTTCATGAAGGGCGTGCACGGGGTCACCGTCTTCCGGCACCCGGCGCTGGACCTCCCCATCAAGGCGCTGGTGCTGGCCGCTGCGTTCGAAGGGCTGATGCCCGCCCCTCTGGCGGGCGCGGTGCTGGGCACAGCGGCGCTGCTCCTCTTCGTGCGGCTGCTGCTGTGGAAGCCGCTGGTGGGTCTGCGGACCTTCCCCATCGGCGTGATGTACGTGGGCTACTTCGGGCTCGTCCTGCACCTGGCGTTGTCTTCCGTGCGTTACCTCGGGGTGTACGCGGGGGTCGGCAGCCTCGCCGCGCACGCGTTCACGTTCCTGTGCATGGGGCTCATCATCCCCGCCATGTTCGTGCGCATCTGCCAGGGGCACACCGGCCGGAAGATCGTCTTCACCGTTTCGGACCGGGTGGCCCTCTGCCTGATGGGCGCTGGGGCCGTGGTGAGGCTGGTGGCGACCCAGGTGTGGCCCTCGCAGTACCTGCTCTGGATTGGGCTCTCCGCCACCTTCTGGGCCCTGTGCTTCGCCCTCATCGGGGTCCGGCTGGTGCCGTTCCTGTTCGCCCCGCGCATCGACGGCAAGGAGCACTGAATAGACGAAGGGCCGGTCCTCTTTCGAAGACCGGCCCTTTGATTTTTCAGCTGTGAGAGCGGAAGGAATCGAACCTTCAACCTATGGATTAAGAGTCCATTGCTCTGCCAATTGAGCTACGCTCCCGTACTTTCTTGGCGAAGTGGCGCGGGCATTTATTGCAACCCGATCCACCTGTCAACGACTTCCCCCGAACTTCTGCTGCGCGCCCGCCAGGGCTCGAACCTGGGACCTTCGGATTCGAAGTCCGACGCTCTATCCAACTGAGCTACAGGCGCTCGACGCGTTGACCCGTCGAGATGGGCGACCAACCGGGCTTGAACCGGTAACCCCCGGAGCCACAGTCCGGTGCTCTGCCAGTTGAGCTATGATCGCCGTACTGCTGCTGCTTGCTACGCCTTCTGTGCTTCCACTGCGAACTGCGGGCCGCGTGGTATCCAAAAACCCCGCGCGGTTCAAGCTGCATTCCCTCCCCCCCCACAGCACGCCCGACAGGGCTCGAACCTGTGACCCCCGGCTTAGAAGGCCGGTGCTCTATCCAGCTGAGCTACGGGCGCATCCAACTCCTATGTCGGGGCGAGAGGATTCGAACCTCCGACTTCCTGCGCCCAAGGCAGGCGCGCTAC
>CAZQVZ010000215.1:0-9737 GCA_964596895.1 uncultured Myxococcaceae bacterium
CCCACGTACGTCAGGCCGACCACAGAGAGCTACTCCTTCACCGTCTGGCGGATCTCCTCCTCCTTGACGCCCTTTTTGTGCTCCCGCAGCGGGAAGGCCACGTTCTCGTACACGTTCATCGAGTCGAAGAGCGCCGCGGCCTGGAACACCATCCCGAACTTCTTGCGCACCTGTGAGAGCTCGTCCGACGGCAGCGGGACGAGGTCCTGGCCTTCTACGATCACCTGTCCGCTGTCCGGGCGCAGAAGGCCAATCATGTGCTTCATCAGCACCGTCTTCCCCGAGCCCGAGCCGCCGAGGATGACCAGCGTGGTCCCCTCCTCCACGTCCAGGTCGATGCCCTTCAAGACCTGGTTCTGGCCGAAGGTCTTCTTCACGCCCTTGATCTGGATGATGGGGGCCATCGCCGTTGGACTCAGTGCAGCGCCGCGCCGATGAAGAAGTCGAGGATGAAGATGGAGAGCGCGGCGGCCACCATGGCCTCGGTGGTGGCGGTGCCCACGCCCTTGGCGCCGCCAGACGCGTGGTACCCCTTGTAGCAGCCGATCAAGGTCACCGCGAACCCGAAGGCCGCCGCCTTGATCACGCCCTCCATGATGTCCTCCACGTCCAGCCATTCGGACGTGCGAGCCAGCCAGGTGCCGGCGCTCATCCCCTTCACCTCCACCGAGATGAAGAAGCCGCCCAAGAGCCCCGCCATGTCGAAGAGGACGGTGAGGGTGGGCACCATCACCACGCCCGCCAGCACCCGGGGCACCAGCAGGTACTGGACCGGGTTGACGGCCATGGTCTCCAGCGCGTCCACCTGCTCGGTGACGCGCATGGTCCCAAGCTCGGTGCTCATGGAGGACACCGCGCGCATGGTCACCATCAGCCCCGTGAACACCGGCCCCAGTTCGCGGGTGATGGTGAGCGCCACCGTGGGCCCCACCAGGCTCTCCGCGCCGAACATCTCGAAGGCGGTGGAGGACTGCTCGGCGAAGACCATCCCGGTGAAGGTGCCGGTCAGCGCCACGATGAAGATGGACCCCACGCCCACGAAGTCCAACTGGGCGAAGAGGTTGTGCAGGCGGTAGGGCGGCCGCACCGCCCAGCGCAGGATGTCCGCGGCGAGCATCATGATGCCGCCCAATTCGGAGATGACCCTCAGCGCGCCCGCGCCGAGGTGCTCCACCCCGCCGCTGAAGAAGCCGGGCTCTCCTCTGGGTTCGGGCTTGTCCGCGTCCGCCGCCATTCGCGCCGGCTACTGTACGACGGGGCGGGCGCTTCTCAACGAACCATTCGCGGCACCCGCGCCCCCACCGCACACAGCACCTCGTAGTGCAGGGTGTTGCCCAGGTCCGCCAGCTCCCCCGCGTCGATGCGCTCGCTCCCCTGCGCGCCGAGCAGGACCACCTCGTCGCCCACGGCGACGTGGGGGACGTCCGTCACGTCCACCATGAACATGTCCATGCACACCCGGCCCGCGACCTTCGCGCGCTGCCCGCGCACCAGCACGTCCGCGCGGCTGGAGTACTCCCGCCCATAGCCGTCCGCGTAGCCCACAGGCACCGTGGCGATGAGCGAAGGCCGCTTCGCCGTCCAGGTGCTCCCGTAGGAGATGGGCGTGCCGGGCGGGACCTCCTTCAGGTGGGTGATGGCCGTCTTCCAGCTCAGCACCGGGCGCAGGTGAAGCGCCCGGCCGTACTCGGGCGAAGGCGACAGCCCGTAGAGCATGATCCCCGGCCGCACCAGGTTCAGCTCCAGCCCGTCGCGCACCTCCGGCCGGTCCATCACCGCCGCGGAATTGGCCAGGTGACGGAACCGTGGCGCATGCCCCCGCTCCCGCATCTGCGCGAGCGCGGTGCGAAACCTCTGGACCTGCTGGGTGGTGAGCTCGGCGTCCGCCAGATCCGCGTTGGCGAAGTGGGACAGAAGCCCGTCGAGCACGACCTCCGGGGTCTTTCCTGCCCGGTCCAGGAACGAAGGCAGGGCCTGCGGCGCAAGCCCGATGCGCCCCATCCCGGTGTCCACCTTCACGTGGGCCAGGGCCTTCGTCCCCGCCCTTTGGGCCGCAGCCGCGAGCGCGTCCAGGTGCTCGGGCCGGAACAGCGTGGGGATGAGCCCGTGCTGCACCATCAGGTCCCAGCCGCCTTCGTACGCCCCGCCCAACACCAGGAGCGGGACGGTGATGCCGCACGCCCGGAGCTCCAGCCCCTCCTCCACCAGGGCCACGCCCATGAAGCCCACGCCTTCGTCCTGCAGCGCGCGGGCGACGGGGACGGCGCCGTGGCCGTAGGCGTTGGCCTTCACCACCGCCAGCACCTCCGCTGGGCGAGCGAGCGCGCGGGCGCAGGCGAGGTTGTGGCGCAGCGCAGAGAGGTCGATCTCGGCGCGCGTGGGACGGATGTTGGGGGGGCTCGTGTCGTCCAACGGTCGCAGGGTGCGACCGACCCACCTGTGCGTCAACAAGATGTGCTTCCTCGCGTTCGGGTCCGGTCCTAATCTCCGCCGCCCTTCATTCAAGTCCCGCGCCGGGGCTCAAAGGACTCACATGGCGATCAAGAAGGTCGGGGGTGAAGTCGACTCCCTCTGCGGCAAATGCAAGATGACGCTGGCGCACACCATCCTGGCGATGGTGGGGGACAAGGTGGCGCGGGTGCAGTGCAACACCTGTGGCGCCCAGCACGCGCACCGCGGTCCCCAGCCCGCAGCGTCCTCGGTCAAGGTGCCGCGGCCCTCTGCGAAGTCCACGTCCACGCGCGGCGCGGCCGCCGCGGCGGCGAAGGCGGCCGTCTCCTTCGAGCAGCTCCTCTCGCAGAAGGACGCCTCGCAGGCGCGCCGCTACAGCGTCAAGGACACCTACGCGGTGGAGGACCTCATCGAGCACCCCACCTTCGGCTACGGCATCGTCACCGCGGTGAGGGCGGACAAGGTCACGGTGATGTTCAAGATGGACGAGAAGACCCTGGTGCACGGGCGCGGCGGCGGCGCCCCCGCGGCGAGGCCCACCTTCGAGCGTCCGCGCGCGGCGGCCACGGGCCCCGCCGACAAGCCCATGCCCACCGATGACGCATCGCCGTCGTCTCTGCCCGCCGGGGACGAAGAGCCGCTATCCTGACGCGCTGATGCGCGTCGTCCTCCTCGCCGTCCTCTGCTGGGGCACCCTCGCCCAGAGCGCGCCGTCCGCCGTGGCCACGCCGCCGCGGGTGCTGCTCGGCGAAGTGGACGACGTCCTCATCGACGTCCGCGGCCTGCCCGAAGGCGCACAGCTGCGCTTCGCCGCCAGCAGCGGGACGCTCTCGCCCCTGGGGCGTGCGGGTGGGGTGCAGCGGTTCCGGTGGAGGCCGCCGGACATCCGCCATCCGACCTGGGCGGTGCTGCTCTTCTGGGATGCCAGGGCCCCGTCTGCGGACGTCGCGGTGCTGCGGCTGCCGCTTCTGGGGCGCACCGCGCTGGACATGTCCACCGAGCCGCACGCCCTCGTGCGCGTCCAGGTGGGCGGCCGCAGCTTCGGGCCCGTCGCCGCGGACGGCCAGGGGCGGGTGAAGGTCCCCATCGAGGTCCCGCCGGGCGTGCGCACCGCCCAGGTCATGGCCGCCGCCGCCGGCCGGGAGACGCGCCGCGCCGTCCCGCTCTCCGTTCCCCGGACGTCACCGGCGGCGCTCGCCGCGGGGCCCGAGCCCCTCCCCCCTTCCGGCGGCTGGCTGTTGGTGGCGACGGGCGGGACCCACGAAGAGGTGGCGCCCACGGCCGACGGCGCCCGCCTGGAGGCGCAGCGCGCGTCGCGAGACCTCTCCCGCTTCGACGTCCTCCCGGACGAAGGCGCACAGCGGGTGGTGATGACGCTGCCGCCTTCGAAGGGGCCTGGCGGCCCGGCGATGAGCGTGACCCTCCCGGTGGGAGAGGCTCACGCGTCGGCGCTGCGTCCGTCCCCGCACCGGCCGGCCGCCGGGGACGCGCGGTGGGCGGTGCATGGGCTGGCCGGCGGCTTCGCTTCCGGCGGCGCGGACCGCGGCGCAGCGCTCGAAATGGGCGCAGGCCTCAGGCTGCCGGTCCTCCAGGAGCGGCTGTGGGCAGAGCTTCTGGTGGGCTTTCGGCACAGCGCCTTCGGAGCGGCCGCGCGCCTGGGCGGGGTGGACTCCTCCGTGTCCGCCCTCCCCGTCTCGCTGAGCGCGCGCCTGCAGATCTGGGAGCGTGGCCCCTTCGCGCTCGCCGCGCGCGCGGGCGCAGGGGCCCTGCCCTTCCGGCACCGCGTCCGCGCGGACTTCCAGCCCCCCTTCGCGCAGTGGGACGTGGGGTTCGAAGCCTTCGCCGGCGCGCAGGGGCTGTACCGGGTGACGCCTGCCGTGGACCTGGTGGCAGAGGCGCGCGGCGCCTTTGCGCAGGCGGAGGGGCCCACGGTGCGCGCGCGCCCCGGCGGACTGCACCTGTCTTTGGGCGCGAGGCGGAGCCTCCCATGAGCGGTCTTCAGGGACGTCCCTCCCTCTTCGCCACGTGCGCCCTGGTCGCGGTGCTGGGTGGGCTCGGCTGCGGAGGGGATTTGCCCCCGCCCACGCTCCGCGCCGTCAGCCCCAGCACGTTCGATCAAGGCCAGGCGCCGGTCCTCTTGCTGGAGCTGGACGCGGCCTTGCCGTTGCTCGCGGACCACCGCCTGAAGACGGTGGCGGTGGACGAAACCATCACCGTGAGGGTGGGGACCTCGACCGAACCGGTCTGGGTGCCGCTCGCCACCTCCCCGGGCCTGTGGCACGCGCCGGCGCCGTTCGGCCTGCAGGTGGGCCAACACGACGTAGAGGTCACCCTGGCAGATGGCCGCAGCGCGCTGCTGCCCGAAGCCGTGACGGTCCGTGAGGTCTCGCTGCCTGACGGCTTCAGCATCGACCCGGTGGGCGCGCAGCGGCGCGGCGTCCCCTTCACCCTCACCGTCCGCGCCACCGGCCCCGCCTCCGGTTCCTTCGCGGGGGTGGTCTCCTTCTCCATCAACCGCGGCAACATGACGCCCGCGGTGAGCGAACCTTTCGTGGCGGGGGTGCTCACCCAGGAGGTCACCGTGGGCAGCGTGGGGGATGACACGGTCATCACCGTGCAGGACGCGGAAGGTCACTTCGGCGCCTCCAATGGGTTCCGCGTCAACCCCTAGGCACCGGCTCCGCGCAGGTGCGCCAGCGCCGCGGCGAGATCCTCCGGCAGCGGCGCCTCCAACCGGACGTCCTCCACGCCCTCCAGCCCCTGCCACGACAGGAAGGCCGCGTGCAGCGGGGTTCGGGTGAGCAGCGGCGTCGCCTCGTCCGGGAACGGCTTGCCGCTGCCGTATTGGTGATCCACCACCAGGGGGTGCCCCACGCTCCGCAGATGCACGCGGATCTGGTGCGTCCTGCCCGTGAGCGGGGTGGCCTCCAGGAGCGCTGCGCGCCCACCGAACCGCTCCACCACCCGGAGCGTGGTTCGAGACGGCTTGCCCTCCTCTCCTTCGCGCGCGGGCCGCATCCGGCCACGGCGCGCGGGGACCAAAGGCACATCCACCTCCCGCGTGTCCCCTCCTGGCGCGCCCTCCACCAGCGCGAGGTACCGCTTGGAGACCTGGCCCGCCTCGAACGCGAGCGACAGCGCGCGGTGGGCCCTCGCGGTGCGGGCGAAGACGAGGACCCCGGAGGTGTCGCGGTCCAGCCGGTGCACCACCCACAGGCGCTCGGCGCGGGCCGCGCACAGCTGCTCGTGCAGCGAGGCGCCCCGGGGGCCGTCCCTTCCGGGGATGACGGCCACTCCCGGGGGCTTGTCCACCGCGAGCACCGCGGCGGATTCGTACAGCGGCGGGTTCACTCCAGCCAGGTGACCGGCTGGGTGTCCACGGGCCCGAGCCCGCGCAGGTGCTTCTTCAGCTTCGCCGCGTTGCCCACCACCACCACCGCCGGCGCCTCCACCGGCAGGATGCGCCGGGCGACGTCGTGGGCCTCCTTCCGGGTCACCGCCCGGACCCGCTCCCGGTAGCGGGACACCCAGTCCTCGCCGAGCCCATACAGCTCCGTCTCGGCGATGGCGGCGGCCACCGACTCGTTGGTCTCCAGCCGCAGCGGGTAGAGGCCCGCCATGTACGTGCGCGCGGACTGCAGCTCCTTTTCGGTGGGGCCCTTCTGCTGCATCTTCCGCAGTTCGTCCCGCGCCACGGCGATGAGCTCGCCCGTGGATTCGGTCTTGGTGAAGGAGGAGACGCTGAAGCTGCCGCCGGCGATCATCCCGTCGAACCCGGAGCCGGCGCCGTAGGAGAGGCCGCGCTTCACGCGAATCTCCGTCACCAGCCGCGAGGTGAAGCCGCCGCCCAGCACGGTGTTCATCACCAGCCCGGGGATCCACCCCGGCTCCCCGCGCCGCAGCGCCATCCCACCGAAGCGGATCTGCGACTGGGTGGCGTCCGGCTTGTCCAGAAGGAGCACCCGCCCCTTCCCCGCCGCCTCCTCGCGCGGCTCGAAGACCGGCGCGGTGGCAGGGCCTCCCGTCCAGTCCCCGAAGAGCCGCTCCACCACCTTCTGGGTGCGCCTGGGGTCCACCGCCCCGACGATGACCAGCAGCGCCACCTTCGGACCGTAGCGGTCCTCGTGGAAGGCGACCGCGTCCTCGCGGGTGAAGCGGGCCACGTCCCGGGCGGTGCCGCCGGTGTCATGGCCGTAGGGGTGGTCTCCCCACAGGACCCCGGTGAGCGCGCGGTCCGCGACCAGCCCCGGATCATCCAGGTCGTTGGCGAGGTGCGCCAGCACGCGGCGGCGCGCGGATTCGACCTCGACCTCGGGGAAGGAGGGCTCACGGACGAGGCTCGCCATCACCTCCAGCATGGGCTCGAGGTGCCGCGCAGGGGTGGTGAGGCTCACCGCGCTGAAGTCCTCGCTGGCGCCGGCGGACAGGGACGCGCCCACGAACTCCACCGCATCGTTGATCTGATCTGCCGACTGGGACTTCGTCCCCCGGCGCAGCAGGCGCGCGGTGAAGTCTGCCATCCCGAAGCGGCCGGCCGGATCCATGGCGCCGCCGCCCAGGAGCACCAGCCGCGCGGACACCAGCGGGATGGGCTCGCGCCGGGCGAGGATCACCCGCAGGCCGCCGCGGGTGGTGAAGTGGTGCTGCGCGGGCAGGCGCACCTCTGCGGGCGCGCTCTGGGGCTTCGCTCTGTGTGCCATCTAGGCCGCCACCTTCGCCGGGTCATCTGCCAGAGGCTGCAGGACCACGACGGAGCGCTTGTCCGGGTGGAACCACCTTCCGGCCGCCTCCTTCACCTGCCGCGCAGAGATCTTCGCGTAGCGCTCTGGCAGGGAGAGCCCGTCCCCCCAGTGCCCGAGCAACAGCTCATAGGTGCCGAGCGCGTTGGCGCGGCCGCCGTTGGTGACGAGCTCCCGGAGCAGGTGGGCCTGCAGGTTGTTGCGCGCCTTCTCCAACTCCCGGTCGGTGATGCCGTCCTGCGCCACCTTCGCCAGCTCCGCGTAGAGCGCTGCCTCCACCGCCGCCGGATCGCTGCCCGGCTTGAGCTCGGCGTGGAAGACGATCTGCCCGGGGTCGATGCGCCAGGCCCAGTCCATGCTGACGCTCACCGCCAGCTCGCGCCCATAGACCAGTTCGCGCATCAGCCGGCTGCCATCTCCCACCGCGAGCACGTACTGGACGATGTCCAGGGCCAGGGTGTCCGCCTCGGTCGCCTTCGGGCCCCGGTAGCCGATCATCAGGGAGGGCGCCTGGGCGGGGTGGCGCAAGGTGGCGCGCCGCTCGCCGTGCTGGTCCGGCTCCGCGTCCACCACCGGCACCGGCGCAGGTCCGGAGGGGATGTCCCCGTAGGCCTTCTTGATGAGCTTCACCGTCTTCGCCACGTCGATGTCGCCGGCGACGTACACGGTGGCGTTGTTGGGCGCGTAGTAGGTGCGGAAGAACTCCTCACAGTCCTTGCGGGTGATGCTCTCGATGTCCCGCATCCAGCCGATGACCGGCCAGCGGTAGGGGTGGGCCTTGTACAGGAGGGTGCCCAGCTCTTCGTCCATCAGGCCGATGATCTCGTTGTCCACCCGGACGCGGCGCTCCTCCATCACCACCTGCCGCTCCGCCGCGAGCGTCTTGTCGGAGAGGGTGAGCGACCGCATCCGGTCCGACTCGAGATCCACCACCGTCTCCAGCGCCTCCCGCGCGAACTCCTCGTGGTACACGGTCATGTCCCAGGTGGTGTAGGCGTTGGAGTAGCCGCCGGAGGATTCGAGCACCTTGTCGAACTGGCCGGGGCCGTACTTCTTCGCGCCGTTGAACATCATGTGCTCGAAGAGGTGGCTGATGCCGGTGATGCCGGGCCGCTCGTTACGCGAGCCCACCCGGAAGAAGGTGTAGTAGCTCACCGTGGGCACGCCGGGGTTGGGGATGAGCCGCAGCCTCAGCCCGTTCGGCAGCTTCGCCTCCTGCACTTCCAACAGCGTCTTCGCCGCCGAAGGGGTCCGCTTCGTCTTGCTCTGTCCGTTCCTCATCGCGTGGCGCGGGACCATACACCTCCGGTCCACGGCGCAAAGCAGGGACGGCGGCGGCTATTCGGCTGCGGACGCGCGGGGGGCGCGGTGCCGGTCGAGGAAGTCCAACACCCGGGGGAAGAGCTCTTCTTGCACCCTGCGGCCGATGAGCAGATCCATGTGGCCGTAGTCCGCGAACAGCCCCATCTCCTCACCCGCCAGGAACCACTCCTTGTGGCCGCCGAGCGCGCGGTACCCGTCCCTCACCGCCGGCGGGGTGGCGATGCGGTCCACCTTCCCCGCCACCACCAGCACCGGGTTGTCTATGCGCTGCATGTCCCGGCGGTAGTCGACCTTCCCGTCGTAGCTGTCGAAGCGGCCGGTGTGGGTCATCCGCGAGATCTGCCGCCAGAGCGCGCCGGAGACGTCCCCGGTGCCAATGGCCAGAAGCCTGCGCCACGCGGCCCGCGTCGTGTTCTCGGGGTTGTAGAGCAGCCGCTCCAGGGGAGATGCGGGCACGTAGCCCTGCAGCGGCATGGAGGCCAGGGCGAGGGAGGACATGGGAAGGGCGTACCCGTCGGTGACGAAGCGCTCGGCGGCGCCCACCACGTAGGGCTCGAGCGCGCCGCCCCAGTCCAGCCGCGTGGGGCTGCCGAGGATCACCACCGCCGACAGCCCCTCGCCCCCCTGCGAGAGGTACGCGTAGATGAGCATCCCGCCCATGCTGTGGCCCACGTAGTCGATGCGGTCCATCCCCCCCGCCAGCGGCGCGACCTCCGCGTGAACCTCGCGCCCCTCCGCCAGCGCGCGGGACACCAGGGAAGGCGTGGCCGCATGCGCGCGCACGTAGGCGATGGCGGCCGGGTGGTCGTTCTGCCAGACGGTGTCGAAGCTGAAGCCGGGCGCGCGCCCCATGGCCGGGTCCGCCCGGTCCGAGTCGCCGGTGCCGCGGATGGACAGGGTCCAGACCTCGCGCCCGTTCCGGGCGAGCCAGCGCGCGAGGCTGTTCGTCTCATCCAGGTCCATGTGCCGCGCGTTGGCGGCGATGCCATGGCACAGGAGCACCGGGCGGCCCTGGGGGACGCCTTCGGGCAGGTACTGCACCAGCGCAAGCTCCCACCCGTCCGCCGTCTTCGCCCGGTGCTGCAAGGCGTGCTTCGGCAGGGGATGGGCGTAGCGCGCCGCGCAGCCGGTGGCGAAGAGCGCCACCGTGAGGAGCGCCAGCGGGACCCGTTGAAGCCTCACGGCGGCTCCCCCTCCAGGAACCGCGCGATGAGCGGGAAGACC
>CAZQVZ010000216.1:0-9711 GCA_964596895.1 uncultured Myxococcaceae bacterium
CACGCGCAACTGGTGGGTGCGGCCAGTCACCGGGAAGAGCGCCACGCGGGTCCGATTGCCCGCGCGCGAGAGCACCTCCCAGCGCGTCACCGCGTGCCGCCCGTGCACCGTGTCTACGATCTGCCGGGGCCGGTCGTTGAGGTCCACGCGCAGGGGCAGGGAGATGGTCCCGCCGTCTCTTGCGACGGGGCCCTCGAGCACCGCCACGTAGCGCTTGTGCACCTCGCGGCGGAGGAACTGCCGCTGCAGCGCCCGGTAGGTGGCCAGATCCTTCGCGGCCACGAGCAGCCCGGAGGTGTCCAGGTCCAGCCGGTGCGCGAGCAGGGGCCCTTCGGCCTCGGGGAAGCGCTGCCGCAGCCGCGTTTGCACCGAGTCGATGAGGGATGCGCCCTTGCCGGGCACCGAGAGCAGCCCTTCGGGCTTGTGCAGGACGACGAGCCAGGCGTCCTCGAACACCACGTCCAGGTCCGGGGCCAGGCCCGCGCGAGCTGCGGCCGTCGCCGGGGTGAACACCCTTTGCGAGGAGACCTCCAGCCCCTCCAGCATGAACGGCAGGAGCGGCCCGCACTTGTCCTTGCACGCAGGATAGAAGGCGCCCTCCACGCGGCCGCCGGTGGAAGGTGGCGGGCCCCACCAGAACTCGGCCAGCGCCACCGGGTGCAGCCTTCGCGCGTACGCGGTGGCGAGCAGCTTGGGCGCCGCACAGTCGCCCGCGCCGGATGGCGGCGCACCGCCCGGGTACAGGCTGCGCAGGGGCCGTCGCTCGCCGCGCGCGTTGGGGACCTCGTAGCTGTCCTGGATGTCCTGCATGACCCGGCGGCAGACGAAGTGGCGCAGCCGCTCCAGCGCCCGTTCGCGCCGCAGGAGCCTGTGGACCGTGCGCTGCAGGGGCGCCAACACCGCGGCCGCCGCCGCGTCGAAGCGCCGCCGCTCCGCCTTGTCCGCGCGGCTCTGCTGGTCGAGCGCGTGCGCGGCCTCGGCAGTCAGGCCCCTGGTCGCTTCCCGGAGGCGGTGACGCTCCGCCCGCCTTTGGGTGTGGCGCGTCCTCAGGGCGCGGTGGGCTTCTTCGTGCTGCCCCCGCGCAGAGGCGAGCGCCTGCCGCGCCGCTTCGAGCTCGCCGCTGTGTGCGAAGGCCTCCGCGCGTGCCCACAGCGCCTTGACCACCGCTTCGCCCGGTCCCTCCACCGCCGCGCGGCGCGCGTCGTCGAACAAGGGGCCGCAGAAGCCGTCGTGGAGCCACTTCCCTTCGAGCATCCCGGAGAAGGCGCGGAGCACCACGCGCTCGCCGTCCGGCCCGCGGGCCACCAGCACGCCGAACATCTTCCCGCCTTCGCCCCGCCCAAAGCCCGACGCGCGCAGCTCGGCCATCAGCGCGTGCGCGGCGGCCTCCGCCCGGGGCGACGGCCCCTTCGCATCGAAAGGGCTGGGGAAGGGCGGGGTCATCCGCGCCGGAAGAGGGCGGTGCAGTTATTGGACGGCAGCTCCACGACCGACTCGAGGTGCAGCCCCTGGGCCCTGGCGGCGGCGGCGACGTCCTCCAATTGCCGCACGCCCCACGCGGGGTTTCGCCCGCGCAGGTCCGCATCGAAAGAGAGGTTGGAGGGCGCCGTCTGCACCTGGGCGCGGAAGAAGGGCCCATAGAGGATGAGCGGTGCCCCGGGCGCGAGGAGCCTGGACGCGCCGGCGAACAGCCCCAGCGCCGCCGCCCACGGCGCGATGTGGATCATGTTGATGTTGACGACGGCGCTCGCGGACGCCACCGGCCACTGCGCGCTCGCCGCGTCCAGTGAGACGGGCGGCAGCAGGTTGGGCAGCGCGGCCTCCTCCCGCCACGCGGCGATGCTGGCGAGGTTGTCCGGGTCGAGGTCGGACGGCTGCCAGGTGAGGTGGGGGAGCGCGCGGGCGAAGAAGACGGCGTGCTGGCCGGTGCCGCTCGCCACCTCCAGCACGGTGCCAGTGGGGGGCAGAACGTCCGAGAGCACGGACAGGAGCGGCGCGCGGTTCCGCTCTGTCGCCGGCGCGTGGCGTTTCATGCCGCCATCCTGGACGTGGCCCCAAAAAAAGCGCGCATCAATTGCGTGACCCCATGCTCACCCCGCGAGATTCTCCACCGAACGCGACGCCTCCGCTCCAACGGTGTAAAGGACCGCCCTGCATGCATCGACGCTCCTGCTGGCACTTCCTCCTGGTCCCCGCGCTCCTCCTCGCCGTTCCGGCCGCCGCGCAGAACCCCAGCGCGGCCACCTGCATGGGGAGCGGCTGCCACGACGACCTCACCACCGACGAGAAGCACTCGCCGAAGGTCGCCTGCAAGGACTGTCACCCCAACGTGGTGGGCGAAACCGAGGAGGACCACGCGGACGCCTTGAGCGAACACGGCCCGGAGGTGATGTGCGCCACCAGCGGCTGCCACCCCGCCGTCCAGAGCCACCTCGAAGAGGGCTTCCATTCGGACTCTGCCTGCGAGAGCTGCCACGGCTACGTCCACGACGAGTTCCAGACCTTCGACCCCACCACCTGCCGCAGCTGCCACAAGGAGGCGGTGACCGGCTTCACCGGCAGCGTGCACGAGCAGGAGGTCCCCTGCGGCGAGTGCCACGGCGACTCCCACTCTCCGTTGCTGGTGGCGAAGAACCCGCTCGCGCCGATGTCCAAGGTGATGCAGCCCGAGTCCTGCGTGGCCTGCCACGACGACCCGAAGATCCGCGCCTTCCGCACCAGCGTGCACGGCCGCGCGCTGCTCTCTGCGGGCCTGGACGTGGCGCCCACCTGCTCCACCTGCCACGGCGCGCACGACATGAAGCCGGTGGAGGACCCCGCCTCACCCGTCTTTGCGCAGAACGTGTCGCAGACCTGCGGGAGCTGCCACAAGTTCATCCTCAGCGCGGTGCAGCAGAGCATCCACGCCACCGCGACGCCCGAAGAGGGCCGGCAGATGCCGGTCTGCAGCACCTGCCACGACCCGCACGGCACCCTGCGCATGGACGTGGACCAGAACCGGCTCGCCACCCCGGAGGCCTGCCGCGAGTGCCACCAGTCCCAGTACGACAGCTACCGGCACAGCTTCCACGGCAAGGCCACGCAGCTCGGCCTGCCGGAGTCCGCCACCTGCACCGACTGCCACTCGGCGCACAGAATGTTGCCGAAGGAGGATCCCCACTCCACCGTCCACCCGCAGAACCTCGCGGCCACCTGCGGCAAGTGCCACGACGACGTGAACGAGTCCTTCCTCACGTTCATGCCGCACGCGAACCCGGCCAACAAGGCGGACTCCGCGGCCCTGCACTACGTGTGGCTGTTCATGACCACGCTGCTGGTGGGCACCATCGGCTTCTTCGCCATCCACACCGCGCTGTGGACGCAGCGGTCGGTGGTGGGCTGGTTCCGCGGCGAGTTCCACCACCCGGAGAACACCAGCGGCAAGTGGGTCCGCCGCTTCAAGCCCATCCACATCTACCTTCACCTGGTCATCATCCTCACCTTCCTCGCGCTGGCCTTCACCGGCCTGCCCTTGAAGTTCGCGTCCGAGGCCTGGGCGGCGCCGCTGGCCTCCTTCGTGGGCGGGCTCGGCGGGGCGAGGTGGCTGCACCGCGTGGCCGGCGTCCTCACCTTCGGCTACGGCCTCGTCTTCGTGGGCTACCTGTTCCGGGAGATCGTCGTCCGCAAGAAGCGCTCGCTGCTCTTCGGCTGGCAGTCGATGACGCCCAACAAGAAGGACGCCTCCGACCTCGTCGGCAACCTCAAGTGGTTCCTCTACCTGGACCAGCGGCCGAAGTTCGACCGCTGGGCGTACTGGGAGAAGTTCGACTTCTTCGCGGTCTTCTGGGGCGTGATCGTCATCGGCCTGTCGGGCCTGGTGCTGTGGTTCCCGGTGGCCGCCAGCAAGATCATCCCCGGCTGGGGGCTCAACATCGCCTACGTGGTCCACTCGGACGAGGCGCTGCTCGCCACCGGGTTCATCTTCTTCTTCCACTTCTTCCACACCCACCTGCGGCCCGAGTCCTTCCCGCTCGACCCGGTGATCTTCACCGGCTCGATGCCGCTGGAGCGGTTCAAGGAGGAGCGGCCGGCCGAATATGAGCGCCTGTCGGCCAGCGGGGAGCTGGAGAAGTACCTCGTGCCCCCGCCCAGCGAACGGCTGGTGAACTTCGCCCACGCCTTCGGCTTCTCCGCGCTCGCCATCGGCGTGATGTTGGGGCTGGCCCTGCTCGCCTCCGGCCTGGGGATGGTGCTGACCTACCTCGGCGCCGGCAGCTAGCAGGCCCGGTTCTCCGCCGGGGTGGGGGACCCTGGGCTCCCTCCGAGCCCAGGCGGGCGTGGGGGCCTCTCGCGCGCGGCGCTGACCGGGGCCTTCGCGGGAGCTTGCGCTGGCGCAACGACGGGGGAGCGGGCGGCTCACATCTATAGGGGCACCCACTCCCACCCCGAGGACTGCCCCATGAAGCGCACGCTCACCTTCCTGCTCCCCCTCCTGATCGCCGGCGCCGCCTTTGCGGGCGAAGACCACAAGCACGACGGGCATGACCACGCCCCCGGTGAGAAGCCGGCCCTGAAGCTGAACGGCAAGAGCAAGTGGGGGACGGATGCGCCCTTGCGCGCCGGTATGACCCAGCTCAAGGACAAGGTGCAGGCCGCGCACCCCGCCATCCACGCCCGGAAGTACACCGAGGCCGAATACCGCGCGCTGGCGGCAGAATTGGACACGGCGCTCGCCGGCATCTTCAAGGACTGCAAGCTCCCCCCGGACGCGGACGCCATGCTGCACATCGTGCTGGTGGACGTGATGGCCGGCAGCGCCCAGATGAAGGGGGACGGCGGCCTGGAGGACATGCGCAAGGGCGCCGTGAAGGTGATCATGGCGCTGCGCCAGTACGGCGAGTTCTTCGACCACCCGGGCTGGGCCGGCGTTCGTTAGGAACAAAGGCGCGCAGGGTTTGCCACCTGGGCCCAGCGTTGCGCGCGCGTTTCGCCGCTTCGCCCCCTGCACAGGAAGCGCCTACCCGAACCTGGATCAAGAAAGCGCACTCTTCGCGCGCCGCGGGCAACGCCGAACACGCGCGTTCTTGATCTTCGACAAGCCCGGTCAAGCCCCGGCCCGCGGCACGACCTTCGCAATCAGGCCTGTCCGTTTCCCACGGGAAGAAAGGACAGGAACATCATGCGAACGCGACAGGCGTCCGCCTGGATCGCAGCGCTCGTGCTGGGGTCCCAGGTGGCGCTGGCCCAGACGGCGCCACCCGCTCCACAGCCGCCGCCCATGCGGCCGGCCGCGGAGGTAGGGGAGGAGAACCAGGCCTGCTTGAGTTGCCACAACGACCCCGAGCTGGAGTGGGATCTCGAGAGCGGCGAGATGATGTCGTTCCACGTGGATCCGGAGTCCATCCCGGGTTCGGTGCACGGCGAGCTCGGCTGCACGGACTGCCACACGCAGTACCGCGGCCAGCTCAACAAGCACTCCGCCGAGACCTTCGACACCCGGCGGGAGTACCGCCTGCACTACTCGGAGCAGTGCAAGGACTGCCACTTCCAGAGCTACATGCAGACGCTGGATTCGGTCCACCATGACCTGCCGGCCGAAAAGGCGCACCTCGCGCCCACCTGCGCGGACTGCCACGACGCCCACAAGATGAAGGCGGACGAGCCGCGGGTGGCCATCTCCAGGACCTGCGCCACCTGCCACGAGAAGGTCGCTGACGTGTACGCGAAGAGCGTCCACGGCAACTCGCTGATGGACGGCTCCAACCCGGACGTCCCGGTGTGCACCGACTGCCACCGCTCGCATGACATCGCCAACCCGAAGTCGGCGGCGTCACGGCTGAGCCAGCCGGACACCTGCGGCACCTGCCACACCGACGAGAAGATGATGGCGAAGTACGACCTCTCCACCCACGTGCTCTCCACGTACCTCGCGGACTTCCACGGGGCGACGACGCTGCTCGAGAAGGGGCAGAAGAACGCGCCGGCGGTGGTCGCGGTCTGCACCGACTGCCACGGCGTCCACGACATCGCCCGGGCGGACGACCCGAGCTCGTCGGTGATGAAGGCCAACCTGCAGGCCACCTGCGCCCGCTGCCACGAAGGCGCCACCGAGAACTTCCCTGACTCCTGGATGTCCCACTACGAACCCTCCTGGAGCCGCACGCCGTTCGTGAAGGGCGTGGAGGTCTTCTACTCCCTCCTCATCCCCTTCATGATCGGCGGGCTCCTGCTCCAGGTCCTGCTCCACCTCTGGCGAATCCTGGTGAACCGATGAGTGCCCGCGCCCAAGCGTCGAAGGTCCCCCTGTCCTCTCCTCCCTCTCCGGTGGCAGTGGCCCAGCCCGCGAAGACCGAGTGGGTCCAGCGCTTCACGCTGGCCACCCGGATAGAGCACTGGTCCATGGTGGTCATCTTCACCATGCTCTGCCTCACCGGCCTGCCCCAGAAGTACGCGTCCAGTGACTGGGCGGTGTCGGTGACCAACCTGTTCGCCGGCGCGAACACCATGCGCGTCATCCACCGGGTCTTCGGGTGGCTGATGAGCATCGCCACGGTGTTCCACCTGGTGAAGCTGGCGGTCTACGTCCTCAAGCGGAAGGGCCCGCTGCACATGATGGCCAACCGCCGGGACTTCACCGACGCCATCGGCACGCTCAAGTACTACCTGGGCATGCAGAGGCATCACCCGCCCTACGACCGGTACGACTACAAGCAGAAGTTCGAGTACTGGGGGATGTTGATGGGGTCCCTCCTGATGGTGGCGACCGGCTTCATCCTGCTCTACCCGGTGGAGGTGGCGTCGCTTCTGCCCGGCCAGGCCATCCCGGTGGCCAAGGTGGCGCACAGCAACGAAGGCCTGATGGCGTTCCTGGTCATCGTCGTCTGGCACATCTACAACGCGGTGCTGGCGCCGGAGGTCTTCCCCATCGACAAGACCATGTTCACCGGGAAGATCAGCCGCGAGCGCATGGAGCACGAGCACTCGCTGGAGCTGGAGCGCCTCGAGGGCAAGAAGTCTGGCCCGGAGGATTCACACCCCTGATGACGGACCTTCTGGCCGAGGTCGTCCTCCACACCTTCATCGCCGCCATCGCAGTGGAGTCCCTGCTGCGGTGGTGGCGGGTGACGGAGCCGGGGTTCAAGCTCCGGATGCGGTTGGGGATCCTCCTCGTGCCACTGGCGCTTCACCCGCTGCTCCGCGTGCTGGCGCCGTTCCGTGACGGCGAAGGGTTCGAGGCGGAGTGGGCGGTCCTGCAGGTCCGCACCTTCGCCCGGGTGGAGCTGTGGGGGCTGCGCGCGGACCAGACGTGGCTGGCCCTGTGCGCGGCGGTGGGCGGGGTGCTGCTGGCGGCGGACCTCCTCCCGTGGGCCCGCCGCCGCGGCCTGGGCGGGGCGGGCTGGGGGCTCTCACCTTCGGTCGCCCCGCTCGAGCTTCAAGCGCAGGTGGCGCTCCTCGCGCAGAAGCTGTCCCTGGCGCCTACGCCTTCGGTCCTCTTCTACGAGACCTCGGCGCCGCTTCTGTCCTGCCGCGGCGTGCGCCACCCGGCGCTGGTGGTCTCCCGCGGGACCCTGGACCTGCTCGATGCACAGGAGCTGGAGGCGGGGCTCGCCCATGAGCTGGCGCACGCGCAGCGCGGCGACGTGCTCGCGAGCTGGGGGCTGTTCGCCGCGCGCCTTCTGCAGGCCTTCAACCCGGTGGTGCACGTGACCGCCCGGGCCATGGCCCGAGACCTCGAGCGCCGCGCCGACGTGGTGGCGCAGCAGGTCACCGGGCGGCCGCTCGCGCTCGCCTCCGGGCTGCTCAAGGTCCACGCCGCCACAGCCGGGCGCGGAGGCGACGGCTCGCCGCTGCAGAGGCTCGTCCGCCGCGCGAGAGCGCAGGAGCTTGAAGACCGCTGCCGCAGGCTCCTGGCCCTGCGCGCGCTGCGCCGAGAGGGAGACGCAAAGTCTGCGGTGCCGCCGGTTTCGTTCGCGGGGTTGCGCCTCGCCTCCACCGCAATAGGGCTCGTCGCGCTGCTGTTCTTCGTCACGTGAGGCGTCCCCATGGCTTCTCCCCACCGCACAGGGCTCGTCGGCGCGCTCGCGCCGGTGGTGCTGGTGCTCGGCGGGCTGGGGGCCGGGCTGGCGGTGCTGGACGCAGCCGCGCGTGAGGTGGCCACCTTGCCGCAGGAGCAGCGCTTCGCCACGGTGCCGCTGCTCGAGCGCGCCGCGGGGACCCGGCTCCGGGTGCCGCAGTACTTCCCGTCCAGCGTGGCCTGGCCGCCGTCGCAGGTGACGCTGGAGGGCCGTTCGCCGCGGGTGGCGGTGCTCTCCCTGGCGTCGCGCCTGCAGCGGCCCCCCCAGCTCTTCGCGCAGACGCTGGAGGACGAACCCCTGCCCGAAGGGCTTTCGCCCCAGGGGCGGGTCACCCTGCGCGCGCAGGTGTCCCTGGGCGGGGTGCCGGCGGCGCTCACCCGCACCCGCGCGGAGGACGGCACCGAGTGGCACCAGGTGGTGTGGCAGCGCGGCGGGAGGTCCTTCCTGCTCCGCAGCCCCGGCGGGCTCGAGGAGCTCCTGAAGATGGCCTCATCGGTGCATGGGGAGCCCTCGCCATGACGCTCCCGCCTCGGCCCATCTCCACGCAGCACACCCTGCGCACGCGGGTGTTCACGCTGGCGCTCTTTGGCACCGGCGTGGCGCTGGCCCTGATGTTGTGGGCGGGCAAGAGCCTGTCTGCAGAGCTGGAGCGCCACCACACCCAGGAGCGGGAGCTGCGGGCGCGCACCGTCGCGGACCGGCTGGACGCGGCGCTCATCGCCGAACTGGAGAAGCTGGAGGCCGTGGCGACGCTGGCCGCCGCGCACCAGGAGGACCCCGCGGCCATCCGCGCGGACCTGCACGCGCTGCAGCGCCGCAGCGGCAAGCTGTTCGAGCAGCTCTTCGTGCTCGACCTCAACGGCCAGGTGCTGATGGCCGAACCCGCCGCGCCCGGGAGCACCCTGGAGGACGGCTCGGAGCTGGCGCGGAGGGTGGGGACGCGCAGGCGGCCGGTGTTCACGCCGCTGTGGGCCACGCCAGATGGACGGGCGCGGCTGTTCGCGGTGCTGCCCATCCGGACCGGGCCCCTCACCGTCACCGGCTACCTCGCCGCGAGCATCGACGGCAGCGCGCCTGCGTGGACCGCGCTGCTGCAGAGCCCCGGCCTCTCGGACGACGCGTCGGTGGACCTCGTGGACACGGCCGGCGTGGTCTTCGCGTCCACCGGGGCGGACCGGCGGTTCTCGCTGGGGGACCGCAACCACCGGATGGCGGACCTCATCGGCAGGAGGGAGTCCCTCTCCGGCACCTGCCATGGCTGCCACGACCCCAACGCCGCGCCGTCGCGCGAGGCCTACGCGCTGGTCCCGTCGTCGGTGGCGCCGTGGGGCGTGAAGGTGCGCGAGCCGGTCTCCGCGGCGGTGGCCGCCGAAGCGGCGGTGGCGGGGAGCACCGGGGTGGCGGCGCTGGGGCTGGTGGTGATGATGCTGGTGCTGGCGTGGGGCACCTCGCGGGCGGTGACGCGGCCGTTGGAGGCGCTGACGGTGGCGGCGGAGCGGCTGTCTCGCGGGGAGCTGGAGACGCCCATCACCGACACGCCGCCGGACGAGATTGGCAGGCTGGGCGCAGCCCTGGACCGGATGCGCATCGCGCTTCGGGACGCGCTGGCGCGGGTGGCGCAGGCCAACGAGGTGCTGGAGGCGCGGGTGCAGGCGCG
>CAZQVZ010000217.1:0-9666 GCA_964596895.1 uncultured Myxococcaceae bacterium
CGAGCGCGGCGGCGGTGGGCTCGTTGATGATCCGCACCACCTCGAGGCCGACCAGCTTGCCGGCGTCCTTCACCGCCTGCCTTTGCCGGTCGGTGAAGTAGGCGGGGACGGTCACCACCGCGCGCCGCACCGGCACCCGCAGGTAGTTGGACGCCACGTCCCTTATCTTGTTGAGCAGGCGGGCCGAGATCTCCTGGAGGGAGAACTCCTTCTTCGCCACGTCGATGACCACGTCGTCCCGGCTGCCGGGGCGGACGTTGTACTGGACCACCTTGCGCATGGTCTCGACGACGTCGCTCTTGTAGCCGCGGCCCACCAGCCGCTTGGAGCCGTAGACCGTGTTGCGTGGGTTGAGCTGCCACTGGCGCTTGGCCTCGTGGCCGATCAGCTCGTTCCCCTTGTCGTCGATCGCGAAGATGGAGGGGATGGTGTAGTCGCCCCCCTTGTAGGGGATGAGCTTGACGTTGCCGTCCCCCTCCACGATCGCCGCGCACGAGTTCGTCGTGCCGAGGTCGATGCCGATGATCGGTTCCTTTTCCATCCCGTTGCTCCCCGAAGAAGCGCAGCGCCGCGGCGAGTCTATCTACTGCGCGTCCCAGCGCGAGTACGCATCGATGACCAAAGCAGGCTCCCGCGGCCCGCCAGGGGAGGGTGTGGCAACCTGTAGCAGGGTCACCCGCAGGCGCGCGTCCGCCTCCGCCGCCGGATCGACGCCCCCATCCGCAGGGCCTTCGGGGACGAAGAGCTGCGTCTGCGACCCCGTCACGCCGAAGTAGACCCGGTGGCGGTTCTCGGAGCCCAAGAGGTCCACCCGCGCGAGGTTGGCGCCCAATGACGCGGCTTCGTGCCAGCCCGGCTGCGCAGGGGAGAAGGTGCGGACCTGCGGCACCCAGAGGGCGCCCTCGGGCAGGGGCAGGAAGGGGGGCAGGGCCGCGGTCACCGGGAGGGGATCTTCACGCAGGAGCACGCCGGCGCCTGCGCCGCCGGGAGACGCGGCCTGGGTGGCCAGCGCCCAGAGGCCGGGGACGCCCACCTCCACGCCGGCCCGCGCCCCGCCGCTGCGCAGGCGCACAGGACCCACCGGGCGCGCGCCATCAGGGCCTGGCTGCCCGCCGGTGCGCGAGGTGAACCCCAGCGGCACGTGCCCGGATTCGGGATCCACCTGCACCGCCATCACCACCGCGGTGTCGGTGCCCGAAGGCAGGTCGGGGACGATGACCTCCGTCCGCCGCCGCTGCTCGTAGCGTGGAGTGAAGCTCAGCGGCGTGAAGCCTGCGTAGTCCGGCACGGACTCGGTCCCCAGGGGACAGTGCGCCGCGTCTTCGCACAGCCCGTCACCATCGATGTCCTGCGCGTCGGGGACGAGCGGCCGCGGCGCGAAGGGGCGGAAGGCCTGCAGCGCATAGTCGAAGGCGCCGGCGTAGGCGAGCAGGTCCGTGCTCCGGGCCTGGGTCACGAGCTCCGACGTGGTCCTTCCGCCAAAGGCGACCGTGGCGCGCCGGCCGGGCTGCGCGAAGGCCAAAGACCGCTCCTTCACCGGGTTGGGGATGCCCAGCCCCGGCGAGGTGTAGAGCACGAGGCTCCCCGGCAATGAGACCCTCTGGGGGAGGCCCGGCAGGCTCACCCGGAAGGTGTCCCCGAGGAGCCCTCGCAGGTCTGCGTCCGCGGCATCGCCCGCGGCGGCGGCGGCGAACCCCAGCCAGTAGTTGCCCTCGGAGCGGACCTGGTTGAAGGAGATGACGGCGTTGAAGCCTGTGGCGCTCTGCGTGGGGTTGGGCCACAGGGGCACCAGCAGATCCGGCTCGGCCGTGTGCAGCACCGACACCCGTTCGTACCGGGGCAGGCCGTCCGCGCGCACTTCCGGTGAAGCGACGGAGAAGCTCGCGGTCCCGCCTGTGAACCCAAAGAAGTCCGCTGCGCCCTGCGCGTCCGTGACGACCGAGACCGGCGCGGGGCAGGGGCCGGTCACCGAAGGCGCATCACAGCCCTGCACGAAGACCCCGGCCAAAGGCGCGCGCGAGGCCGCGTCCACCACCACCACCCGGCGGCCGGCGGTCACCTGGGGGTGGACATGGACCGTGGCCTCCACCTGGGTCACCGCCGCGCCGCTCACCGTGACCTGCACCCGGAAGGTGCCCGCCTGCAGCGCGGTGACGAGCCCCGCCGCATCCACCGCCACCCCCGTGGAGGGCGCGCCCTGGGCGTCTTGCACCTCGAAGTCCGCCTGCGCGAGCGGGAAGCTTCCGCCCGCGAGGTCAAAGCCGACGACCCAGAGCCGCTGGCTGCCGCCCACGGTGAGCTGCAGCCTGCGCGGGGTGAGGAAGAGCTGCGCGAGATCTCCAGACGGCGGCGCGCTCACGCACCCATCTCCGATGCAGGCCTCACCGGGGCTGCAGTCCGCGTGGCCGCGGCAGCCGCCGGGCACACACACGGACGCGACGCAGGCCTGGTCCGCGCCGCAGTCCGCCGAGGCCTCGCAGGACGTGGAAGGCTGGCAGTGGCGGTCCGCGCAATACGCGGCCCCGGCGGGCTGGCCGGGGAAGGACGCGAGGCAGTCCTCGTCCACGAAGCACACGGGCAACTCGCGGCAGAGGGACTGCTCACACGGAAAGCCCGGCGGGCATTCGAGCGGTGGGAAGGCGCGGCAGGTGTGGTTCTGGGGGCACTCGGCGTCGGTGGCGCAGGTGGTGAAGACCTCACAGCGCCCGAAGGTGGCGCTGGTGCAGTAGCGGCCGTCTCGGCAGTCGGTGAAGGTGTCGCACTCGGCCGAGGCGCACAGGCCGTCCTGGCAGATGAGGCCCACCCCGCACGTGGCGTCTCCCACGCAGCGGCGAGAGCAGGTCCCTTGCGCGCACTGGTAGAGCGCCAGGGCGACCTGGGGATCCAGGCCCGGCGCGCAGTCGAGTGACGACGCGCAGGGCGGCAGGCACAGCCCCCCGGTGACCTCGCAGCGCTGTGGCGGCGGACAGTCCTGCGTGGAGGCGCAGCGCGGGCGCGTCTGGCAGCGGCCCTCGTGGCAGGCCTGGTTCAGCGCGCAGGCGCCATCGCCGTTGCAGCGGCAGGTGCCGTCGGTGCAGGTGAAGTTCGCGGCGCAGTCGCTCGTGGCGGCGCACTCGGGCCGCGGGGCGCAGCGGCCCCCCTGGCAGAGCTGCCGGTCCCCGCAGTCGAGATCCTCCTCGCACACCGGCCGGCAGGCGCCGAAGCGGCAGCGGCCCTCGGGGCAGTCTTCGTCGGTGTCGCAGGGAGACGAGCCGTTGGGTGGGCAGCCAACGGAGCCGAGGGTGACGCACAGCACGGACAACAGGAGGAGTGGGCGGCTCATGACAGTGGTCCGCCGCGCTGCGGGACCTCTTTGACCTCCGCGCGCTCGGGGGGTGTAGTGAGACTCAAGCAGAAGGGAGCCCAAGGTGGAAGCCAAGCGCTTCTTACAAATAGTAGGTGAGGCGGTCTCGACGGACTTCATCCAGAAGAAGAACATCCTCTCCTTCGAGGAGTACATGTCGCTGTTCCTGCAGGAGCCGCAGCGGCAGGCGCGGAACGCGGCGCAGTACCTCCGGGACGTGATGGATCACTTCGGGACGTATGAAGTGCCGCACCCCGCAGGGCGGCTTCGGCGCTTCGGGGTCTTCGACCTCACCGAGAACGGCCGCGAAGGCCGCGTGGCGGGGCAGGAGGAGGTGCAGAACGCCCTCTACCGGCTGCTCTCCAACTTCACGCGCGCAGGGCGTGTCAACAAGCTCATCCTGCTGCACGGGCCCAACGGCTCGGCCAAGTCCACGCTCGTCAACTCCCTGAAGCTGGGCATGGAGGCGTACTCGCGGCTGCCGGAGGGGGCGCAGTACCGGGTGAACTGGATCTTCCCCACCGACAAGCTGGTGAAGGGCAGCATCGGCTTCGGCGGCGAAAAGGTGGGGGAGGGGGAATTGGACTCCTTCGCCCACCTCGACCCGGAGAGCATCGAGCAGCGCATCACCTGCAACATGAAGGACCACCCGCTGTTCCTCGTGCCGCAGGCGGAGCGGCAGAAGCTGCTCGAGCAGAACTGCGGCAAGCGGCGCGACGACCAGACGGGAGACGACGCCTTCGTCCTCTCCGACTACGTGCTGGACGGAGACCTCTGCAACAAGTGCGGGAAGATCTACGAAGGGCTCCTCGCCGCGTACGGCGGGGACTACCTGAAGGCCCTGCGGCACGTGCAGGTGGAGCGCTTCTACATCTCACGCCGGTACCAGGTGGGCTCGTTCACCGTGGAGCCGCAGATCAGCGTGGACGCAGGCGTGCACCAGGTGAGCGCGGACCCGCGGCAGATGATGCTGCCGGCGCCCCTGCAGAACCTCGTGCTCTTCGATCCGCATGGGCCGCTGGCCTCGGCCAACCGCGGGCTGCTCGAATACTCGGATCTGCTCAAGCGGCCCCTGGAGGCCTTCAAGTACCTGCTCGGCGCCAGCGAGACCGGGGAGGTCTCCATGGAGCTGTTCGTCCTGCAGTTGGACGAGGTCCTCATCGGCTCCTCCAACGAGAAGCACCTGGCGGCCTTCAAGGAGCTGCCGGACTTCGCTTCCTTCAAGGGCCGCATCGAGCTGGTGCGGGTGCCGTACCTGCGCCGCTACAAGGTGGAGCAGGAGATCTACGACGCGCAGATCACCCCGACCTCGGTGGGCAAGCACGTGGCCCCGCACGCCACCGAGGTCGCGGCGATGTGGGCGGTGCTCACCCGGCTGAAGAAGCCCATCCCCGACCGCTACAAGGGTGACCTCCGGGAGCTGGTGGACGGGCTGCGGCCGCTCGAAAAGCTCTACCTGTACTCGGACGGGAAGGGGCCGGACCGGCTCGGGACCGCGCAGGTGCGGGAGCTGCGCCGGAAGCTCGAGGACATCTACGGCGAGTCGGACGCGTACCCCAACTTCGAGGGCCGCTCCGGCGCCTCGGCGCGGGAGATCAAGACCGCGCTCTTCAACGCCGCGCAGAACCCGGACTACCGCTGCCTGAACCCGCTGGGCGTCCTCGAGGAGCTGGCGGCGTTGTGCCGGGACAAGAGCGTCTACGAGTTCCTCCAGCAGGAGGTGGTGGACGGCTACCACGCCCACGAGGAGTTCCTGGGGACGGTGCAGGGCGAGTACCTGGAGCTGGTGGACGCGGAGGTGCGGGACTCGATGGGCCTCGTGACAGAGGCCCAGTACGCAGAGCTCTTCGGCCGCTACATCCTCCACGTGTCGCACTGGGTGAAGGGGGAGAAGCTGCGCAACCGCCTCACCGGGGAGTCGGAGAAGCCGGACGAAGGGCTGATGGGCGAGATGGAGGGCATCGTGATGCCCAGGAGCGAAGACCCCGGTGACTTCCGCCGCGCGCTCATCTCCGCCATCGGCGCGCACAAGCTCGACAACCCGGACGCGGGGCTGGACTACGCGCGGGTGTTCCCGGACGTCTTCCGCAGGCTCCGGGACCACTTCTTCCAGGAGCGAAAGCGCACCGTGGAGCGCAACGCGGACAACGTCCTCAAGTACCTCTCGGACGACAAGGGCAACCTCACCGCCAAGGACCGGGCGCAGGTGGAGGCCACCCTGGGCACCATGAAGTCGCGCTACGGCTACTGCGAGTACTGCGCGAAGGACGCCATCTTGTTCCTCTCCCGCCAGCGCTACAGCTGATCCCGCTTCGACAGGGCGGCGAGGACCCCGTTCACCAGGCGGTCGCAGCGGGCGCCGTCGAAAAGGAAGACGTCGGAGGTCGCGCCCTCCACCTGCTCCTGGAGGGATTCGCGCCCGCGCACGCCTGAGGCCTCCCTCTCCTGGGGGAGGGTTTGGGGAGGGCCCGTCACTCCCGCAGGGAGCCGACGGAGGCGTCGGCACCTGCGTTCGCAGGCAGCAGGCCCAGCCGCGCGCGCAGCTCCTCTTCCTCCCGCCAGCTCAGGGGCTTGAACTGCTTGCCGCGCGCGGCGTCCGCAGGGCAGGCCCACAGCTCGCGGCGCTTTTCGGAGACGAGTTGGAACAGCGGTCCCACCACGCGGCGCAGGGCCTCTACCTGACGCAGCCGGGCGAAGACGGGCAGGGGCGCGGGCACGAGGCAGTCCAGCACCTGCGCCACCGTCTCGCCGCCGCAGATGCGGTGCCCATCCGGCGTGAGGGCCCACACCGTCTGGATGGCCTGCTCTTCAGGGATGCCCACCAGGTCCAGAACCCCGGGGGTCTGCAGCGGCAGCCAGCCCAACCGCTTCATCACGTCGATGGCGCCAAGGGTCTGGTGCAGCTGCGCGCAGAGGCCACAGATGCCGTCATAGAGGACCACCAGCTGTCCGGGCCTGATCCGTTGTCCGGGCATCATGCGTCACCCACCTCTCGAAGGAAGCTGCTCAGGATGGAGTTGAAGGGCCCCGGATGGGACAGGTAGGGAAGGTGGCCCGCCTCGCGGATCACCTCGAACCGCCCATGGCCGATGCGGGAGGCCGCCCGCCGGGCCGCGCGCACCGGCACCAGGAGGTCCCGCTGCCCATGCACCCACAGGGTTTGCGCAGGCAGGTCCCCCAGCCGGTCTCGCAGGTCCAACTTCATCAGGGCCTCGAGGCGCCGCTTGAGCTCGCGGGAGGTGAAGAGCCGCGACTCGCGGACGATCTCGTCCCGCCCGTCCGGGTCCAGGGAGAACCCACCCATGATCTGCACCGCAAGCGGGGCCATGAACCGCGCCAGCGCGTCCGGGGCCTCGAGGAAGTTCACGAACCCGGGGAACGCGAGCGGGATCTGCGAGCGCGCTACCACCGGGTTCGCCAGCACCAGCCCGCCGAGCCGCTCCCCGCGCCGCAACGCCACCAGCGTCGCCACCGCGCCGCCGAAGGAGGACCCGAGGAGCACCGGACGCACCAGCCCGTGCACGTCCATGAACTCCTCCACCGACTCCACGGCGAACAGCAGCGGGTCCTGCGCGCGCGGCGTCTCCCGCGGCAGGTTCAGCATCAGGAAGAACCTGTCCTCGGCGAGCGGGCGTTGCCGCACGAAGGACCTCCCGTTGGCGCCCATCCCCGCCACGCAGACCACGGCGCGGGACGGATCCTCGCAGCCGCCCACGAAGCGCAAGGCCCGGGCGCGGATGCCGTGGAGCCAGAGCTCCTCGTGCCAGACGTCGCTACGAAATGACGCCGGCGGGCTGTGGCTCAAGCCGCTCATGCCTCTCCTCGTGCGTCTCCCCGTGCCGGGCGAGATCCAGAAGGCGCTCGACGGCCGCCTGCACCTGCACCTTGAACGGCTCCAGCCCCTCCATGGTCGCAGGGGGGAACAGCGGCGCGCCGAACCGGAAGTGCAGGGCGCGGGGCAGGGGAAGGGGCCCCAGCCCCAGCGCGATGGGCGCCGCGTAACGCCCCAGTAGCCGCCTCGCGAACGGCGCGTGCCCGAGATTCAAATAGGTGTCGTCCACGCCCAGCCCGGCGAAAGGCACCACCGGCACCCCGGCGCTGATGGCCACCTTCGCGAAGCCGCGCGCCCCCTCCCACTGCAGCCGGTAGCGGCCCTCCGGCGCCTTGAAGACCTCCCGCGAGCCGCCGGGGTAGCAGACCACCCACCTGCCCGCGCGCAGCAGCGACTCGGCGTTCTCCCGCGTGCCGGGCACGCCGCCCAGGTGCTCGAGGATCTTCCGGATGGGCGCAGCGCCGAACACGCGCCGGTCCGCGAGCCCCACCGGGACCTGGCCCGTCTGCTCGTACACCAGATAGAAGAAGACCGGCGTCTCCAGGCCGAACAGACCGTGGTTGCCCACCAGCAACGCCGGTCCCCGGGGCAGGTGCTCGACGCCCCGGATGCTCGCCCGGTGCCAGTGCGCGGCCGCGCGCGCCACCTCACGCCCCGCCCGGAAGACGGCGCTCCCCTCGTCTGTGCCCGCGTGCACCATCGGATGCAGGGTAGGCACCCGGCGGGCGCCGCAGCCGCGCGGCGCAAGCGCCCGTATGGTGACCAGACGGCCGGGCGGGCCTTGCCCTCCCGGGGAAGAATCCCCACGCGCGGGCCATTGGGTTGCGCATGTTCAAACCCCTCTTCTTCTCCGCCGTCTTCGCCTCGTTCGCCCTGGCCTGCGCCTCTGCCCCGAAGGCGTCGCCGGCCGTGACCCCCTCCGTCACGAACACCGCCAGCGCCCAGTCCCCGCTCGCTGCCAGCGCCGAGTCCGCGCCCTCGGGCCAGACCCGCCGCCAGGTGATGCAGCGGGTGCTCGCGAGCAACGTGCGCCTGTTCATGTACGACGGTGGCAAGGCGGTGAAGAGCGCCTCCGCGGTGGTGGTGGGCTCGGAGCTGACCGCCTCCGGCTCCGCGACCTACCTCGTCACCAACGCCCACGCGCTCGACACCCGCGGGACGAAGGCGCCCGAGCTTCGGGTGGTGGTGGACCGCCCCTGGGACAACGCCCAGTCCGAGCCGATGGAGTTCCTCGCCGAGCCTCTGGCGGTGGGCCAGGTGCCGCAGATGGACCTGGCGCTGGTGCGGATCCTCGGCGTCCAGTTGCAGGCGGCGGAATTGGCGGCGGACGAAGAGCTCGTCCCCGGTGACTCGGTGGTGGTGGCGGCAGCGCCCTTCGGCCGCGCGGTGTCCCTCTCCGGCGGGCTGGTCTCGCACGTGGAGTGGGACCGCAAGAGCGGCCGCCCTCAGCTGCTCAAGACCGACGCGCCCATCGGCTACGGCGCGTCTGGCGGCGGCATCTACTCGCTGGAGACCGGGCGGCTTCTGGCCATCGTGGAGGGATACCGCACCGCGAAGATCAACCTCGCGGTGGCCAGGGAGCAGGTGTCCTTCGACGTGCCGATGCCCGGCGAGACCTTCGCGGCGCCGGCCTCCAAGGTCCGGGCGTTCCTCAACCAGCGCGGCTTCGCCCACCTGCTCGACAAGAAGGCAGACGTGCGCGCGGCCCGGCGGTAGCTAACACGGCTCCAGCCATTCGGCGGTGGGCACGGCGGAAGACGCAGCGCCCATCGCCGCGCAGACCTGGCCCCCCAGCGGCAGGTCCGCCAGGTCCGCGAACTCCCCGCCGACGAAGATGGCGGTGCCGTCCGCGACATTCAGCGTCAGGGGGGTGGCGCCCACGTCCAGGGTCACCGTCTGCCGGGCGAGATCCACCGCCACCAGCTGGCCGCGCGCGCGCACCGGCGCCTTCGCCGCAGCCGCCGTGGCGCCCCCGCCGGGCAGCGCGTGCGCCACCGGATGCCACCCGAACGCCAGGATGCCCACGCTCGCGGCGCCCGTGAGCGCCACCGCCAGGATCCACTGCCAGATCTTCATTGCCCCAGTCCCCCGCGCGCGAAGCCAAAGCACTTCGGGTGCCACGGGAGGGGGCTGCTTTTTGGGGCGGCGAAGGGCGCGGGTGGGAACCCCGGTTCCACCGATTGACACCGGGGCGCTCCACCGAGGACAACGCGGCCGCCCGGGGAGGATCAGATGGCGGACAATCGCAGCTCGTGGGACCAGTACTTCATGGACATCGCCACGCAGGTCGCCACGCGCGCCACCTGTGACCGCAAGCACGTGGGGGCGGTGCTCGTCCGCGACAAGACCATCCTCTCCACCGGCTACAACGGCTCCATCCGCGGGCTGCCCCACTGCGACGACGAGGGCCACATGATGGAGAACGGCCACTGCGTCGCCACCGTGCACGCCGAGGCCAACGCCATCATCCAGGCCGCCAAGAACGGCGTGG
>CAZQVZ010000218.1:0-9660 GCA_964596895.1 uncultured Myxococcaceae bacterium
GGCTCTCCAACGCCAGCGCCCACCGGCGCTACACGACCGCGCGCCTCATGCGCCGTTTCCCTCTCATCGCCGGCTTCCTGAGGTCGGGCCGTCTCAACACCGCGCGCGTGGCGCTGCTGCGAGATGCGCTGACCGAGCAGAACCACGCAGAGCTCCTCGAGCAGGCGACCCACGGCACCGAGAAGGACATCGAGCGACTCGTCGCGGCCCTCAACCCGAAGCCCAACGTCTCCGACGGCATCCGCAAGCTCCCGTCGCCTCGTCCGCTTGCGGCGATCGCCAGCTCTGTACCCGTGCCTGTGCCTCTGGCCTCGTCCACCACCACTGCTGCGCCGCGTCCGCCTCAGACGATGACCGCGCCCATCGGTGCCCGGGCGCTTGCCACGGCATCCGACTCGATGCCCCTGGCTATGCCGCCTCCGCCACCTGCCGTTCCTGGTTCGCATCAGCCTGAGGAGCTTTCCGGCGACATCAACGCTCAACGGCGCGAGCCGACAATCGGTGCGTCGCCGCCGCTCGAGGGCCAGCCCTGTGCCACCGGCCCCTCCCTGCCTGCTCCGCGCCCGCACCGGATGGACGTCGAAGCGACCAGCGGGACGACCTTCTCTGTCCGCATGAGCGTCGGTCCGGAGTTCGTCGCGGAGTTCGAGGCGGTCAAAGCGGCTCTCAGCCACAAGTTCCCGAACGGCAACTTCGAGGCGGTCATGCGGGAGTGCTTCCGCATCACACTGGAGGCGGTGAAGCGACGCCGCACGGGTGGCTCCCGTAACCGCCCTGTGAACGGCAACTCCCCCATCACCTCCGAAACGGCCATGCCAACGCCCGTTCAATCGGCATCGAAGAGCGCGAGCGGTGGGTCAGCTTCAATTGCCACGTCGCGCACGGAGGGCTCGACTTCCGAGCAGAGCCCCCCTTCCATCACCAGGCCGTCGCGCTACATCCCGGCGCCGGTGCGCCAAGGGGTCTGGAACCGCGACGACGGCCGCTGTGCCTTCGTGAGCAAGGACGGGCGGCGATGCAACTCGAAGTACCAGCTCGAGGTGCACCACATCGATCCCTACGCATGCGGTGGACCTCCCACCGAAGAGAACCTCAGCCTGCGATGCCGGCAGCACAACCGCCACGAGGCCGAGGTCGCCTTCGGCTCCGACTTCATGCGCTCACTTCCATTCTGGAAGTGCGAGGACTCCGCCTTCCCCAGCCTGTGCGTCACGGACAAGGAAACAACTTCCAGTGGGCTCGCCCATCGTTCGCCCTGTCACGGCGCCGCGAGTTCGTCGGGGCACTCCGTGGACACATGCCGGACCGTCACCCTCTTGCCATCACGGATGCCAACCTCGTGAAGGCCGCCGAGCGTGGGGATGAGCCGGAGAGCGAGCACCTGCCTCATCGAGCTCGTGCCTCCGCGCCTGAAGAGACAGAAGCCAGTTGCTCGCTGCGACTGCCCGGCCGCTCCGTCGGCGCATGCCTGTGACCCTACCGCCACAACGCGCCGCGTCGTCGCCTCCTGCCTGACGAGCGGGCTGGCGCGGAGGTGGGCGCGGGCCGCGCGTTCAGGTAGACCCACCCCATGACGCGCGAATGGACGTACCAGGACTTCGTGAAGGACGCGCTGAGCCGCGTGCCCGAGATCACCTGCGAGGCGCTGCGAGGCGCGCAGGGCAACCGGGTGGTCCTCGACGTCCGCGAACCGGACGAGACGAAGGACGGCGCGCTCCCCGGCGCGACGCTCCTGCCGCGCGGCCTGCTCGAAAAACACATCCACGAACACGTGGCCTCCAGGGACCTGCCCGTCTACGTCTACTGCTCCACCGGCAACCGCTCGGCGCTGGTGGCGGACACGCTGCTCAAGATGGGCTACCGCAAGGTCTTCAACCTCGCGGGCGGCATGGAGCGCTGGCGCCACCTGGGCTTCCCGGTGGAGTCCGCCGGCGCGGTCTGCCGGCTTCCAGGCGCGCGGCTGGACTGGGCGGAGGTCCGGCGCGAATTCGCCATCGTCGGTCGCAAGGTGCCGGTGCTCGGCTCCGGCGAACGGCCGGTGGTCTACATGGACCACGCCGCGAGCACCCACGCGCCGCAGTCCGTGCTGCAGGCCTACACCGACTTCGTCCAGCACGAATACGCCAACGTCCACCGCGGCACCCACCTGCTCTCCCGCAAGGCGACGGAGCGCTTCGAAGAGGCCTACTTCGTCGTCGCCGACTTCATCGGCGCAGAGCTTCGCAAGGGCGCCATCTGCTTCACGGCCAATACCACCCACGCCATCGACCTGTGCTCTCACATCCTCGCGGAGCGGCCGGGCAAGGTCATCACCACGGAGCTCGAGCACCACTCCAACGAGCTCACCCACCGAAGCCGCGGCCCGGTCCTGCGCGCGCGCGTGAACGACGACGGCACCCTGGACCTGGACCACCTCGAATCCCTGCTCCGCCGCAACGACGTGAAGCTGGTGGCGGTGACGGTGGGCTCGAACGTGACCGGGGTGATGCCGGATCTGCGCGCCATCACCCGCATGGCGCACGAACACGGCGCGCTGGTGCTCGCAGACGCCGCCCAGGCGCTGGCGCGGCTGCCCATCGACGTGAAGCCTTTCGATGACCCAGAGCACATCGACTTCCTCGCGGGCGCGGGCCACAAGGCCTACGCCCCCTTCGGCGCCGGCTTCCTCTACGGCCCCCGCGCGCTGATGGATGAAGCCCCGCCGTATCTGCCCGCGGGCGGCACGGCGACCCAGGTCACCGCCCGCGGCGCCGAATTCCTCAAGGCGCCGGACCGGCACCACGGCGGCACGCCCAACATCGCCGGCGTGGTGGGCATGGCGAGGGCGCTGCAGTTCCTCACCTCCATTGGCATGGAGGAGATCCGCCGCCACGAAGAGCACCTCACCCGCCGCGTCCTCGACGGCTTCGCGAAGCTGGGCGGCATCACCCTCTACGGCCCGGCCGACGCGTCCCAGCGCCTGGGGGTGGTGTCCTTCAACGTGCCCGGCGTCTCGGACCTGCTGACCGCCGCGGTGCTCTCCGAAGAGGGCGCGGTCGCGGTGCGCAACGGCCGCTTCTGCGCGCACCTGTACGTGGACCGCCTGCTCGCCGCCGCCGCAAGAAACGAAGGCCCGGCGGTCCCACTGGCGGGCACCGGCGACGTGCAGCGGACCGGCGCGGTGCGCGCCAGCGTGGGCCTGTACAACGACGAGGCGGACGTGGACCGCCTGCTCGAATACGTGGAGCGGGTGCGGGACCGGAAGTGGGCGGGCAACTACCGCATCAAGGGCGACGTGGTGAGCGCCGAGTTCGCCGGGCGCTGCGCGGACCGCTGGATGGAATCCACCCACGGCTCGGCCGCAGCGGACGCGAACGCGAATCTCGAAGGCCCGGACGCGCACGGCTACGAGTTCATGAGCCTCCACCCGGACGAGGGCTGCCGGACCTACCTCATCGCCTGCCCCGCCAGCGGCGAGGCGATGCTCGTGGACCCGCTGCGCGAGAAGGTGGACGCGTACCTGGACCTCCTGTTGGCCCGCCGCTGGAAGCTCCGCTACACGGTGGAGACGCACACCCACGCGGACCACCTCTCCGGCTCCGCGCGCCTCAAGGACCTCACCGGCTGCCAGATGCTGATGCACGCCGCGTCGCCGGCGCCGTGCGTGGACCGGCCCCTGGCGGATGGGGACGTCATCGAATTGGGCCGGGTGCGCGTGGAGGTCATCGCCACGCCGGGGCACACCCAGGACGCGCTGTGCCTGCTCTTGCCCGGCCGGGTGCTCACCGGGGACACCCTGCTCATTGAAGGGTGCGGCCGGACGGACCTGCCCACGGGGGACACGCACGCGCAGTTCGCGAGCCTGCAGCGGCTGTGCGCCCTGCCGGACGACACGCTGGTGCTCCCCGCGCACGACTACAAGGGCCGGCAGGCCTCCACCATTGGGCGTGAGAAGGCGCAGAACCCCCGGCTGAAGCTGACGACCGTGGAGGCCTTCGCCCAGGCGATGAGCGCTCTGGACCTGCCGCCGCCCGGGCGGATGCGGGAGGCCATCGCCAACAATCTGAACTGCCTCTGAGTTTGTGACCGGCGCCGAAGACACGAGCTGGGCAGGCCCCATTGGCGGCCTGGTCGCGGGCGCGGCCATGGGGCTCGTCATCTCCGCGCTGGGCGCCGGCGGGAGCATGTTCATCGTCCCGGTGTTCCTCTACGTCTTCCACGAGCCGGTGCCGGTGGCGACGGGGACCTCGCTCGCGGTGGTCGGCGCAGGGTCCCTGGTGGGCGCGGTGATGCACTACCGGCGCGGCAACGTGCGCCTGCGGGTGGCGCTCGCGTTTGCCGCCGGGTCCATGGCCGCCGCGCCCCTGGGCGCCATGGCGCACGCGCTGGTGCCGGACCGGGTGGCGGTGGGGCTGTTTTCGGTGGTGCTGGTGGTGGCGGCGGCCCGCATGCTCTGGGGGACGCCGCAGCCGAAGGAGGATGGAGACGCCCACCGCCTGCGGACGCTGGTGCCGCTCGGCGTTGGAGTGGGGTTGCTCACCGGCTTTCTGGGCGTGGGCGGCGGCTTCGTCATCCTGCCGGCGCTGACCCTGGTGGCGCGGCTGCCCTTGAAGCCTGCGGTGGGGACCAGCCTCGCCATCATCGGGCTGACGTCGGTCTCGGGCGCCGCCGGCTACGCGGTGAAGGGCCTGGTCAGCGCGGACCTGCTCATCTCCGTGGGAGGAGGCGCCATGCTCGGCGCGGCGCTGGGGGCCCCGCTCGCCGCGATGCTCCCCGAGCGCCCGGTGCGGTATGGCTTCGCATTCGTGGCCGCCACCGTCGCCCTCTACATGTTCGCGCGCGCGGTGCTCTGAAAGAAGATGACGCCATGAGCACGCCGCGGCCGCAGATCCTCATCGTGGATGACGACGTCGGGTATTCGGACGCGGTCGCCGAGGTGCTGCGGACAGAGGGCGGCTACGAGACGGCCCAGGTGCCCGGCCTGTTTGAAGCGCAGGAGTACCTCTCCGCGCACGACGTGGCGCTGGTGCTCCTGGACCACTCCCTGGTGCGCGGGCTCCACCACCCGTGGGACGCGGTGGCGGACCTCCAGGCCCTGGCGGCGCCTGCGGCGGTGGGGCTCTCGAGCGGGTGGGCGGTGCCGGAAGTGGAGGTGCTCGCGCGCGGCCTGGCCTTCCTGCTCGCCAAGCCCTTCGACCTCGAGCGGCTGCTGGGCGTGGTGGCGACGCACGCGCAGCTGCGGGCGCCGTCTGAGGCAGAGCAGGCCGTGGTGGTCGCGTACTTCGCGGCGCTGCAGGAGAAGGACTGGCCGGCGCTGGGCGCCCTGTGCACGGACGAGGTGCGCTACCACCTGCCGGGGACGTCGAAGCCCTTCTGCACCAGCGTCGACGGGCGGGCGGCCTTCGAGGCCTTCAGCGCCGAGACGTTCCGGCAGTTCCCGGAGGCGACCTTCGCGGTTCGGGCGATGCACTGCCTGCCGTCCGGCGGCGTGGTGGCCCGCTACGAGGCGAGCTGGCAGCTGCCCTCCGGGGAGCGCGCGTACCTGCCCGGCTCGGTCATCTTCCGGCTCGCGGATGCTGCGTCGCCCAGGCCGCGCATCCGGGAGCTCGGGATCCGGCTGCAGGTCAGGGAGCTGCTCGCACGGCACCAGGCGGCGTAGAGGCCGCCGCTACGGCAGCGCGTCGTGCAGCGCCTCCGCGTCCGGTGAACCCCACCCGGTGGGGAAGTCCCACCCCGGTCCGGCGGGGTACTTCTCGGTGCCCAGTTCGGTGATGTCCCGGAACGTCGCCTGGACGTTGGGGTCCGTGTAGAGCTGCTGGTTGAGCCAGCCCAGCGCCGGCTTCCCTTCCGCGAAGCGCGCGCTGTTGATGGTGGCGAGGATGCCCGCGAACACCGGCGCCGCCACGCTCGTCCCGTTGTTGGGCACGGTGACGCCGAGGAACGTGAACCAGTACCCCGGCGGCGCCGCGTGCAGCGCCACGTCGCTGGTGCCGCGCATCCCGCGCAGCCCGCTCATCCCGCCCGGGTACGCCGGCGGCTCCAGCCCCCCCTGCCACCACGGCGTGGGGAAGGTCATGCTCACGCCCGAGCCCGAGTACCACCAGGCGCGCTCGCCGGTGACGGTCATCCCGGTCATGAACAGCTCGGTGCCGCCCACCGACGTGCAGTAGGGGCTGGAGGACGGGGTGTCCACGCCCATGGAGTTGCCGCCTGCGGCCACCACCGTCATCCCCACCGCCGCCGCCATCATGCAGGCGCGGCCGTAGGCCTCGTGCACCGCGCGCGGCTCGCCGTCCTCGCGCCGGGCGAAGGACGTGGAGAGCACGTGCACCTCTGCGCGGCCAATCGCCTCGTTGAAGTTGAAGATGGAGGAGGTCATCCGCGCATCGGGCCCGGTGTAGAGGATGAGGTCCGCCTCCGGCGCCATCACCCCCGCCCACTCGGTGTTGAGCGGCACCTCCCGGTAGCGGGTGATGGGCGCCTCCATGGTGTTCACCACCGCGGGCAGGTCTCGCGGGACGCCGAACATGTTCCAGAAGTCTTCGAGGTCCTGCCGGCGGAAGCTCGCGCCCACCGAGATGCCCAGCCGCACGCCCGCCCCGCGGTGACCACGCGCCATCAGCCCGTCCACGTTGTACGCGCGCCAGATCTGCTGCGGGGTGTAGGCCTCCTCCACGTTCGCGGGCGGCGGGCTGGGAGGGGTTTCGGCCTCCGGGGTGAGCTGCCCCTCCTCCACCGCGATGTCCGCGGCAGCCACCGCGGCAATCCGGTCCGCCACGAACTTCGGCACCGTGATGCCTTCGGTGAGCCCCACCACCTGGTGCGGGGCGTTGCCACCCTGCTGCGCGGACGGCCGCTCGATGAGCCGGAGCTCTCCGTCGAAGAGGTCGTTGAACTGCTGCACCGTGCCGGTGAACTGCAACAAGAGCCCGTTGGTGGCGCGCCGGGGGACCTCCAGGCCGCCCGAGCGAAGCCAGTCCACCACCACGTCCACGTCCTCCGGCCTTGGCGCGTGCCGCAGCTGCCACTCCTCCGACGTCATGTACCGGCGGAAGAACGGGTTGCCCGGCGTGTAGATGTCCCGGATGAGCCCCTCGAGCGCCGCCTCGTTGCGGATGGGGAAGGCGATGAGCCCGCGGATGGGCATGTCCAGGGGCGCCGGCCCCAGGTCCGTCCGGTCCTTGCCCTTTCGGGGATCCGCCAGGCCCACGGGCGCTGACGTGGGCGTGGTGTCGTGGACTTGGGAGGGCTCCGGGTCCGGGTCCGGGATGGGGGGGAGGTAGGGCGGAAGGTCCGTCTCCTCGAACTCGGGGACGTCCACCAGCCTGTCCCCGCGGCACCCCACGCCCACGAGACAGCCCACCGCCAGCACCGCTGCCGCCCACCTCTGCATGCCTGTTCCCCCCTCACGCCGCCGCCCGATCAGAGCTTGCGCCTGCGCATAGGTATGGCCGGTGTGGGCGCGCGGCATCGGCTGGCGGTCCGGTCCGCGCGTGCACCAGTGAAAAGAGGACGGCGCCTGCCTGCTAGCCCTGGCGCAGGTGCTCAGGCTCGACCGGCGGCCAGGGGAGCTGCGCCGGGTGCCCGGAGAGGATGCCGCCCACGTTCCGGAACGCGGTGCCAATCTTCATCCCCCCACCCTCGATGACGAACTCCCGGATGGCCTTGTCGTGGGGCGACCCGCGCATCTTCAGAACCGTGAGGCCGCGCCGCATCTCGCCGGACAGCTCCACGTCGCGGAGCAGGATGATGGTGTCGGTGATGCTGGAGATGTGCGCCTCGGTGGCGGAGGAGCCGCCGGTGAGCTGGGGCGCGGTGCTGGTGAGCATGCAGGAGAGGCCTTCGCTCTTCACGAAGGCACACGCCCGCAGCACCAGCGCTGGGCACCGCGGGGCGGTGCTGTGCGGTTCACACGCCTTCGCCGGCTCCGAGCAGCGCCGCGCCAATGAGGCCACAGTCGTCTCCGAGCGCCGCGTCCGCCACCGAGACACCCTGACGCGCCACCGGCGCCGCCCAGCGGCCCACGCCTTCGGCCACCCGCTCGCGCATGCCCGGGCAGCGGGAGAGCACCCCGCCGCCGATGACGACGATCTGCGGGTTGAGCATGGTGACCTGGTTGGCCACCACCACGGCGAGCGCGTTCACCGCGCGGTCGTAGAGGGCGAGGCTCGGCCCATCCCCTGCGAGCGCGGCCTCTTCGAGGAGGACCGGCGAGAGGAACGCATCCGGGCGCGCGGCGAGCTCGCGCAGCAAGGTGGGTTCGCCGGAGTCGAGCAGCTCCCGCATCTGGTCGATGAGGTTGTGACCGCCCATGTACGCCTCGAGGCAGCCGGAGTCTCCGCAGCCGCACGGCCGGCCGCCCTGGGGCACGACCTTGATGTGACCCAGCTCGCCGGCGCTCCCGCCCGCGCCCTTCACCAGCCGCCCGCCGATGATGATGGCCCCGCCCACGCCGCTGCCCACGAAGGCCACCAGCATGTCGGAGGCGCCGCGGCCGGCCCCGGCGCGGAACTCGCCCCACGCGGCGGCCGAGAGGTCGTTGACCACGCGGACCGGGCGCTGCAGCCGTTCGCTCATCAGCGCGCCGAACGGGGCGTTGCGCCAGCCGAGGTTCGGCGCCACCGCGACGATGCCGGTGTCTCCGACGAGCATCCCGGCCACGCCGACGCCGCAGGTCACCGCGTCCGGATGGGCGGCGAGGACCTCCTCCGCGGCGCGGGAGACCGTCTCCACCCCGCCTCCCAGCGAGCGGTCAGAAAGCGCGTGTTTGGCGACGGCGAGGATGCGCCCGTGGGCGTCCACCACCGCCGCGCGCGCCCACGTCCCTCCGAGGTCGATGCCCAGAAACTCCGCCATCTGCCGTCGGATAGCAGCCCAGACGGCCCCGCGGTAGCCGGCAAACACGAGGTGTTGTCCGGTGCGTGCGCTGCACACAAGCGACCGACGGCCCTGTTGGGAGCGGTTGGGCGCTGGGTGAAGACCGGGCGGGGCTCTGGGACGCCTGCCCCGAAGAGGCCCGCCGACGCCCATCACCGAGACCGCGCGCTCAGGCCTCGGACTTCGCCTCACCTGCTTCTGGGACGGGCGCGGCCGGGGCGGAAGGCGGGGCGGGCCGTCGCCTCCGCTCGTGTTCGCGGGCGCGGAAGAGCGCCAGCCCCAGCGTGAGCATCACCGTGCCCAGCAGCAGCGCCACGCCGCCCACCACCGGCCAGGCGTTGCCACCCTCCCCGAAGGCCCACCAGATGAAGGCCCCCGCGCCGCCGACGAGCAGAAACAGTCCGAACGAGATGCCGGTGTTCGGCTCCATCCGTGGCTGCAGGAAGTCGGTGACGCCGACGCGCTCGTCCATGGGATCCCCAATGGAGACGGGGTTGGGCGGGATGACGGCAGAGGCCATCACCTGCGCTGCCTCCGGGTCCGCGCCGTCCTGCACCAGGCGCTCCTGCAGCTCGCGGCGGCCGAGCCCTTCGGACGCGAGCCGCTGCGCCTTTTCGTACAGCGCCTTCTCTCCGACTTCCGGCTCGCTCATTCGCCCCGTTCTCCCTCAGCTCCCCGCGTCCGTCCGGGCGCGCTCCACTGCGCCTTCGACCAGCCGGCGGATCTCCTCCAGCCGCGCCTGCGAAGAGGCCTCGTAGCGCAGCACCAGGATGGGCTGCGTGTTGGACGCGCGCACCAGGCCCC
>CAZQVZ010000219.1:0-9641 GCA_964596895.1 uncultured Myxococcaceae bacterium
GCGACGAGCGCCACTACGACGTGCTGCCCGCGCACGAAGGCGCGCCGCTGCCGCAGGACGCCCGCGGCTGGGACGCGGTCATCGTCACCGGCTCACCGTCCTCGGTGACGGAGGACGCGCCGTGGATGCGCGCGTGGGGTGACTGGCTCCTGAACGCAAGCGAGGCGGGCACGCCGGTGCTGGGGGTGTGCTTCGGGCACCAGCTCCTCGGCAAGGCGCTGGGCGCGCAGGTCCGGGTCAACGACAGGGGCCGGGAGATGGGCACCATCACCTGCACGCTCACCGAGAGCGGCCGGAAGGACCCGCTCTTCGACGGCGTGCCCCACCGGTTCGAAGTCAACGCCACCCACGGCGACATCGTGGTGGAGGCGCCCGCGTCACTGACCCCGCTGGCCGGCAATGACAACACCGCGCTGCAGGCGTTCGCCCATGGGCACAACCTGCGAGCGGTCCAGTTCCACCCGGAGATGGACGCAGCGGTGATGCGGGCCATGATCGAAGCGCGCGCCGCCCAGCTCGAAGGCCGCCTGCCCGCCCTCTATGCAGGCCTGCGCCCCACGCCCTGCGGCAGACGCATCCTCGAGAACTTCGTGCGGAACTTCACGTAGGCCGCCCGCGTCCACAGGTCCCCACTTTGCCGGCACGGCAGGGCGGACCCTATCGTTTGTCTGTGTCTGGCATTGGCAACCCGTGGCGCAAGCTCCGACGAGAGCTCTCCTACCTGCGCGGCTACCTGGAGTTCGACCGCAAGGGGAACGACATCGTCCGGCGGACGGACTTCTCCCGCTGTGAGCGCCCTGTCCTCCTCCTCTACGGCCACCTGGCCACCCGCCGCGTGTTCGAGGTGCTCGAGCACCGCCTCCGCCGAGACGGCTATGGCGTGTGGTCCATCAACCTCGGCGGCATGTTCGACGCCTTCAACACCTTCGGCATCGACCAATGCGCGGAGAAGGTCCGGGACAAGGTGGAGCGGCTGTACGCGCGCTACGACCTGGGGCCGCTCTCCATCATTGGCCACTCCAAAGGCGGGCTCATCGGCCGCTACTACGTGAAGCGGCTCGGCGGAGACGCGCGGGTGAAGACGCTCGTCACGCTCGGCGCGCCGCACAACGGGACGCCCAGCGCCTACTTCGGCGTGGCCACCGTGGGGCTCCTGGCCCGGGACGTGTGGCAGATGACGCCCATGTCGCCGTTCATCCGCCGGCTGAAGATGGGCGCCTTCCCCAGGAACGTGCGCTTCACCTCCATCTACTCGAAGGCGGACCGGGTCAGCCCCTTCCCCTCCTGCATCCTCGAAGCGCAGTACGAGAACCTCCACAACGTGGAGGTCATGGGCGTCACCCACCGCGAGTACCTGTGGAAGCGCCACGTCTACCGCGTCATCCGCCGCGAGCTGGAGCTGGGCTACGCCCCCACCTCATCTGCGCGGTCCATCACCGACCGTCCAGCGCTCGAAGCCATCCCCGGCGGCGGCGCGGCGGGCTAGAACGCCTCCGTCATGCCGTCTCGCTGGGACCTGCTGCTCGAGTCGAAGCCCATTCCCCTCATCGACCACCTGCTCGAAGAGGTGGCGAAGCTGCTCGCCAAAGACCTCGCGGGGTGGCCGCCGCCCGTGGAGTCCCTGGACCTGGAGACCGGCGGCACCTTCGCGCCGCTGCTGCTGCCCGACGCGAAGCGCCCGGACGCGCGCGTGTTGGATGCGGCCTTCACCGTCGCCCGCTGGGAGCTGGAGCGGGACCTGGACGCCTCCGCGGAGTACTTCCGGAACCGCCGCTGGATGGCGCGCGGGCTGCCCGAAGACGCCCGCTACGCCATCCTCTTCGTCAGCCGCTGGCTGGTGGAGCAGCTGCTCTCCTTGCGCGAGCACACCCACAGCAAGGTCACCCGCCCGCAGCTCGTGGACTGCCTCGAGCGCACCCGAAGGCGCCTGGTGCCCGCGGGCGCTTGACCCTCCTCTTCAGCCGGCGGGCTCGTACAGCGCCTTCGCCGCGGGCGACAGCTTGCGCTCGGGGACCACCTTCTTCACCGGCTCGAGCGTCCGGAGGTAGGCCAGGACCGCGTCCAGGTCCTCTTCGGTGACGCCCGCCCAGTGCGGCACGAAGGCGATCATCGGCGGCGCCATCACCTTGCCGTCCAGCCGCGTCCCGGTGCGCAGGGCCAGCTTCACCTGCTCGTCGGTGTACCGGCCGAGGCCCGTCTCTTCATCCGGCGTCAGGTTCGGCGCCCACACCTCGCCAATGCCCTCCACCGCGTTGGGCTGGTCCGCGCCGCCCATGTACGTCTCGTGGTCCTCCCCCCGCGGCCCCCGCTTGCCGAGCGAATGGCAGGTGTTGCAGTGCCCGGCGTTCACCAGGTACCGCCCATAGGCCACCTTGTCGGACCGGTCCGGCTCGGGCACGCCCGTCACCGGCGCGTGGTGCATCACGCCGCGGTTGATGAGCATCCCCATGGGGAAGGGGAACTTCGACGTGCGGTCTGGCGCCGGCTGCTTCTTCGCCGGCACCGTGCGCAGGTACGCGACGATGGCGCGGGTGTCCTCGTCCGAGAGCACCTGGTACTGCCCGAACGGCATCAGGGGGTTCATCAGCGAGCCGTCCGGCCGCACCCCATCCCGGATGGCGCGCATCACCTCGTCGTCGGTCCACCGGCCGATGCCGGTCTCTTCGTCCGGGGTGATGTTGGGCATGAAGATCTCCATGCCGTGCTCCACCAGCACATTGCCGCCGGCGAGCTGCCCGTCCGACACCCGCTGCTTCGCGAAGTCTCCGCCCTCGTAGGTGTCATGGCAGGTGCCGCACGCCATCACGTGGTTCACCAGGTACGCGCCCCGCTCCACCCGCGCCTGCGTGCGCTCCACCTGCTCGTCCGTCAGCGGACGGACGTACTTCGCCGTCGAACACGCCACGCCGAACAGCGCCGCGGCCGCCAGTAGCCCCTGCTTCTTCATGTGTGTGGTTCCCCCGGAATGAACAGCGCGCGGCTTCTAGTGAGGGCCTCTGGCGCCGTCAACCCAGGCTCTTCGCCACCGCCTCGGCCCCCAGTGCCACCAGGGCGTAGCGCGCCGCCTTGCCGGCGGTGGCGAAGAGGACGAACGGCCACCAGCCCACGCGCAACAGCCCCGCCGCCGCGACGATCGGATCTCCGAGGATGGGCACCCACGACAACAGCAGCGAAGGCCCACCCCACCGGCGGACCTGCGAGAGCGCCCGCTCCACCCGCGCCCGGTCCCTCCCGCGCCTCTTCGACAAGAAGGCCTCCACCCGCTCGCCGCGGGGCCCCGCCAGCCACCGGGTGAAGCCGAAGATGCTCACAGCGCCGAAGAGGTTCCCCACCGTCGCCACCGCGGCGGCGGTCCACACCGGGTAGCCCGCGGCAATGGCGGCCCCCAGCGCAGCCTCCGAAGGCGCCGGCACCACCGAGCCTGCGAGGAAGGCCACCGCGAACAACCCCCACAGCCCCTGGGCGCCCCACGCTTCCATGACCGGGGAAGGGACCTACAGACCGAGCTTCTTCGCCAGGGCGCGCTCCGCCTCGCGGTGCGCGTAGTCGGGGGGCGGCTCCGGCGGGGTGAAGGAGAGGAAGGAGGCCACGATGCTGCTCAGGTAGACCCCCAAAGGCCGGTGGCTGAAGCCCAGCTCCCGCTTCGCCAAAGAGGGATCCAGAAGGGACATCCACTTCTGACTGAACGCGGAGATCTCCGTCGGGTGCAGCCCGCCGAGCTCTTCCACCGCCACCGGCACCCGGCGGTCATCCGCGCCCAGCCGCTCCATCAGCATCCCCACCAGGTCGAAGGTGGACGGGACCTCCTCCTGCGCGAGGTTGTAGGCCTTCCCATGGGTGCGCTCGTCGCCGAGCAGTTGGGCGATGCCCTCCGCGGCGTCCAGCGCGTAGATGTGGCGCGCCTTCTCCTCCCCGCCGCCCGGGAGCAACACCGGGCCGCCGTCGAGGATCCGCCACAGGTAGGACTCGATGCGGCGCAGGTAGTCCCGCTCGCCGTTCACCACCGGCAGCCGCAGCCGCGTGGCCCGGAAGCCGTGCGCCCCCGCCTCCACCAGCGCGTCCTCGCAGCCGCGCTTCTTCATCCCGTAGTCCCATTCGTGCAGTTCGCGTAGGTCCCCTGGGCGGGGCATCAGCTCCCCGTCATAGTCGGACTCGCGCGCAGGCGCGGGGACGGCGTCTCGCACCAGGTACACCTGCCCTGAGCCCACGAAGACGTAGTGCCCGGCGCGGTCCCCCACGCAGTCCACCAGCATCCGCACGTCCCGCGGCTCGTAGGCGGCGAAGTCCACGGTGGCGTCGAACCTCCGGCCGTCCAGGACCCGCGCCAGATCTCCCGTGCTGCGGTCTGCCCGCAGCCGCTCCACGCGCTCGCCGAACGGGTCGGGGTTGTTGCCGCGGTTGAGCACCGTCACCTCGTCACCGCGCGCCAGAAGCCGCCACCCGAGCAGCGGCCCCATGAAGCGGTTGCCGCCGATGATGAGGACCTTCACTCCGGCACCACCCGGGTGACGAGCACGCGCTCCTCGGTGAAATCCTCCATCGCGTAGCGGACCCCCTCCCGCCCCAGCCCCGAAGCCTTGATGCCGCCGTACGGATGGTTGTCGCTTCGGAAGGTCGGGTAGTCGTTCACCACCACGCCGCCCACCTCCAGCCGGTGGAAGGCCCGCCGCACCCGGCCCAGGTCCCGCGTGAACACGCCGGCCTGCAGGCCGAAGGCGCTGTCGTTCACCTTCGCCAGCGCGTCCTCGAAGTCGTCGTAGGGCTCCACCACCAGCACCGGGCCGAAGAGCTCCTCGCGCGTCACCTTCGCGTCCGCGGGCGCGCCGGTGAGGATGGTGGGGGGCAACAGCCGCCCATTGCGCAGCCCGCCCATCACGCACCTGGCGCCCGCCTTCACCGCCTCCCCCACCCAGGCGTCGATGCGCGCCGCCGCCCCGTCGTCGATGACCGGGCCCACCACCGTGTCCGCACCGGCCGGATCTCCGACCACCAGCGCGCGGGCCCGCGCCACGAGCCGCGAAAGGAACGCGTCCCTCACCGCCCGCTGCACGAACACCCGCTGCACCTTGATGCACACCTGGCCTGCGTAGCTGAAGCCGCCCAGCGCGCACCGCTCCGCCGCCACGTCGAGGTTCGCGTCCTCGCAGACGATGACCGCCGCGTTCCCGCCCAGCTCCAGCACCACCTTGCCCTTCGCCTTCGCCTTGAGGTGCCAGCCCACCTTCGCGCTGCCGGTGAAGGACAGGACCCGCACCCGCGCGTCGGTGGCCAGCGCCTCGGCGCGCTCGTTGGAGCAGGGCAAGACCTGCATCGCCGCAGGATCCGCGCCGGCCTCCAGCGCCAGCGCCCCCAACAACAGCTGCGCGGACGGCGCCTGCGGCGGCGGCTTCACGATGATGGGGCTGCCCACCGCCAGCGCCGGCGCCACCTTGTGCGCGCCGAGGTTGAGCGGAAAGTTGAAAGGGACGATGCCCACCACCACCCCCGCCGCGAAGCGCCGGGTCTCGCACTCGTAGCCTTCTGCCTGGGGGTTCAGGTCCGCCGGCAGCGTGCGCCCGCCGAAGTAGGCCAACTCGCTCGCCGCCAGGGTGAAGGTCTCGATGGCGCGCTGCACCTCGGTCTGCGCCGCGCGCCGCGGCTTGCCCGCCTCGTGAACGATGGCGTCCGTGAACTCCGCCTCGCGCGCCCGGAGGAGCTCCACCAGCTTGAAGAGCACCGCGCGCCGCTTCCAGGTCGGCCGCTCCCCCACGCGCAGCCGGTGCGCTGCGGCAAAGGCCAGCGCGCGCTCCACCTGCTCGGACGAGGCCTGCGCCACCTTCGACACCACCCGCCCGTCCCACGGCGCACGGACCTCGGCGAAGGACTCGCCGGTCTCCCACCTGCCCTCCACCAGGAGCTCCCGCCGGATCGCCGTCACCGCGTCTCCTCCTCCAGGTCCGCGTCGATGAAGCGGCCCTCGTCGTCGAGCCTCCCGCCCATCCCCTTCGCCCTCGCTTCGGCCTCCCGCCTCTGGGCCGCGTCCACCTCCGCCTGGATCTGCCGCGCCCGCGCCTCGATGGCCGCCTCCCGCGCCCGCGCCTTCGCCTCGATGGCCTCCTCCCAGGCGTCGTTGCCTTCGCGGATGATGCGGCGCAATTCGCGCGCCTTCTCGCACGCCACCTGGTCCTCCGCGCACCGCTGCGCGCGCGCCTCGAGCTCCGCCTCCATCCGGGCGATCTCCGCCTCCAGCGGGTCCGAGGGCGAATCAGACGCATTGGCCTGTGCGGACGGCGCCACCTCAATCACCTTGGCCGTCGGCGGCAGGTGGACGTCGTCGTCTGCGGTGGCCGCCTCCAGCTCCGCGAGGTGCGCCCGGCGGGCGAGGATCCGCTCCCGCTCGCCCAGGTCGCGGTGGAACTCACGCAGCTCCGCCTGCCACTGCCCGACCAGGGTCTGCAGCTCTTCCAGGGCGCGGCGCCGCAGGTGGGCCGAAGGCTCGGCCGCCCGCGGGTGGCCTGCGCCAGGCTGGGACGGCAGCGCCGGAAACGGCTCCGCAGACAGGGCCAGCGCCGGAAACACCAGCGCGGCCAGCGGGAGCAGCGCGCGCAGGCGCATGCCTACGGGTTCTGCGGCGTCGGGATGTTCACCGAGATGGACCGGGTCCCGTGGTCCGCCGCCTTGACCTCCGCCACGTGCGGCCCGGACTCCACGCAGGCCCAGGCGTAGCGCTTGCCCTGCGGCAGACCGGTGTTGGAGCCCTTCTTCCCGCTCCACAGCTCGGTCCAGATGATGAAGTCCCCGCCGGTCATCACGTTCATCAGCGGGATCTGGATGGCGGTGTTGGCCTTGTCCCCGTTGATGTTGGTCACGTCGTACGCCTGCAGGTTGTACCGGTTGGCCTTCTCGAGGGCGTCCGCTCCCTCTGGTGCGTTCGAGGAGGCCACCCCCTCCAGCTGCTCGCAGTTCACGGGCTCGCCGTTGAGGTCCACCTTCTTCACGAAGCGCGTGTTCACCGAGTTGACGATGATGTTGGAGCCGATGAAGTTCTTGGTGATGAAGAAGTTGACGTCCACGTTGGCCTCCGGCGTCACGCACTGCTTCTGCACGCACTGGGGCATCGGGTCGGTGTTGTTGATGAAGTCGTCGTAGGACTTGTTGGCCGTGAAGCACGCGGTCTGCGCCTGGCACTGGTCCCCCGCGCCGCAGACGGTCTCCGACGCGCAGGCAGGGTCGTCACAGTCCACGAGCCCGTTGCCGGTGTCATCCACGTTGTTGCCGCAGTCTTCGACCTTCGTGCCGGCGTCATCACCGCCCTCGGTGCCGCAGGCCGCGCCCGCCGCACACAGCAGTGCCGTCAGAATTCCGCTCCAAAGTCGCACGCTACCTCCCGGTGGGCCTTCATCCGGCCCAGGCGCGCGAGAGGCTATTCGGTCTGGTCCTGCCGATCCATGGGCACGACGTGCCCTACTGGCACTTGCCCTGGCACTGGAAGTCGGTGGGGATGCACACGTACTGCGTCCCCCCGCCCAGAGAGCGGCAGGAGAACCCCTGCGGACACTCCTGACCGGCGCCGCAGAACTGCGAGCAGTACGACTTGCCGTCTCCGCCCACCGGGGTGTCGTAGAGCACGCACAGGCCGTCCGCGCATTCCCCCGAGCCCATGCACTCCACGCAGTACGGATAGGTATCCCGCGCCGGCTTGCAGGCGCTCTCGGTGCTGCTGCAGAACTCGCACGTCTGGCAGACGGGGGTGGCCTGGCAGGTGCGGGTGCCGCCCACCAGCGGCCCTTCACATTGCCCCTGCGCGTTGCACCGCTGGTCGAGCGCGCAGTGCGTGTTGGCCGAGCAGCCGGGCTCGCAGCGCGCGCGCATGTCTCCGCCCTGACGGCACACCTGCCCCACCGGGCACTGGTCATTGCTCTGGCACACGGGGATGCACTGCCCGGTGGCCTCTCCCGGCTGCACGCTGCAGACCTGGGTGATGGGGCATTCAGAGTCGGTGGCGCAGACGCTGATGGGCTCACACACCCGGTTCACGCAGCGCAGGCGCTCATCCCCGCAGTCCGAGTCCTGGATGCACTGGGCCACGCAGATCTTGTGGCGCGGATCACACGCGGTGCCGAAGGGACACGCCTGCTCGATGGCCACACACTGCCCGCGCGCGCTGTCGCACTTCTGGTCCGCGAGCCCGCAGTCGGCGTCTGACTCGCACGCGCCCAGCGCGTCCGGGGTGCAGCCCTTGAAGCTCGCGCAGGTGGCGGTCTCCGCCGGCGTCAGCGGGTTGGGCGCAGGCCAGCACTGCAGCGCACCGCCCTTTTCCACGCACTCAGACCCGCGGGCGCAGTCCTCGTTCACGCCGCAGGCGCGGCCGCAGAACTTCGCGCCCAACGACGGCTCCTCCACACACAGGTCGCCTTCGCCGCCGCACTCGTTGTCGTTCGCGCAGGGGGCGCAGAAGCTCTTCTTCGCCCGGCAGGCGCGGATGGCGCTGTCGCAGTATTCAGCTTCGGCGCAGTCGAGATCCGACTTGCAGCCGGCGATCTCCTCCACGCACAGCCCCGTGTAGTTGTTGCAGTAGCGGACGGGCGCGGCGGGATCTGCGCTCTGGCAGGATTCGTCCGACAGGCAGATGCACTGCCTGCGGATGGTGTCGCAGCGCAAGTCCCCGCATTCGGCGTCCACGCTGCACGCGCGGCCCACGAAGCTCACGGGGCCGCCGCCATCTGGCCGGCCGCCCGGGTTCTGCGAGCAGCCCGCCGCCACCGTCACCAGGGCGACGAGGTAAAGGGCCCTGCGGGCGTAGGCGCTCGACATCTGGGACACCCCTCCGTGAAGAGCGGGCGTCTTAGCAAGCCGTTGCTCGGACGGTCAACGCGAGGGCAGGCGCGGTCCTACAGGCACTGCTCCGCGTACGCAGCGGTGCAGCGCCCGTCCCGGCAGATGGGCAGGGCGCACCCGCAGTCGATGAGGTCCTCGTCGCAGACCCCGTCGCAGAAGACCGCGCGGCAGTCGGGCCCGTCCAGCCGGTGCACGGCCCCCGTCCCCACGCCGCAGCAGTCGTTGGGGACGCAGTCCGAATCTTCGTAGCAGACGCGCCCCGGCGCAGGGTCCTCCTCCCCCGGGAACTCGTCGAACGGCACGCACGCCAGGGCCAGCGCGAAGAGGCTGGCAGCGAATAGACGGGCGCGCGTCCCCATGCGGACCTCCTGGTACGACCGGTGGCTACCGGTTCATCGAACCGAGGAACTCGGTGTTCGTGCGCGTCGGACGCATGTGCTTGAGCACAAATTCCATGGCGTCGATGGGCGTGAACGGGTGCAGGACCTGCCGCAGCGCGGTGATCCGGATGAGGTCCTCGGGCGCCAGGAGCAGCTCCTCCTTCCGCGTCCCGGACTTGTTGATGTCCAAAGACGGGAAGATGCGCTTCTCCATCAGCTTGCGGTCGAGGACGATCTCCGAGTTACCGGTGCCCTTGAACTCCTCGAAGATGACCTCGTCCATGCGGCTGCCGGTGTCGATGAGCGCGGTGCCGATGATGGTCAGGGACCCGCCCTCCTCGATGTTCCGCGCCGCGCCGAAGAACCGCTTCGGCTTGTGGAGCGCGTTGGAGTCCACGCCGCCGGAGAGGATCTTCCCGGAGGGCGGCACCACCGTGTTGTAGG
>CAZQVZ010000220.1:0-9531 GCA_964596895.1 uncultured Myxococcaceae bacterium
ACACCATGTCCTTCAGCCAGGCCCTCAAGAGCGCGCTGCGGCAGGACCCGGACGTCATCCTCGTCGGCGAAATGCGGGACCACGAGACCATCGAGACTGCGCTCACCGCGGCGGAGACCGGCCACCTGGTGCTCTCCACCCTCCACACGCTCGACGCCACCGAGACCATCAACCGCATCATCTCGGTCTTCCCCCCGTACCAGCAGAAGCAGGTCCGCCTGCAGCTGGCCTCGGTCCTGCGCGCCGTCGTCTCCCAGAGGCTCGTCCCACGGGCAGACGGCAAGGGCCGCGTCGCCGCGGTGGAGGTCCTCAAGGCCACCGCCCGCGTCAGGGAGCTCATCGAGGACAAGGACCGCACCAAGGAGATCAACGACGCCATCGCCCAGGGTCACCAGACCTACGGGATGCAGACGTTCGACCAGTCCTTGATGTCGCTCGTGAAGCAGGGGCTCGTCACCTTCGACGAAGCCAAGCGCCAGGCCACCAACCCGGACGACTTCGCCCTGCGCTTCTCCGGCATCTCCGCCACCAGCGACTCCAAGTGGGACGACTTCGACAAGAAGCCCGGCGAAGAGACCGCCATCCCCGGCACGCAGGCCTTCGTCCAGCGAGGCCAGGGCAACGTGGTGGCTGGCGCGGCCCCGGCACAGAGGCCTGGCTCCGGTCAGCGCCCGGCGGTCAGCCCCCCCGCCGCGCCCCGTCCGGCGGGCGCCGCCGCCCCCGCCAACAAGGACGACGACTTCCAGATCGAACGCTTCTAGTCGTCGCTCTCGGTCGCGTCGGCGTCGTCCACCGTGTCGTCGAGGCCCTCTCCTGCGTGGGCGGCGCGGTCCACGCTCCGCAAGAGCCGGCCTGCGCGCAGGGGCCCCAGCAGCCCCCGCGACCGTAGCAGCACCACGAAGCCGCGCAGCGCCGCGCACGCGTCCAGAAAGCCGTCCTCGCCGCCTTCGCCGTACAGCTCGTCGAGCGCCTCATCCACGTGCTCGGTGTTGATGGGCGCAGCCCCCTCCGACCACGCCTCCTCCAGGAGCGCCCGCGCCGCCCGCTCCCGGAGCAGCGGCGTGGCCTCCTTCCCGTCCCGCGCGAAGTCGGTCAACAGCGCGATGACCACGTCCTCATCCAGCGCCACGAGCTTCGGCAACAGCCCCAGCCCCTCCAGGACCCACGCGCTGTCGAAGCTGTCGGGCGCCTCCTCGTCCGCGAACGCCTCCTCGGCCACGACCTCGGCGAGCAGCGCGTCCGCCTGCCGCGGCTTCGCGCCCGCCGCCACCAGCGCCTCATGCGCCTTCGCCGCCGCGGGCCCGAGCTGCGCGTCCTCCCGGATGGCGCGCACCGCGGCGTGCGTGGCCAGAAACAACACCACCCGCTGCACGTCCTCGTCGAGGTGTGGCCCGGACGAGAGCAACAGCCCCCGCTCGTCCGGGAAGTCAGCCGCCACCGCCACGAGGTGTTGGTCTTCCGCCTCCACCTTCTCGCCGCGGGCGCTCTGGGAGAGGACGTCCAGGGCCTTCGCGGGGTCCAGGTAGCGGGTCAGCAGTGGATGCATGAGGGGCATGCTACCGGGCCCCCTCGCCGGGTCCACCGAAGAGCACGACGACGCGCGTTGCCCTCCAGCGCGCCCCTTCTGCGCTGGATCCGGCAGGGGGTGAGGGCTACCTTGCCCGCAGAATGAGAGCCGCCCTCGCCGCCGTCACCCTGTCTGCGCTCACGCTCGCCTGCGCCACCACCGGCACCCCGGGCGAGCCCAACTACGCCCAGGACGCGGAGACCAACCTCGCCCGGGGCAACGAGGCCATGGAGGGGAAGAACTACCTCGAGGCGCAGCGCTACTTCGAATACGTCCGCAACCGCTACCCCTTCCTCGAAGCCGCGCGCGAGGCGGAGCTCAAGCTGGCGGACGCGCTCTTCGCGCAGGGGCAGTTCATCGAAGCGCGGGACGCGTATCAGAGCTTCATCAAGCTCAACCCCTCCTGGCCCAGGGTGGACTACGCGGCCTTCCGCGCCGCGCTCACCTGGCACAAGGAGATCCCTTCGGACTTCTTCCTCCTGCCGCCGGCGGAGGAGAAGGACCAGGTGGCCGTCCGCAACTCGCTCCGGGCCATGACGGACTTCACCCGCCGCTACCCGAAGAGCGAGCACCTCGAAGAGGCGAAGGCCATCGTCACGGACGCGCGCACCCGCCTGGCCAAACACGAGCTGTACGTGGCCTCCTTCTACGCGCGCCGGGAGAAGTGGCGCGCGGTGGCCATGCGGCTGGAGACGGTGGCGAAGGACTTCGGCGGCCTCGGCTTCGACGAAGAGGCGCTGTTCGGCCTGTATGACGCCTACACACGGCTCGGTGAGAAGGAGCGGGCCCAGGCCGCGCTGAAGGAGGTCATCAACCGCCTGCCCGGCACCGCCGCGGCACAGAGGGCGCAGGCGCTCCTCGGCACGTCGTGAAGTCCGAAGGGCGCAAGGCCCTCCTCTTCCTCGCCTTCGTCGTCGTCGTCTCCCTGCTGCTGGGGCTGTTCGGCGTGCGGCTGCTCGGCTTCGCCGGCGGGCCCGACGTCCAGATCGTCGCGCAGCTCAAGGAGACCGAAGGCGGCGAACTGGAGCTGCCGCTGCCCGCGGGCGGCACGCTCGTCCTGGACGAACACTTCTACGAGCGGATCCTCGTGGACGCAGACCTCGAGGCCCGCCGCGCGGACGTGGTGGCCACGCTCGACGGGCAGGGCAAGGTGGGCCCGGTGAAGGTCAGCACCCTGGGCTACGAGCGGATCCCCTTCGTCTACGCGGACGGGCAGTGGAGGCCGGAGCAGGGGCTCGCGCCCAGGCTCGTCCGGGCGCTGTCGCTGCTCGAGGCGCGCAGGCAGGCGCTCCAGGACGCGGACTTCGCCGCGCTGTCGAAGCTCTCCCGCTCGGACGAAGCCGCGCTGCGCACGGACCCGGACCTGCAGCGGCTGTCCGCCTTGCAGAAGCGGGACGTCCAGGCGGAGGCCTGGTACCTGCGCGGGGAGCGGGACGAGATCCTGGTGAGCGAGGACTTCCGAATCAGGGGCCAGACCCCGGACCGGCCCGTGGACGAGCGGGGGACGCGCAGGCTCGTCGTTCGGGAACAGGAAGGGGAATTCTTCTTCGCTGCCGGGCTCATGTAGGCTAGCTGCCGACCTATGGACGAGGCGCTCAAACAGCTGCTCACGCTGGGCCGCGGATACTTCGAGAAGAAGCAGTACGCGCAGGCGGAGAAGTACCTGACCCAGGTGGTGGAGCGGAACCAGTCCTTCGCGGACGTCTACAACATGCTCGGCGTGGTCTTCCACGACCAGGGGCAGTTCGCGCGGGCCCAGCGCGCCTTCGAAGCGGCGCTGCGCATCAACCCGGGCTACACCGAAGCGGCGCTGAACCTCGCCATCATCTACAACGACATGGGCAAGTACCGGGAGGCGAAGGAGGTCTACCAGACCGCGCTCTCCCGCCAGCGCTCCTCGCCCACCAAGGTGGACCCCTTCGTCCAGGGGAAGATCGCCAACATGTACGCCGACATCGGCGACGTCTGGCTCTCCACCGGGCTGCAGAAGGAGGCCGCGGAGGAATACCGCCGCGCGCTGGCCCTCTGCCCGCAGTTCGTGGACATCCGGCTCAAGCTGGGGGACGCCCTGCGAGACCTGGGCGAACACGACGCGGCGCTCGCGGAGTTCGAAGAGATCATCCGGCAGAACCCCCAGTTCTTGCCGGGGCGGGTCCACTACGGCATCGCCCTGTATTCGGCGGGGCGCCACGCGGACGCGGTGAAGGCGTGGGAGGAGGTCCTCTCCATCAGCCCCGGTCACAAGGGCGCGGAGATGTACCTGAACCTCGCGCGGTCGAAGGAGAGCTAGATGTCGTTCGCGCTCAAGTTCATCTCGGGCAAGTACCAGGGCGGCGAGTTCCCCCTGAAGGCCAACAAGCAGGTCATCATCGGCCGCTCCAGCGAGCTGGACATGGTGCTGGTGGAGGACATGGTCTCGCGCAAGCACGCGAAGATCACCGTCGCAGGTGACGGGAAGATCACCATCGAAGACCTCGGCTCCACCAACGGCACCTTCGTCAACGGCGAGAAGGTGAAGCAGTCCCGCATCAAGGAAGGGGACCGCATCCTCATCGGCACCTCCATCCTCAAGCTGGTGCAGCAGGGCGGCGGCCAGGACCTGGATGACCGGGTGGTGAAGCAGAAGCTGGAGGAGGCGGCGGCGGTGCAGGCGCGGCGCGGCTCCTCCATGACCGGGAAGATCGAAGAGATCCCCCTGCCGGACCTGCTGCAGCTCTTCCACACCTCCAAGAAGAACGGTGTCCTCATCATCCGGGGCGCGCAGGAGGGCCGCATCTACCTGCGCCAGGGCCGCGTCTACTACGCGGTGATCGACGAAAACCACGACCTCGGCCCGCAGAAGAGCTTCAACCGGATCATCACCTGGGAGACCGGTGACTTCGAGCTGTCGCCGGAGAACCCGCCGGAGTTCATGGTGGAGCTGGAGACCTCCACCGAAGCGCTCCTGATGGACGGGCTGCGCAGCCTCGACGAATACCGGCGCATCCAGAAGCACCTCCCCTCCGAAACCGCCACCCTGATGCTGGCCATGCCCATGACCGCGCAGCTCCGGGAGCTCTCCGCAGACCAGCTCGACGTCCTCCAGCTCGTGCACAACTACGGGGCGTTGCAGGGCGTGCTGGACCACTCGGACAAGGAAGACGTGGCCTGCGCCGAAGTGCTGCTGGACCTGCTCAAGCGCGACTACGTGCGAGCCGGCTGATAGAAGCCTACGCCATGAGTGACGCGCACAAGCGGCTGACCGAACTGTCCAGCTGCGCGGGTTGAGCGGCCAAAATCCGCCCCGCGGAGCTGGCGCAGGTCCTGCGCCGCCTGAAGACGAAGAAGCACCCGGACGCCCTGGTGGGTTTTGGCACCAGCGACGATGCGGCCGTCTATCGCCTGAACAAGCGCGAAGCGATCATCCAGACCGCGGACTTCTTCCCGCCGGTGGTGGATGACCCGTTCATCTTCGGCCAGATCGCCGCCGCCAACGCGCTCAGTGACGTGTGGGCCATGGGCGGCCGGCCGCTCTTCGCGCTCAACCTCGTCTGCTTCCCGAAGGAGTTGCCCCTGGAGGTGCTGGGGAAGATCCTCGAAGGCGGCGGACAGAAGGCGGACGAAGCGGGCATCCCCATCATGGGCGGCCACAGCATCCAGGATCCCGAGCCCAAGTACGGGATGAGCGTCACCGGCATCGTCCATCCGGACCGGGTGCTCGCCAACGTGGGCGCCAGGCCCGGGGACGTGCTCCTGCTCACCAAGCCCATCGGCTCGGGCATCGCCACCACCGCCATCAAGCGCAAGGTCGCGTCGAAGGACCTCATCGCGCGGGTGATAGAGGTGATGACCGCGCTCAACAAGGACGCGGGTGAAATCTTCGCCCAGCACCACAAGCACGTGCACGCCCTCACCGACGTCACCGGGTACGGCCTGCTCGGTCACCTCTGGGAGATGGTCTTTGGGTCGAAGGTGAAGGCGCGTCTGCTGTTGCCCATGATCCCGGTGATTGGCGACGTGCCCCAGCTGGCCGAAGAGGGCGTGGTGCCCGGCGGGTCGAAGGCGAACCTGGAGTGGGTGGGCAAGAAGGTGAAGTTCCCCGCCGAGTTTCCGCACCCGGTGAAGCTGGTGCTCGCGGACGCGCAGACCAACGGTGGGCTCCTCGCCTCGGTGGACGGCAAGGCGGCGCGGCGGGTGATGGGCGCGCTCGAAGGGGCCGGCGTCCCCGTCCACGCCATCGGCGAAGTCGCCGCCGGCCGTGCCGGGATCGAAGTCATCGTCTGAGGGCCAGGCTGAGGGCCGCCGTTGACGCCTCTGCTCAACATCGACCTGGGCGAACTGCCGGACGAACCCGCGCAGCTCTACGCGCTCGCGCACCTGGCGCACGTCGCCTGCGGCGGCCACGCCGGGGACGAAGAGACCATGCGCCGCGCGGTGGCGTCCTGCGCGCGCCACGGCACCCGCCTGGGCGCGCACCCGTCCTACCCGGACCGCGAAGGCTTCGGCCGCAGGTCCTTGAGGCTGACGCCAGAGGCGCTGCGCCGCTCGGTCCGGGACCAGTGCGCGGCCCTGGGGAACGTGGCGCGCGCCCACGGCCACCTCGACGTCACCAGCGTGAAGCCGCACGGCGCGCTCTACCACTCCGCAGCGCGAGACCCGCAGGTCGCCCACGCCCTCTTGCAGGGTGTGGTGGAGGCGCTCGGCGAAGCCGTCGTGGTGGTGGGACCTGCCGCCGGCGCGCTCTTTGACCTCGCGGCCGCGCGGGGCCTCTCCTACTGGCGGGAGGGCTTCGCGGACCGCGGGATGGCAGAAGACGGGACGCTGCTTCCGCGGGGGACGCCGGGGGCGCTCCTCGAAGACCCGCTGGCAGCGGCGGTGCAGGCGCGCAGGCTCCTGCTCGCGGGCGGGGTCGAGACCCTCTGCGTTCACGGCGACACGCCGGGCGCGGTCGACATCGCCCGGGCCGTGGGCGCGGTGCTGGACGGACCTTCGCTCCGGCCGCTGGGAGACGGCGCCGCCCTGTTCGACCTGCCCGAGGACGTGGACCGCGCGGCCCTTCTGACGGCCCTGCGTGAGGCGCCCGGCGTCTGCGACGTGGTCCTGGGCGAGACCGAGGGGGCGGTCTACTTCGATCCGCTCAGACCTCCGCCCACGCTGCCGCGGCCGCCCCTGCTCACGGGGCGCACCTTGCCCACCTCGCCCCGAATCATCCGGGTCCGCTACGACGGGGCGGACCTTCAGGAAGTGGCCGACGCCTGCGGCCTCACCCCGGACGGGCTCGCCTCGCTGCACGCGAAGGGCGACTACCAGGCGCGCTTCATCGGCTTTCTGCCCGGCTTCGCCTACCTGGGGGACCTCGACGAGCGCCTGGTGCTGCCTCGCCGCGCCGCGCCTCGTCCGCGCGTCCCGAAAGGGGCCGTGGCCATCGCCGAGCGGTACACCGCGGTCTACCCGCTCATGAGCCCCGGCGGCTGGCACCTGCTCGGCACCGCTGTGGACTTCACGGCGTTCCATCCGACGGAGGGCGCGGCGCTCGGGCCCGGCGACCGCGTCCGCTTCGAGCGGGTGGACTGATGAGCCCCGTGCGCGTCGTCGTCACCGGGGTCCGCGGCATCGCGTGGGTGCAGGACGGTGGACGGCGCGGCTTCATGCACCATGGCGTCCCCCCCGGCGGCGCGCTCTGCCCGGAGCGGCTCGCGCAGGCCAACCGCGCGGTGAAGAACGCGTGGGACGCGCCAGCGCTGGAGGTGTGGGGACACCTCCGCCTGCGGCTCGAAGGGGCGCCGCCGCGGCTGTTGTGGGACGGCGGGCAACCCGTCACCGCTGTCCCCGGCGCCGAACTCCCCTGCGGCGCCTCACCGATGCACGGGGTTCGCTACGTCGCGGTCGAAGGCGGCTTCGAGGTGCCCGACGTGCTCGGCGGCCGCGGCACGCTGGCGGTGGCGAAGCTCGGCGGTCACGAAGGGCGCCCTCTGCGCCGCGGCGACGTCCTGGAAGGAGGCGACGCAGCGGCGCAGCCTTCCGTTCACCTGCCCGAACTCGACACCGGCGGTCCCATCCGGTTCATCCCGGCGTCGGATGCCGCCGCCCCTGCCGCCCTCGAAGCGCTGGCGGCCCGGCGCTTCCGCATCAGCGCGTCGTCGGACCGGGTGGGGACGCGGCTGGGCGGCGCGCCCCTGCCCACGCAGCCAGACCGGCGGCCCTCGTCTCCCATGGTGCGCGGCGCCATCCAGCTCCCGCCGGGCGGCGAGCCCATCGTGCTCGGCCCGGATCATCCGACCACCGGCGGCTATCCGCTGCTGGGCGTGGTCATCCGCGCGGACCTGGGACGCCTGGGGGCGCTCGCGCCCGGCGCGGAGGTCACCCTCGCGCCGGTCACGCGCCTGCAGGCAGAGCACCTGTGGCGCGCGCACCGGGGGGCGTGGTTCGACTCGATGGAGTGATGGCTCAGCGCCTGGGCGAGGGCCCGCCGCGGCCCGGCTCCGCGTCCGGGAGCGTGTCCGCCTGGGGGGCCTTCCTGCCTGCCTGGTCGCCCTCCACGGCAGAGCGCTGGCGGTCCTCCGTCACGCTGCCGCGGTCGTCCGGCGCGCCACGGCCGGCTGGGTTGTCGTGCCGCTTCTCCCGCTCGACCTTGCCCAGGGTCGGCGCTCCTGCATCCGTCTGTCCCTCGAGGTCGCGCATGCCTGGCTCCTCTCGCTTGAATGGGTCGTCCCATGAAGGTGCGGGTCCGAACGCGCATCCGGTAGGCTTCCCACCCATGACGCGCCCTCTCCCCGTGCTGCGGGCCTTCGCCTGTGTCCTCGCGCTGCTGGCGGCCTTCCCGCTCCACGCGCAGGAGCGGCCCGTCTTGATCGTGGTGGACCCCGGCCATGGCGGGACCCAGGACGGCGCCTCCAGCCCGAACGGTGAGAAGGAGAAGGTGGTGGCGCTGCAGATCAGCCGCCGCCTGCGAGACGCGCTCCAGCGGGAACTGGGCGCGGAGGTCATCCTCACCCGGGAGAGCGACGCGGACCTGCTGCTCGCGGAGCGGGTGGCCTTCGCCAACGCGAAGGCGCCGGACCTCTTCATCTCGGTGCACGCCAACTCCATGCCCACGCGGAAGACGCGCCTGACCGTCCACGGCATCGAAACCTACTTCCTTTCGGCGAGCGCCTCCGGCGTGGACGCGGCGCGCATCGCGGACCGGGAGAACGCAGAGGGGCCCTCCCAGGTGACCCGGCCCGGCAGCGACATCCTCGCGTTCATCCTCGCGGACCTGCAGCGGACGGAGGCGCACCAGGACGCGTCCCGGCTCGCGTACGCGGTGCAGGAGGCGCTCATCTCCCGGACCGGCGCGCATGACCGCGGGGTGCACCAGGCGCCCTTCTACGTGCTCAACGGGCTGCAGGCGTCGGCCATCCTCGTGGAGGTCGGGTACATCTCGCACCCGAAGGAGAGCCTGAAGCTGCTCGACGGCGCGTACCAGGAGAAGCTCGCGCGCGGCATCTCGGCCGGGGTGCGCGGCTTCCTCGAGGAGCGCGGCCGGAAGTTCCCAACGGTGAGCGCCGGCACGCCCGAGTGACGGTGGCAACGGCGGGGTCTTCCGGATAAGAGCCCGCGGATGCGCTCCTTCAACCGTGCCCCGCTGGATCTGCGTCCCGTCACCCTCGCCACCCGCGTCTCCCTGCATGCCGAAGGCTCGGTGCAGGTGGAGTACGGAAACACCCGCGTCTTCGTGACCTGCTCGGTGGAGGAGAAGGTGCCGCCGCACGTGTACGGGTCCGGGGGCGGGTGGATCACCGCCGAATACGGGATGCTCCCGCGCGCCACCAACACCCGCAGCGCCCGCGAGGCCGCCAAGGGCAAGCAGAGCGGCAGGACCCAGGAGATCCAGCGGCTCATCGGCCGTTCGCTCCGGGCGGCGGTAGACCTCTCGAAGATCGGCGCGCGGACCTTCACCATCGACTGTGACGTGCTCCAGGCGGACGGCGGCACCCGCACCGCGG
>CAZQVZ010000221.1:0-9473 GCA_964596895.1 uncultured Myxococcaceae bacterium
CGGATCATGCGGCGGGCCATCCGGCACGGCTCCAAGCTGGGGCTCAACGACCTCTTCTTCCCGAAGACCGTGGACCGGGTGATCGAGGTGATGGGGGAGGCCTACCCGGAGCTGCGTGAGAACCGATCCTTCGTACTGGAGGTCTGCCGCCACGAAGAGGAGTCCTTCCGCCGCACCCTGGACCGCGGCCTGAAGATGATCGACGAGGAGATCTCGCGGCTGGAGAAGGCGGGCCACAAGGTCCTCCCCGGCGAAGCGGTCTTCTTCCTCCACGACACCCACGGCTTCCCCTGGGACCTCACGCAGATCATCGCCAAAGAGCGCGGCTTCGACATCGATCAGGCCGGCTACGAGGCGCGGATGAAGGTGCAGCGCGCCAAGGGTGACTTCCAGGGCTCGGGCGACAAGGCGGTGGGGGACGCGTACCACCGGATCTTCGAGCGGCTCGGGGAGACGAAGTTCCTGGGCTACGACGGCGAAGGCCACGAAGGCGAGGGCTCGGTGCGCGCCCTGCTGCGCGGCGGGACGGAGCTGACGGAGGCGAAGGCGGGCGACGAGGTGGAGGTCGTCTGCGACCAGACGCCCTTCTACGGCGAGTCCGGCGGCCAGGTGGGCGACACCGGGCGGCTCACCGCGCACGGCGGCAAGACGGTGGCCCAGGTGCAGGACGCGCAGCGGCCGGTGGCGGGGCTGGTGGTGCACAAGGTGTCGGTGACCGAAGGCACGCTGAAGGTGGGAGATGCGGTGCACCTGGCGGTGAACGCCGAGCGCCGCAAGTCCATCCGCGCCAACCACTCCGCCACGCACCTCTTGCACAAGGCGCTCAAGCGGGTCCTGGGGGACCACGTGAAGCAGGCGGGCTCTGTCGTCGCGCCGGACTACCTGCGCTTCGACTACGCGCACTTCGCCGCGCCCACGCAGGAGCAGTTGGAGCAGGTGGAGGACCTGGTCAACGGGTGGATCCGCGACAACGCCGGCGCCGAGACGAAGCTGATGAAGCTCGAGGAGGCGAAGAAGGGCGGCGCGGTGGCGCTCTTCGGCGAGAAGTACGCCGAGGACGTCCGCGTGGTCTCGGTGCACCCCGAGTCGGTGGAGCTGTGCGGCGGCACGCACGTGAAGCGGACAGGCGACATCGGCCTCTTCAAGATCACCCAGGAGTCCTCCATTGCCTCCGGGGTGCGGCGCATCGTCGGGCTCACCGGCGTGGGGGCCTTCGGCTGGCTGCGCGAGTTGGAGCACGACGTCCGGCGCGCGTCCGAGCTGCTCAAGACCTCGCCGAAGGAGCTGGTGAAGCGCATCGAGGCCACGACGAAGCGCGTGAAGGAGCTCGAGCGCAAGGCGGAGGAGGCGCAGCTTCGGGCCACCCGCGCCAACAGCGGAGACGTGCTCGAGCAGGTGCGCGAGGTCAACGGCGTGAAGATCCTCACCACCCGCGTGGACCCGGCGGACGCCAGGGTCTTCCGCGGCCTCGCGGACCAGCTCCGCGACAAGCTCAAGAGCGGCGTCGTCGCCATTGGCGGAGAGAAGGACGGCAAGGCGCTGATCCTCGTCGCCGCCACCCAGGACCTCGTGGACCGGGGCGTGAAGGCCGGTGACCTGGTGCGCGAAATGGCGCAACTGGTGGGCGGCTCCGGCGGCGGCAAGGCGGACATGGCGCAGGCGGGCGGCGCGGATCCCTCCGGGATTGCGAAGGCGCTGGAGAAGCTGGACCAGCTCGTCGCCCAGGCGGTGCGCGCGTAGATGGGCCGCCCCGTCCAGCCCGTCCTCGCGCTCACGGTGGCCTGCGCGCTCGGCGTGTGCGGCCTCGCCGGCTGCAAGAAGGAGGACGCGCAGCCACAGGTCGAAGGGGACAGGACCCTGCAGAAGCTCCGCGAAGAGGTGGCGCGCGCGCAGCAGGGCCACGCCATTGGCCGCGCGCCGGGGGTGGCCGAAGATCCCAACGAACGGCTGGCGGCCCTGGCGGCAGGCGAAGACAGGCCGCGCTCGCTGGCGCTCCCCGAGGACAACGCCACCGTGCACGCCGGCACCCTGGCGGTGAAGGCCGCAGGGCTCGTCACCTCCCACTCGGTGAAGGCCGGGCGGCTGGAGCTGACCTCGCCGGACCTGTTCCTGGGCGTGCAGCTCGTCGCGCAGAACGTGGGCGAAGCGCAGGTGCAGGCGGACCTCTCCCTGGCCGCGGTGCGGACGAAGGACGGGGTGACCTTCACCGTCGCGCAGGACGCGCAGCGCGCCGGCACCAAGGAGCTCGCGCGCATCTGGCCGCGGGACGAGCGCTCTGAGGTCACGCTCTACTTCGAGGTGCCGCAGGAGGTGGTGGGCCAAGGCCTCTCCCTGGTGATTCCGGCGGCGGCGGTGAGTGGCGCGCAGAAGGACGCGGTCATCCCCCTGGATTCGGAACGTTGAGCGGCAGCGACCACAGCCCGGTGCCGCTGCGGGTCCGCCTGCCGTACGGCTCCGAAGACGAATTCATCGAGAAGTACGGCACCAACGTCGCCCGCGGCGGCGTCTTCGTGGCCACCCGCTCCATCAAGCCGGAGGGCACGCTCCTCCAGTTCGAGTTCGTGCTCGCGGACGGCGCGCGCCTGCTCCGCGGCGAGGGCGTGGTGGTGAAGGCCCAGGTGGACGAAGGCGGCAACCGGGCCGGGATGACGGTGCGGTTCACCCGGCTCGACGCGCGCAGCAAGGCGCTGGTGGACAGGGTGGTCGCCTTCCGCAACGGCGAGCCGCAGCCGGAGCCGCCGCCGCCGGAGTGGGTGCCCGCCCGCGACCAGGAGGTGGCGCCCCACCAGCCGGCGCCCGCGGCCACGCGCGCGCCCAATGCACCCAATGCACCCAATGCGCCCGATGCCCTGGCCGAAAAGCCGCCCGCACCGCCGCGCCGGGTCACGCTGCCCGAACCGCCAGCGGGGATGGCGGGCGCGCCGAAGCGGGAGGTGGTCCTGGGCATAGACCTTGGGACCACCAACTCCCGGGTGGCGGTCTTCGTGGACGGGAGGCCAAGGCTGGTGCCGTTGACGCCGGATGGGCGGACCTTCGGCATCCCTTCGGTGGTGGCGCTGGACGAGAAGGACCGCTTCCTCGTGGGCACGCGCGCCAAGGCGCAGATCCTCATCGACCCTGCGAACACCGTCTTCGGCGCCAAGCGCTTGATGGGGAGGCGGGCGCGGTCTCGGCAGATCCGCGAGCTGGCGAAGCGCTTCCCCTACCCCCTCGTCGCGGACCCGGAGGGTGACGCCGGCGTGGAGCTGCGCGGGAAGACGTACTCCCTGCCGGAGCTGGCGGCGCAGCTGCTGTCCGCGCTGAAGGACGCGGCGCAGGAGCACCTGGGCCAGCCGCTCTCGAAGGCCATCCTCTGCGTGCCGGCGTACTTCAACGACCACCAGCGCAGCGCGCTCTTGCAGGCCGGGAGGCTCGCCGGGCTGCAGGTGCTGCGCGTCTTCAATGAACCGTCCGCGGTGGCGCTGGCGTACGGCCATGGCCGTGGCCTCGCGCGCAAGCGGGTGCTCGTCTACGACCTCGGCGGCGGGACCTTCGACGCGTCGGTGGTGGAGATCACCGGCGATGATCTGGAGGTGGTGGCCACCGGCGGGGACAACTTCCTCGGCGGCATGGACTTCGATGACCGGCTGGGGGACGAGCTCATCCGGGTCATGGTGGAGGGGCAGCAGACGCCGCCGGATGGCTCGCCGCACTCAGGTCAGCGGATAAGAGACGCCGCGGAGCAGGCGAAGATCTCGCTCAGCACGGCGGAGGCCACCCCCGTGAACGTCCCCTTCGCCGCGACGAAGGCGGACGGCACGCCGGTGGACCTTCGCTGCGAGCTCTCCCGCGAGACGCTGGAGCGGCTCACCTCGGACCTGGTGGAGCGGACGGTGGGCTGCACCCAGGCGGTGCTCGCCGCCGCGAACCTCACCCCGCAGAGCATCGACGAGGTGCTGCTGGTGGGCGGGCAGAGCCTCGCGCCGCTGGTGCGCCGGCGGATGGAGGAGGTGACCTTGCGGCCCGGGCGCGCGGACATCGACCCCCACGGCGCGGTGGCGTTGGGCGCGGCCATCCTGGGAGACGCGCTCTTGCGCGCAGAGCAGGGAAAGAGGGGTGTCACCGTCTCGGAGGTGCTCTCGGTGCCCCTGGGCCTTGGGCTGCGCGGCGGGAGCTTCCGGCGGGTCCTGGAGAAGAACACCCGGCTGCCGGCCCACAAGACCCTGACCCTGCCGGTGCAGGCGGGCGTGCCATTGGGCGTGGCGGTGTTCCAGGGCGCGTCCGACACCGCCTGGGAGAACGAATACCTGGGCGCGTTGCAGCTCACGCCGGAGCGCTCCGGCGAGGCGACCTTGTCCTTCCAGGTGGCGCCGGACGGCCGGGTGGAGGTGAGCGCGCAGGTGCCGGGCGCGCGCCGGGACGTGGTGCTCGCCGCGCAGGACGCCTCGGACGAGGTGCGGGCCGCGCTCTTCGCCCACGCGCCCCTGCCGGGAGAGCCGGAGCCGCCGCTGCCGTCCGGGCTCCTGGGCGGAATTCGAAGGCTGTTCGGACGGAGGTAGGCTCTGTGGCCCTGGACTTTCGCGCCCAGACGATGCTGCAGGCGGTCGCGGAGATCGCCCCCAAGAGCGAACAGCTCGACCGGGCGGTGCTGCTCGACGCGTACGTGAACATGGGGCACGCCGAAAAGTGCCTCACGCCCACGCACCAGTACATCGACGGGCGGCGCGGCACCGGCAAGACGCACCTGTTCGGGTTCCTCGCCGAGTCCGTGAACGCCACGGTGCGGACCCAGGCGCACTGCGCGGTCTACATCGACATGCGGACCCTGCTGCTCGAGTCCGGGGACCGCCCAGGTCCGAAGGTCGAGGCGCGCAGGGTGTTCCAGGAGCTCATCCTGGGCATCGCGGACCGGCTGCGGGAGGTGGCGGCGAAGGAGCTGTGGCAGAACGACGTGCCCACCGCGCGCACCGCCTGGGAGAAGAAGGTGGCGGAGCAGAGCCACGCCGCCATCGACACGCTGTTTCGTGCGGCCATCAACGGCGTGCACCGGCCGGTGAAGCGCGGCGAGTCCCGCACCGAGCAGGTGGACGAGACGGAGAAGGAGGCGGGCGCCAGCGCCTCCGCGGAGGTGGGCACGGGCGGGCTGGACGCGCAGTCCGTGCGCCTGGGCGGCGTGGCGAAGTGGCTGAAGAAGGCGACGACGCGCACCGAAGAGGTGAAGAGCAGCGCGCGCGCGGTGAGCTATTCGCAGATCCGCCAGGCCATCGAGAGCTTCCTGGAGGTGAACGACCTCGAGCGGCTCTACCTGTTGGTGGACGAGTGGGCCTTCATCTCGCTGGACGCGCAGCCGTACCTGGCGGACCTGTTCCGGCGCACCTTCCTGCCCAGCCGGCGCATCGCCGTGAAGATCGCCACCCTGCCCTTCCAGACGCGCTTCGCGGTGACGGAGAAGAAGCTGACGGTGGGCTTCGAGCGCAACGGCGACATCTACCCCGCCATCGATCTCGACGCGGACCTGGTCTTCCAGCGCAACCCCGAGCGCAGCGACCGGGTGCTCTCCGCGGTCTTGCACCAGCACCTGAGCCTGGCGTTCCGGAAGGTGGGCGGGAAGGAGGAGGACTTCCCGAAGACGGCGGACGCGACCATCGACGCGCTGTTGACGCCGAACGCGCAGGTGCGGCTGCTCAAGTTCTCCCACGGCAACCCGCGCGACTACCTGACCCTCTTCCGCAAGGCGTACATCAACTGGCGGGAGGCGCGCAGCGACCGGATCACCGTGGACCACGTCACCTCGGCCGCGCGCGACTTCGGCGCCGAAAAGCTGGAGTCACTCAAGGAGCACCAGCCGGGCTCGGAGCTCTTCCGCGGCGTCATCAAGGAGATCCTCCACGGCAAGCACAAGGCGGTGTTCATGGTCCGCGAGAAGCTGGCGGAGTCGGTGCCGCTGCAGTTCCTCATCCACAACCGCGTGCTGCACGTCTACGACCGCAGCTACAGCTCGCCGTCCTATCCAGGGGAGCGCTTCGTCGTCGTCGCCATCGACTACTGCGTCCTGGTGGATCACCTGCACGCGCCCAACTACCGCCACATCCTGCAGGCGCCGGACGTCGCCCTGGAGACGGCGATGGCGTCCGGGAAGAAGAAGGGCGAGGCCATTGGCAACTGGGTGAAGCTGCTTCTGGACCTTCAGGATCCGGACCGGCGCAGCATCCGCAACACGGTCCTGCCGGACAGCTACCTCGAGGAGACCGCCAACGCCGGGACGTGTGGGGCCTGCGGGCAGCTGGTCAACGGGCGGCACCCGGTCACCCGGAAGCTGGGCGTCTGCCACCACTGCGGCGAGCCGCTCGCGGCGACGGCGGGCGTGGCGTAGGCCCCAGCGCGGCGCCCGGGGAGGACGGCCGACTCAGCAGCCGAAGCGCCCGAGCAGCTTCGCCGGGTTGTGATCCTTCTCCCAGGCCTCGAGCACGCGCTCGGCCAGGGTGCGCCCGGACTCCGCCAGCTCCTCCAGCGGCGAGAGCAGCGGCACGTCCTCCGGGTCCAGCCGCTGCAGCCCGGCCTTCGCGATGGCGACGAGCTCCTTCGCCAGGGGGCCAATGGCGAGCGCCTCCCACCGCCCCTTGAGCCCTTCGCGCCGCGCCACGTCCATCAGCTCCAGATGTTCGCTGTACGAGAGCGGCGGCAAGAGCCGCGCGGCGTCCGCGAGCGCGGTGGGGTCATAGAGCAGCCCCCGCCACATCGCGCAGAGCGCGCCGGTGAGCTCGGGGTTCACGCCGTCCGCGCTGCGGATCTCCAGGACCTTCTTGATGCGCACTTCGGGGAAGAGCGTGGAGAGGTGGTCCACCCAGTCACCGCGGGTGGCGGGCTGCCCGTCGAAGCCGTCCTCCATGAGCTGCCGGAAGGTGAGCTCCGGCCGCAGGTACTCGCCGCCGCGGCGCAAGAAGAGCAGCGGCGCGTCCAGCGCCCACTCCACGTAGGCCCGGTAGGAGAAGGAGTTGTCGAACATCGCCGGGAGGAAGCCGCAGCGGGTGGGGTCCACGTCCGTCCACACGTGGCTCCGGTAGGAGAGGAACCCCGACGGCTTGCCCTCCACCAGCGGGCTGTTGGCGTACAGCGCGACCAGCAGCGGAGACAGCCGCGCGGACACCACCACCTTGCGCACGCAGTCCGCTTCGTCCGTCCAGTCGAACGAGCACTGCCCGGTGGCGGTCATCAGCATCATGTTCTTCGCCAGCCCGCCGCGCCGGGGCAGAGACTCCCGCATGGCCCGGTAGCGCGTCTTGGGCATCCACGGCATCTCGTCCCGCACGTCGAACGGGCGGTAGCCGAGGCACACCGGGTGAAGCCGCAGCACGTCGCACGCTGCCTTCACGTCCCTCAGGTGGGCGAGGTTCTCTTCGTGCGCGGCGCGGGCGGTGGGCAGCGGCGTCCCGGACAGCTCCAGCTGACCGCCCGGCTCCAGGGAGACCGTGAGGGCGCCGCGCATGAGGGCGATGATGGGCAGCCCTTCGGCTTCGCGGTGCGCCGTATAGCCGCGCGCCTCCAGCCCGGCGAGCAGGGCGCCGATGCCGCGCTCCCCGTCGTAGGGCACCGCGCCGCTGCCGCTGACGGGGTAGATGAGCTTCTCGTGCTCGAGCCCCACCTGGCGGCCGCCTTCAGGGCGCTCCGCTTCGCGGAAGTACGCGAGGAGGTCTTCGATACGGGTGAGGGGTGCCTGATCGGCGTCGAGGTCGAGTGACATGTGATGCGTGCCGCCGCGGCCTATATACCGGCCGTTGACCGGCGCGCCTCCTTTTGCGACGGTCCGCCCGCAATCAGCTGGCGCCGCCCCCGTAGGCCCTGAAGATGTCCACCGTCCCGACCTTCGGCCCGAAGAGCCGCCTGACAGACTTCTTCAGCGGCCTGTCGCTCCCCTTCCGGGCGGTCAGGATGATCTTCGGCACCCCGAAGCTGTTCCTGCTCTCCGCGGTCGCCGCGCTCGTGACCGGGGTGGCGCTGGTGGGGCTCGTCATCCTGCTCGGTGTGTACACGGACGACCTCGTCCGGCGCTTCGTCTTCGACCCGGTCACCTGGTACGGCGCCGTCGGGTTCTGGGTGATGGTGGGGGTGACGTTCCTCGTCCTGCTGCTCGTGGGGCTGAACACGGTGCCGCTGCTGCTGCTGGCGCCGCTGCAGGACCCCTTGAGCGAGGTCACCGAGGAGGCGCTCGGGGACTTCCAGGCGCCCGGGTTCGACGTGAAGGCCATTGCCCGCGGCACCGTGGTCTCGCTCAAGCACACGCTCGCGCGCATCCTCCTGTTGCTCGGCGGGCACGCGCTGCTCTTCGCGCTGAACTTCATCCCTGCGGTGGGCAGCGTCGCCTGGACGGTGAGCAGCGTCTTGTGGACCATGTTGTGGCTCGCGTTCGAGTACCTCGACGCGCCCATGATCCGGCACCACTACGCGTTCCGGCAGGTGCGCAGCACGGTGCTCTCGAGGTTGCCCTTGTCCCTGGGCTTCGGCGCGGCGCTGTACGCGGTGTTGTGGGTGCCGGTCTTGAACCTGTTCCTCATCCCCACCGCGGTCGTGGCCGGGACGCTCCTGTTCCGAGGCCTGCGCGCGTGCGGCACCCTGCAGCCCCCCGCGCCGTCCCCCCCGCTCTCCCCCGCCGCCTGATCCGCCGAGCGGATCGGTGGATCCGCCCGAATGGCCGTTCGGGAACTTTCCCGGCCCCTTCTCCGTTGCACCCCTTCGCACAGAGAGGTTTTGCCGCCTTGAAGGCCACCTACCCCGTGACTAATGTTGTGAGCACCTCAGCCGACCGGGCGGGCGGGCCTCCAAGCGGTCGGAATCACTCCGGTTTCACCCGAAGGTAAAGTTCATGCCCCGCATCCTGCGTCGCAGCATCGCCATTGTCGTCCTCGTCGCCGCCTGGGCGGTGGTCGGGAACGACCGCGCCCCGCTCCCCATCACCATGAGCGAGGCCTCGGCCGCGCCGCCGCGCAGTCCGCATTCCGCGCAGACGGGGACAGACCAACCGCAGCACGACCTCTCGGCGCTCCGGACGATGACCAAGGTCATCCTCTACGTGAAGGAGAACTACGTCGACCCGCAGCGGGTGAAGCCCAAGGAGATGATGGTCGAGGCGCTGGAGTACGTGGAGAAGGCCGTCCCGGACGTGATGGTGGACGGCAGCGCCCAGTCCGGGAAGCTGACCCTGAACGTCAACGGCAAGGTCCGGGACTTCGACATCACCCACGTGGACTCGCTGTGGAAGATGTCCTTCACGCTCAAGGACGTCTTCGAGTTCTTGAACCAGCACATGCGGCCCATGGAGGACACCCGCGACGTCGAGTACGCGGCGGTGAACGGGATGCTCTCCAAGCTGGACCCGCACTCGGTGCTGCTGCGGCCGGAGCTCTACCGGGAGATGAAGCTCTCCACCAAGGGCGAGTTCGGTGGGCTCGGGTTCGTGATCCAGATGAAGGAGGGCAACCTCACCGTGGTCCGGGTGC
>CAZQVZ010000222.1:0-5299 GCA_964596895.1 uncultured Myxococcaceae bacterium
AGCCGTGGTACCCCTTCTTGGCGAAGACCTCGATGGCCGCCCGCAGGATGGTGCGGCGCCGCTCGATCTCGCGGGTGCTCGGCTGCGCGTCTGCCTTCGCTGTCCTGGCCAAAGGTCCGGGTCCCTCCCGCGGCCGCGAAACTGCAGCGCGCTGGTTGATTCGCTAATCAGCCGCGGGGGACACTAGGGACGCCCGCCGCCCGGGTCAAGGAAGACCGGGGCGGCGGACCGGAGACGAAAGGCGGAGCGCGCTAGTTGGCGATGCCGCCCACGCCACCCACGTAGAACTCGACCACGTGGCCGCCGTTGGGCGAGGCGGTGGTGCGGCAGTACATGTCCACCACGTAGGAAGACGGCGGCGGCGGCGGCATGCCCGGCTCATCCGGTTCGTGCGCGTCCACGATGGTCATCTGCACGTCCTCGATGGACGGGTAGTCGAAGCGGATGCCGCCCCAGCCGAAGATCTCGGGGACCACCGACACCGCGCTCGAGTACTTGGCGATGCAACCGTCCGAAGACCCGTTCTGCGCGAAGGTGTTGAACCACGGATCCGCGATGCGGAACCGGGCGGCCTGCAGCCCCAGGTGCGGGATGTTCACCACGTTGGTGTTCAGGGGCAGAAGCCGCTTGATGGTGGGCAGGTAGCCCTGCGGCGGGTTGGCCGGGCGGGACTCGTCATAGTCGTAGTCGTTGGGCAGGCCCGTCCACAGAAGCCGGTTCTGCGCCCAGATCAGCGTGGCCCCGTCGTAGACGCCGTTCTTCCCCGTCCACATCCCGTCGCCGTCGGTGTCGATGTACAGCTCTCCCGCGTCCCAGGTCCCGTTGTCGTTGTTGTCCACGAACGGCTCGGTGGTGTCCACGAAGGGCTCGCCGTCGTCGTAGACGCCGTTGTTGTTGAGGTCCACGAAGGACTCTTCGCCGGTGGTCACTGCGATCATCGCCACCAGGTTGTCCCGCGGGTTGTTGACGCGGTTGGGGCGGATGGGGTCCGCACGCCGCGGTTCATCACAGCCGCCCGGGCAGGAGGGATCCGGCAGGGGGATGGTCACGTCCATGGGGTTGGACTGCCACAGCCACGGAGACATCCACTCCGGCGCGAGGTGCTGGCCGATGTGCGTGGTGCTCTCCACGGGCTGGTGCGAGTACTTCCCGGGGAGCACGTCCTCCGGCAGCGGGTAGGAGGTCTTGTACAGGACGGTGGCGTTGCCCACGCCGTCGCTCACGGATTCAGCGAGGGGGCCAATGGTCCCGGCCTCGGTGAGGAAGGACACCAGGGTGCCGGAGATGCCATCGCCATTGCGGTCCGACACATGGGCGGTGCACTCCACCTTCACGCCGGCGATCAGCTCCCGCGTGCGGCCGTAGGCGCTGATGGCGCGAATGCCGCCGCTGCCCACGCCTGCCACGGGGCCGCACTGAAAGGTGATGCCGCGCGCGGAGACCGCGGAGCCGGCGAAGGTGATGGGCGGGGACTGGGCCACCTTGTCCCCCGCCCGCGCCACCACCACCACCGAGGCCACCCGGCCGGTGGCCGTGACCTGGGTGATGACTTCACCAGAGCCCTGCGTGGTGGACGACTGGCGCGGCGAGAGCGTCACCCCGCCTGCTTCACGCTGCAACTCGAAGGTCACCGGGATGCCCTCTGCCGGCAGCCCGCGGCTGTCGGTGGCGGCGAACTTCACGGTGGTGATGTCACCCAGCTTCGGCTGCGCCGGAGTGATCTCCACGAACACCAACGACGCCGGACCCGAGGAACCACACGCCGAGGACACCAGCGCCAACAGGGCCAACCCCACACCAACACGTAGACGCATCAACACGCGCTCCTTCGGCACCCAGGGGAGGGAAAATGAGGGGGGTATCTTGTCGGCCAGCGAACAGGCGAGTCAAGGCGCGAGCGAAGACGCCCTACTCCTCGCTGCTGAACATGGCCCGCGCGACGCCCAGAAGCTTGTCCACGTCCCGCGCGGACAGACGCTTCGCGCGGACGAACTCCAGGAGGGGGCGCGCCAGATCATCCTGGGAGGTGGGCTCGCCGTCGGTGCCATGGAACAGCTCCGAGAGGCTGACGTCCAGGGCCGCGCCGATGGCCGCCAGGGTCTCCACGTGCGGCATCCGCTCGCCGCGTTCAATCATGGAGAGGAACGAGACGCTGATCGCCGCGCGCTCGGCGAGGGTCTCCTGCGTCCACCCCTCGGCCTTCTGCGTCCGCAGGTCTCGAATCCGACGACCCAGGCGCTTTCCGATGTCTGACAAGATGCCTCTTCTGGCGCTGGCGTTGACTGCGATGCTGGCGGGCTTTCCTAACAGACCGCGGTGCTGCTGCCAGCGACTGCCAGTGAATAATTCCAGTCTGTTGCGCTGTTCATTGCGCCAGATCAAGGAGGCGGATCAGCCACCCGAGCCGAAGTGGCCGAACTGGTGGATGGTGAGATTCGCGCCCACATTGGGTCGTAGGAAGTTGGAGCCCAGAAAGCCCTGCCCGTCGGGCTTGTCCAGGGCCACCGGCTGCAGCATTGCGAAGACCTCCAGGCGCCAGCAGTCGCAGCCGGGGCCGTAGGAGAGGCCCAACGTCTGCTGGGGGAAACGCTGCCGGCCCTGGGCGCCCGGCCACACCAGCGCCTCGTAGCGGGTGCCGAGCCCGAACGGGAAGAGCACCCGGAAGCCGCCGTGGAACTGCTGGGCCCGGCCGATGGTCCCCTGGTCGAAGGCGCTCAAGGGCGTGCCCACCAGCGCGTCGATGCCGGCCCGCAGCGGATCAGAGCCCACCGACAGCAGGTCGTCATAGGAGAGGAAGAGCGAGGTCCCCTTGCCGTTGTCCGCGTGCAGCCGCGCAGAGAACTGCGACCAGCGGCCGGTGGGGACGTCGTAGCGGGCGACGCCGGTGGCGGACAGAGGTCCCTGCTGCAGCGTGAAGTGCGCGTAGGTGTCCGCCACCTTTCTGGACTGCAGGTCGAACCCCTGCCCCAGCGTGAGCCGGAACAGCTCGCGGTACGCGCCCCCCTGCCACAGCCCGAACTCCTGCCGGACCTCGGTGACGGCCTGCAAGATCCCCTCTGGGGGCAGCGCCGCGTCCACCGCGTCATAGGTGCGCCCGTCGGGGACCCCGCCAAGAACCTTCGGCGCCCAGCGGACCTCGGCGTACGGCGTCACTGCGTGGCGCACGTTCCTGCGCCGGCCCAGCTCCCCTATCAGCGTCGTCTGCGCGGAGCTCCCCACGAGCCCATAGCCCCGGTGGTGGGTGCGCAAGGTCCGCTCGCCCAGCCAGAGCGTCTCGCGCAGGGCGAGGTACGGCTCGACGTGCGCGAAGCGGCCCAGGGCCAGCGGCAGCGACAGGCGGGGGTTCACGTCCACCCGCTCGCGCGCTTCGCGTTCGCCTTCGTCGAACCGGAGGTTGCCCTGCAGCGGGTCCAGAGGGTCGTACGCCTGGGCGATCCCATCTGAGCCCTCGTCGCCGAAGCGCTGGGTGAGCGGCCCCAGGCGCAGGGCCTCCACCCGGAAGCTGCCGCGCACCGGCCCCGCCACCTTGCGCTCGGGCACCGCCAGCGTCACCGCCGGGCCGCGCTGGAAGGTGGCGGGCGAGTGGAGCCGCAGCCCGGCGGCGTTGCGGTCCTCGCGGAAGAGGTCGTAGCCCCAGGGCTGGGTGTCCACCCACGTCGGCTGGCGGAGGACCACGTCCACGCCGAACCAGGTGTCGTGCGTGCGGCGGGAGACGCTGGCGGTGGAGCGCAGGTACTCCGCCTGCCTCGCCAACACGTCGGTGGTGACGTCGCGCAGGTAGTACCCGTCGCTCACCGCGCCCACGTCCGCGCGGGCCCGCCAGCCGTTGCCGAGATCCTGGGCGTGCAGCCAGGAGAACTCGCCGCGCAGCCCCCGCGTGCCGCTCCCGAGCAGCTCCCCGGGGATGATGGGGTTTCGCCGGGCCTTGGTGTCCCATAGAAACCCGGCGGTGAAGCGGCCGCCCATGCCCACCTTCGGCTCGTAGCGGAACTCGGTGTGCAGCCGCCCGCCTCGGATGCCGAAGGCGTCGTCGGTGCCCTGGAACAACCCGGGGGTGAGGGTGAGGTCGTAGCTCTCGCCGAGCGTGAAGAAGATGGGCTGCTCGAAGGACCAGCCGTTGATCGAAGACTGGTTGGGCCGGGGGACCAGCAGGCCCGTCCGCCGCTCCGCCAGCGGCACATAGAGCCAGGGCAGCGCCAGCACCGGCACCCGGTACACGTAGATCACCGGCCAGGTGAGGGTGGCCTTCTCGCCCATGATCACGTTGGCGCGGCTGGCCTCCACCCGCCACGAGGGCTCGGTGGGATCGCAGTCGCACGGGGTGAAGGAGAGCCCGTCCACCCGGAACTCGTTGGGGCCCACCCTCTGGATGCGCTCGCCGGTGATGGTGAGGACCGTCTCCCCCGTCTTCTTGAGCTCTTGCGGGGTCCGGGCCGCGAGCAGCTGCGCTTCGGTCACGTTCCGCTTGCGCATGAAGACCCCGCCCACGATGTGCGCCTCCAGCGACTGGATGTCGACGCGGACCTCCTCGGCCACGCCGGCCAGCAGGCCGCTGACGAACATCACGTTGCCCTTCGCCCACGCCTTCTGCTCCCGCTGGTCGTAGACGACCTCGTCCGCGCGGACGGTGACGTTCGCGGTGCGCAGGAGCGTGTTGCCCCGCGCGGTGAGCTTCTCCTCGGAGGGCTCGTAGAGGAGCTGATCCGCCGCGAGCAGGACCTTCTCCCCGCTGGGGAGCTCGGCCTCGGTCGCCAGCGGGATCTGCCCCGCCAGCTGCGTCAAAAGGAGCGCCAGCGCTGCGTTCACAGGCCTGTCACGTCCCCTGGAAGTCGAGCTGCAACTCGCCGCCCACCCGCCGCACGCCATACGGCACCGGGCGCAACAGCCGCACCTCGACCTCCACGTCCGGCCCCACCTGCCGCGCGCGCACCTCCTGCACCGCGGTGCCGAAGAAGGAGGTGTCCAGCGGGCGGGCGTTGTTCGCAGACCCCAGCCGCGTGTCCCGAAGCGTCACCACCACCGTGCGCACGTCCACCTCGGCGACGTCGTAGGCGGGCTCGCCCACCGTGCGCACGAAGACGCGCGCGGTGCCGCCGATGGGCCGGAACCCGATGAGCTCCAGAGTGGCGGTGCCACCCCCCGGGGAGGGGGACCTCTGGGTGCGCGCCCGAGCCCCGGCCTCGCGCTCGGCTCTGGCCCGCTCTGCCGCCTCCTTTTCGGCGAGCCTGCGCGCCTCGTCCCGGGCCCTTCGCTCCTGGGCGGCGCGCACCTGCGCATCCGCCTGCGCATCCGCCTGCGC
>CAZQVZ010000222.1:5399-9428 GCA_964596895.1 uncultured Myxococcaceae bacterium
CCTGCGCATCCGCCTGCGCATCCGCCTGCGCCCGCGCCTCTTCTTCTCGCCTCTGGGCGGCCTCCGCCTGCGCGCGGCGGGCCTGCTCTGCCCGGGCTCGCTCCGCCTCGGCGCGGACCTTCGCCTCCTCTGCCTGACGCGCCTGCGCCCGGCGCTCCTCCTCCGCGCGCGCCTTCGCGTCAGCCTCCGCCTTCGCGCGGGCTTCGGCCTGCGCCCGCCTCGTCGCCTCGATCTCGGCGCGCTCTTGCGCCTCCGCCTGCGCGCGCGCCTCGGCCTCTGCTCGAAGCCGCGCCGCCTCCTGCGCCTTCGCCTCGGCCTCTGCCTGCCTTCGGGCCCTCTCCGCCTCGGCCTGCGCCCTCTGGGCCTGGGCCGTGCGCTCGGCCTCCGCCTGCGCCTGCCGCTGCGCTTCGCTCTGCTTCGCGCGCAGCGCCTCCTCCTCCGCGCGCACCCGCGCCGCTTCGGCTTCGCGGGCGAGCGCTTCGGCGCGCAGCCTCGCAGCCTCCGCCTCCTTCTGCGCCCGGGCCTCGCGCGCCTGCTGCTCGGCCTCGGCCTGGGCCTGGGCGAGTCTGGCGGCCTCCGCGGCCCTTTGTGCCTCTGCCTCCTGCTGCCGTGCCGCTTCGGCCGCGGCCCGGGCCGCCTCCTCCGCCTGCTTCGCCTCGGCCTCCCGCGCCGCCTGCTCCGTGGCGAGCAACGGAGGTTCGGTCCCGGTGGCCGCGGCGCCGGACACCCTCAACACCAGCGTGTTGCCGCGCGCCTCCACCCCCCACTCCACCTCGCGCTCGAAGCCGATGAGCACCCGGGCGATGGCGGCGGACGCCGAGCCGTAGCTCGCGGTGCGCACGCCGGTCACCCCCCCCGTGCCGGGCAGCAGCTCCGGGACGCCGGCGAACACCGCCTCCGAGATGTCGATCACCACCCGGTAGGGGTTGTCCATGCTGAAGCTGGAGAAGTTCGGCTGGCGCGAGCCCACGATCTCCACGGCGCCGTCGCGCACCACGACCTGGGTGATCCGGTTCAGCTCAACGTTGTCTTGTGCGTAGGCAAACGCCGGAACGACGAGCGCCGCCCACAGCCCCAGCCGCCATGACGCCATCGGCCGGCGAAGCTAGCACGCGGCCTTTGCGGCCCAACTTTTCGTGGGGCAAACGTTCAGCGCGCGTCGCGCCGGGGAAGGCTGGGCCGCTTGTGGCGGTGGCTGCGCGCGTATTCAACGAGGTTCTTCACGTCGTAGCAGATCTGCCGGATGTCATGCCCCATGGTCAGCTCGATGTGGCTGTTGCCCTTCACCGGCCGCCACAGGAGGTACTCGCTGTGGGCCGCGCGGTACACCGAGCGCGTGGACTTCACCGACGCCAGGGGGTCCATGTCCCCGAAGACGATGGCCATGGGCACGTCGATCTTGGAGAAGCCGCGCTTGAAGTCGTAGCCGGTGCGGTAGCAGACCAGCTCCCCCTTGCGGATCCACTTCGCGAACTGCTCAATCACCCCGCGCGGCTCCGGCGAACCGCCCTCGCGGAGCAGCCAGCGGATGTCGTTGCTGCGCACCCGCGACAGGTTGGCCAGGCGGTTCACCCGGGCGAAGGCGCGGTGGAAGAGCGGGTACTGCTCGGCCCGGCCCATCTGCTGTTCGACGCGCTTGAGGAACCAATCCACCGGCACGTAAGCGAAGCGCCAGTCTCGCGGCGCCTCCTGGGGCAACAGCCGCTTCGCCGCGTCCTTCGACACCACCCCCGCCGCCTTCGACAGGAGCTTTCGGCCTTCGTGCACCGCCCGCCGCTCGAGGTTGGCCGCGCCCAGGAGGCCGTCCAGCCCGCTGATGAGCATGGGACCTGCGAGCGAGAGCGCCCGCAGGAAGAACACCCCCGCACCGATGTCCGACGCCGCGCCAATGGTGACGATGCCCTCGAAGTCGTCGTGGATGCCGGCGTAGCCATAGCCGAGCATCCCGCCCATGGAGTGGCCGCAGTAGAAGATGCGATCCCGCCGGGTGATGCGCTTGACGCCGCTGACCGCCGCCGGCAGGTCGTAGAGGAAGTAGCTGTCGATGTCCCAGCCGTAGTCGAGGTCCGCCGGCAGGGGCCGGCCGAACTTCCGGCTGCGCTCATGCTGGAGCTCCAGGCTGCTGTTGCCGTGCCCGCGCAGCTCCAGGATGTGGATGTCGAGCCCGAAGAACAGCAGGTTCTTCACGAACTGGCCCGAGGTCCAGGTGTGCCGGTTCTGGCTGAAGCCGTGGACCAGCAGCATCGGCTCGCCGAAGAGGGGCTGCGGGAAGGCCTGCGGCTTCGGCCGGTAGCGGGAGATGGACAACGACCAGCCGTCCGCGGTGTCCACGAGGTAGCGCGTCTTGGTGTAGAGCGACCGGAACTCGACGTCGTCGACCGTCACCGTCGGCGCGCTCGGCTGCTCGGGCTGCTTCCAGTCGGGGACCCGCATCACCTCTCAATCTAGGGGCGGGACGCCTCCCCCGCCAGCGCGCGTATCTCCCCGACGAGAAAGAGCGACCCGGTGCAGACCACCAGGTCCTCCGGCGCCGCGCGCATCCGGGCGCCGCGCAGGGCCTCCTCGGGCGAACCGTAGAGCTCCACCTCCGGGCACAAGGCCCGCGCGTCCTCGGCGTAGCGGGTGGGGTGCAGGGACCTGGGGTTCTGCACCGGGGTCAGGTGGACCGAGGCGCAGCGCCCGAACAGCGCGCGCAGCATGGGCCGGTGGTCCTTGTCCCCCAGGACCCCGAACAACAAGTGGAGCTTCCTGTCCGGGTACTCCGTCTGCAGCGCCCGCGCCAGGGCCTGCGCGCCCTCCGGGTTGTGGGCGCCGTCGAGCACCAGCGTGGGCTCGGCACAGACCTCCTCCAGCCTTCCTGGCCACCGCGCCTTTGCGAGCCCCTGTCGGAGGCGCTCCGGCGTGCAGCCCAGCCCCTTGTCCTCGAGCCACTCCAGGCACGACAGCGCCACCGCGGCGTTGTCCCACTGGTGCTGCCCGCGCAGCCCGCTCTGCAGGCCGGTGAGCCGGGTGCGCTGGCCCCGGAAGGTGAAGGTCCCGCTTTCGGTCCCCGCCTCCACGTCGAAGTCCCGGCCCAAGAGGCGCACCGCGCAGCCCTTCTGCCGCGCGCGCGCCTCGATGACCGCCAGCGCCTGCGGCGACTGCCGCCCGAGCACCACCGGCACGCCGGGCTTCAGGATCCCCGCCTTCTCTGCAGCGATGGCCGCCAGCGTGTGGCCGAGGTAGTCCATGTGATCGAAGGACACCGGGGTGATGGCGGTCACCTGCGGCCGCACCACGTTGGTCGCATCCAGACGGCCGCCGAGGCCCGTCTCCAGCACCGCCACGTCCACCCGCTCCTTCGCGAAGTGCCACAGGGCGACGAGCGTGCCGACCTCGAAGTACGTCAAGGGCGACGGCTCCTCGAGCAACTCCGGATGGGTGGAGGCGACCTCGTGGATGCGGTCTTCGAGCAGCGCGGTGGAGATGGGCTCGCCGTTCACCCGGAAGCGCTCGTTCACGCTTTGCAGGTGCGGCGAGGTGTACAGCCCCACCCGGTAGCCCTGTTCCTTCAGGCACGACGCGAGCAGCGCGCAGGTCGAGCCCTTGCCGTTGGTGCCAGCGACGTGGACCGACGGGTAGTCGCGCTCGGGGTTCTTGAGGGCGCGCAGGGCCACCTGCACCCGGTCCAGGCCCAGCCGCACCGCGGACGGGGAGAGACCCTCGAGGAAGGTCAGCGCCCAGCCCACGCGTCCGCCACCTAGCCCAGAAGTCCGAGGAGCTGGCCGAGCTTCGGCCGCAGATCCTTGCGCAAGACGATGGCGTCAATCATCCCGTGCTCGACGAGGAACTCCGAGCGCTGGAAGCCTTCGGGGAGCTTCTGCCGGATGGTCTGCTCGATGACGCGGGGCCCCGCGAAACCGATGAGGGCCCTGGGCTCGGCGAGGACCACGTCCCCCAGCCAGGAGAAGCTCGCCGCCACGCCGCCGGTGGTGGGGTGCAGGAGCACCGAGATGTACGGCTTGCCCACCTGGCGGAAGCGCTTGATGG